>DASQNO010000042.1:0-6502 GCA_035644935.1 Sphingomonadaceae bacterium
TTCTGCGCCGCGACGACGGCGACGGCCAACGACGCGGCGTTCGCGGCGCTGATCGCGATGCGCTGGCAACCCGCGCTGCGCACCTTGCCGTCCTACCATGACGACCCGCTGTACATTGATGCGCTGGCGGCTTTGGTGACCGACAGCCTAGCCAAGGTGCCGTTCGAACCCGACGCCATCCTGGCGAGTTTTCACGGCATGCCCAAGCGGACGCTGCAGCTGGGGGATCCGTACCACTGCCACTGCCAGAAGACGGCGCGGCTCTTGTCCGAGAAGCTTGGCCGTCCGCTGACGGTGACATTTCAATCGCGGTTCGGGCCGGCCAAGTGGCTGGAGCCCGCAACCGACCTGACGCTGGCGGCGATGCCCGCGCAGGGCGTGAAGAAAGTCGCCATCGTGTCGCCCGGCTTTTCCGCCGATTGCCTGGAAACGCTGGAGGAACTCGACATCCGCGGGCGGGAGACGTTCATCGAAGCCGGCGGTACGGACTTCGCCTATCTACCCTGCCTCAACGACAGCGCGCCCGGAATGGACATGCTGGCACGGATCGTCGGGCGGGAGCTTGAAGGCTGGGTCGCGCGCGCTTAAGCCCGACGGGAGCCGGGACAAAGAGCGCAAAGCTTCCCCGGATGGCCAGGAGAGGACAAAGATTATGGGACGCGTTGCGATCGTAACGGGCGGCACCCGCGGCATCGGCGAGGCGATCAGCCTTGCGTTGCAGAACATGGGCATGACCGTCGCCGCCAACTACGCCGGCAACGAGGAGCGGGCGAAGGCCTTCACCGAGCGCACGGGCATCCAGGCGTTTCGCTGGGACGTGTCCGATTACGACGCCTGCATGGCGGGCTGCGAACAGGTGACGCGCCAGCTCGGCCCCGTGGACGTGCTGGTCAACAATGCCGGCATCACGCGGGACGGCACGCTGCTCAAGATGACCTACGAGGACTGGAAGCAGGTCATGGACACCAACCTGGGCGGTTGCTTCAATATGGCCAAGGCGTGCTTCCCCGGCATGCGCGAGCGCAAGTTCGGGCGGATCGTCAATATCGGGTCGATCAACGGCCAGGCCGGGCAGTACGGGCAGGTCAACTACGCCGCCGCCAAGTCGGGCATTCACGGTTTCACAAAGGCGCTGGCGCAGGAAGGCGCCAAGGCGGGCGTCACCGTTAACGCGATCGCCCCGGGTTACATCGACACCGACATGGTGGCGGCGGTGCCGGCGGACGTCTTGACCAAGATCGTCGCGCGCGTGCCGGTCGGACGGCTGGGCCGCGCCGACGAGATCGCGCGGGGCGTCGCGTTCCTGGTCGCGGACGATGCGGGGTTCGTCACGGGTTCGACGCTGTCGATCAACGGCGGGCAGCACATGTACTAGGAGTTTCGATCAAAGTGGTACTTTGATCGAGGTAGCCGTACGTCGTCCCGGCGAAGGCCGGGATGACGTTATGACCAGCATCTACTCAGGCCCGGTTAAACGCTCCGTCATGATCGCGGGGCATGCGACTTCGATCAGCCTGGAGCCCTTGTTCTGGGACGCGCTGAAGGCCGCGGCGGGAGAGCTGGGGCTGCCGCTCTCCGCGCTGGTGGCGCGGATCGACGCCGAACGCATCACCGTCGCCGATCCCCCCAACCTCGCCAGCGCCATCCGCTTGTGGCTGCTGGCGCGCGCGTCAGGCGCCCAATAGCGCGCGCGCCTGGCTGGCGATCTGCGCCAGCATCGCGGAGGTCGCGACCGGCGCGGCGCGGGCGCGGTCGACGAGGCGGCGGAACTGCTCGATGCGCGGGGCCTTGGTCACGGCCCAGCGGTCGAGCCCGGTGACCGGATCGACCCCGGCCAGGAAGTCGAGCCGCAACTGTTCGAAATCGCGCGCCAGCCCGGCGGTGAGCAGGCGCTCCCACTGGTCGGTGGGCAGGAAGCGCGCCGCCGCGCTCTGCGCCCAGTCGAGACCCAGCGTCTCGCCCAGCCGCGTATAGGCGTGAGCCAGCGCTGTCTCGTCCGTGCCGCTGGTCTGCGCCAGCGCGACGATGCCGACCGCGCCGTCCAGTTCGAACAGGCGGACGATGCGTTCCACCAAGGCCGGCGGCGCGCCGAGCGAGGTCAGTTGCTGGCGGTGCACCAGCGCCTGCGCCCTCGCCTCGGCGCGCAGCAGGTTGGCGGTGGCGGCGTCGAGGCGGGCGAGGCCGGGCGCCAGTAGCGCCACGATGTCGCCGACGGTCAGCCCCTGCGGCACCGCGCGGACGAGGTCGGAGACGTGCAGCCGCGCCGCCTGCGCGAGTTGGCTGTAGATTTCCAGCCTGGCGCCTTCGGGAATGACCAGGTCGTCGATCTCGCGCCACAGCGCGCCGAGGTCGAACAGCCGCTCGGTCGCGACGAAGGCGGTGGCCGCGTGCTCCAGCGTCGTGCCTTCCTCCTCGGTGAGGTCGAGCGGCGTCGTGATGCCCATGCGGTTGACGAAGCGGTTGGCGATCTTGGTGGCGACGATCTGACGCCGCAGGCGATGGGCCAGAAGCGCATCGCGATGCTCGGCCTGCAGGCGGCGGGGAAAGGCGGCCAGCAGTTCGTCGTCCAGCGTCGGATCCGTCGCTAGGTCGCCCGCCTCCACCGCCTTTTGCAGCGCCATCTTCGACGTGGAGAGCAGCACGGCGAGCTCGGGCCGGGTGAGGCCGCGATTGTCGCCGGCGCGGCGCAGCAGCTCTTCGTTGCCGGCCAAGCCCTCGACCGCGCGGTCGAGCGAGCCTTCTGCCTCCAGCAGTTCGATCGTTCGGACGAGCGCGGGCAGCCCACGCGCGCCCAGCGCTTCCGCGATCGACAGGCTGAGCGTCTGGAGGCGGTTGTCGTCCAGCACCAGTTCGGCGACGTCCGGCGTCATGTCCGCGAGAAGAGCGTTGCGGTCCTCCGCCGTCAGGCGTCCGTCCGCGAGCAGGCGGTTCAGCGGGATCTTGATGTTGACCTCGTTGTCCGAACAATCGACGCCCGCCGAATTGTCGATGAAGTCGGTGTTGATCCGCCCGCCGCGCGCGGAGAACTCGATCCGCGCCGCCATGGTGATGGCGAGATTGGCGCCTTCGCCGATCACCGTCGCGCGAACGTCCGCCGCGTCGACGCGCAAGGGATCGTTGGCGGGATCACCGACCTCCACATGGTTCTCGTCCGACGCCTTAATGTAGGTGCCGATGCCGCCGAACCAGATGAGGTCGACGGGGCTCTTGAGGATCGCGGAGATGAGCGCGGCCGGATCGAGCGTTTCGGCGGTGATGCCGAGCGCCGCGCGCGCTTCGGGCGAGAGCGCGATCTCCTTTTGCGACCGGGGATAGATGCCGCCGCCCGCCGACACGGCGGAGCGGTCGTAGTCGTCCCATGACGAGCGCGGCAATGCGAACATGCGCTGGCGCTCGGCAAAGCTGGTGGCGGGATCGGGATCGGGATCGATGAAAATGTGTCGGTGGTCGAACGCGGCGACCAGCTTGATCGCAGGGCTGAGCAGCATGCCGTTGCCGAAGACGTCGCCCGACAAGTCGCCGCAGCCCGCGACGCGCACCGGCTCCGCCTGCACGTCGATGCTGCGTTCGGCGAAGTGGCGCTGGACGGAAATCCACGCACCGCGGGCGGTGATCGCCATCGCCTTGTGGTCGTAGCCGTTGGAGCCGCCGGACGCGAAGGCATCGCCCAGCCAGAAGCCGCGTTCCAGCGCGATGGCGTTGGCAACGTCGGAGAAGCTCGCCGTGCCCTTGTCGGCGGCGACGACAAAATACGGGTCTTCGCCGTCGTGAACCTGGACGCCCGGCGGGTGGACGACGACGTCGTTGGCGATGTTGTCGGTCACCGACAACAGCGCGCGGATGAAGATGCGGTAGGCCTCGGTGCCTTCCGCCAGCCACGCGTCGCGGTTGGACGACGGCGGCAATTGCTTGGCGTAGAAGCCGCCTTTGGCGCCGGTGGGCACAATCACCGCGTTCTTGACGACCTGCGCCTTCATCAGGCCCAGGATTTCGGTGCGGAAGTCGTCGCGGCGGTCGGACCAGCGAAGCCCGCCGCGCGCGACGGGGCCGGAGCGCAGGTGAATGCCCTCGACGCGGGGCGAATAAACCCACATCTCGCGCCACGGACGCGGCGCGGGCAGGCCGGGTATCATCGCGCTGTCCAGCTTGAACGCAAGCGCCTCGTTGCCGGCCTCCACAAAGGCGTTGGTGCGCAGCGTCGCCAGGATGACCGAACGGAACAGGCGCAGGATGCGGTCGTCGTCGATCGCCTTGACGCCCGCCAGGCCGCCTTCGACCGCCGCCTCCGCCGCGCCGGCATCAGCTGTTCCGGCACCCCCGGCGTGCCGCGCCTCGAACAGGGCGATCAGCCCGGCGGTCACCGCCGGCGCGCGGCGCAGCGCGTCGACAACGGTGATCAGGCCGTAGGACAGCCCCGTCTGGCGCAGGTAGCGGAACCAGGCGCGGAACAGCAGGGCGGCGCGCGGCTGCAGCCCACCTAGCATGATCAACTGGTTGAACTCGTCGTTCTCCGCCGTGCCTTCCAGCACCGCGGCGATCGCCTCCTCGACGGTCTGCCCGCGGGCGAGCAGCGCGTCGGTGTCGGTGCTGGCCGGCAATTCAAGCAGGAATTCGCTGATATTGCCCAGCCGTCCGTCGCCGATCTCCGTCGCGACTTCCTCCAGCACGTGAAAGCCGAAATTCTCGAGCACCGGCACCGCATCGGAAAGCGCGATCAGGCCGTGGACGCGATAGGCCTTGAGGCGGAGCTGGCACGGCGAGTCGCCGTCGCGTCGATAAAGGCGAGCGCCGCGGTCGCCGGCGCCCTCCAGCTGGCAAAGGCGCAGGATGTCGGTTGCGCCTTCGGTCGCGCTGGAACGCATGCGGTACGGTTCGGGGAAGGCGCCGACATAGGTCAGCGACAGGCGGGTGGCGCGGCTGGCGCCGACCTGTTCGACGAGTTCGGCCTCTACCCCCGGCGCCCAGCCGCGAACCATTTCGTCCAGCCGGCGGTCGAGCGCGGCGGCATCGGGCACCGGCGTGCCGGGATCGACGTCCAGCGTGAAACGCAACAGTGCCAGTTCGCCGTCGCCCAGTTCCACCGACCAGTTGGAGATGCGGCTGGCGGCGGCGGCTTCCTCCAACATGGCGCCGACGGCAAGGCGGCGCGCGGTGCTGAGGTCGTCGCGCGGCAGCCACACGAACGCGAACAGCTTGAGGCCGAGCGCGCCCGGCAGCAGCAGCAGCGTCGGGCGTGGCCGGTCGGCAAGGCTCATCGCCGTCAGCGACACGGTTTCCACGCTGTCGTGATCCAGCGCGACCAGCAGGTCGTGGGGCAGGGACGCGACCGCATGGCGCAGCGCCTTGTTGGCATGGCCGCCGCGGGCAAAGCCGAACTTCTCCTCCATTTCGGCGAGGCGGTGGCGCAGCACCGGAACCGTCTCGGGGTCGTCGCGAAGCGCGGAACTGGTCCACAAGGCGGCGTGGATCGACAGCGTGCCGTCGGCCAAGGGTACGATGATGAGGTCCAGCGGCACATGCCGGTGGACGGGCGAAATCCGGTCCGCCTTGCCGATCAACGGCTCCACCGGGCCGGCCGGCGCGACGCGGCGATGCGCCAGCGCCGCCTCCAGCGCTGCGCGGGACATGAAGTCGGGCTGCCGTGCCAGAATGCCCAGCGCGGAATGTATCTGGCCCGCGCTGTCGACGCGCTGCTGACCGAGCAGCGTCAGCTTGTGCCCGGCGAACCAGCGCAGCAGGTCCGCGTTCTCGCCGGGCGCCAGCGCGTCGGCGTCGGCCAGCATTCGCGCGCGCATCTCCGGCCAGTCGGTCACAGCGGCGCGGACGTCGGCGAGCACCGCCTCGATCTCGGCGGCAAGCTCGCGCCGGTCGCGCGCATCGGCGCGGTCCAGCTCGATGTAGATGATCGATTCGGCGGGCGAATCGCCGGGGTCCGCCCGGCGCGCGGAGGGATCGATCGCGGTCAACTGCCCGTCCGCGTCGCGCGCGGCGACGACCACCGGATGGATCAGGCGGTGGATGGTCAGCCCGCGCGCGGCGATCGCCGCCGCCACGCTGTCGACCAGAAACGGCATGTCGTCGTTGATCAACGCCATGCGCATGCGCCGCTGCAGGCCGGCGGCGCCGCCTTGCGATTCGATGTGCACGATCGCCGTTCCCGGCGCGCGGATGGCGGCGGCCGAGGCGACGAACGATGCCGCCTCGCTGCACGCGCCGGGATCGAAGCCTTCCGATTCGCCGGGCAGCGCGCTGCGCCCCAGCGCAGCGCAGATCTGATGAACGAGGGCGGGATCGCCGCCGGTCGTGGGATCGGCGGGTGTCGCTGTCATGATCGGTTTTCCGCTTTGCAATGCCGATGAAAGGGCCGGGATCGTTGCTGCGGGTCTATAGGTCGGGACGGCGCGGCGGGACAAGTCGCGCGCGATGAGGCGCTTAGAGTGCGATGGACGCCCGCTTGATCGCACGGTCGAGCAGCGTGTCGTCGCCCGTGACCTCCGCGACG
>DASQNO010000043.1:0-5231 GCA_035644935.1 Sphingomonadaceae bacterium
TTGAGCCGCGCCTCCGCCGTCGGCCATTCCCGCGTGATGACCAGCCGGTTGTCGGGCCTGAGTTTCGCCGTGCCCTTGAGCTTGGCGACGTAGGCGATGAGGCCCGGCAGATCGGGGAAGCTGTCGTTGTGGAACGCCACCAAAGCGCCCTTCGGACCGACGTCGAGCTTGCCCACCATCGCGCGGCGGCAGTTGAGCTTGGTCTCGATCACCGACAGGAGGTTGCGCGTTTCGTCCGGCAGCGGGCCGAAGCGGTCGATCAGTTCGGCCGCGAAGCTTTCGATGCCGCGCGTATCCTCCAGCGCGTTCATGCGGCGGTAAAGGCCCATGCGAAGGTCGAGGTCCGGTACGTAGGTTTCGGGCAGCAGGATTGGCGCGTCGACGTTGATCTGCGGCGAGAAGCTGCCGCTGGTATCCGCGATGCCGCCCGTGCGCGCCTCGGCGATCGCCTCCTCCAGCATCGACTGATAGAGTTCGAAGCCGACTTCCTTGATGTGCCCCGACTGTTCGTCGCCCAACAGATTGCCCGCGCCGCGAATGTCGAGGTCGTGGCTCGCGAGCTGGAAACCGGCGCCTAGGCTGTCGAGATTAACGAGGACCTTCAGGCGCTTGTCCGCGGTCTCGGTTGTCGCGCGGTTCGCCGGCGTCGTCATGTACGCATAGGCGCGGGTCTTGGCGCGCCCGACGCGGCCGCGGATCTGATAAAGTTGGGCGAGCCCGAAACTGTCCGCGCGATGAACGATCAGCGTGTTGGCCGAAGGGATGTCCAGACCGCTCTCGACGATCGTGGTGGACAGCAGCACGTCGTAGCGCCGGTCGTAAAAGGCGCTCATGCGCTCCTCGACCTCGGTCGGCGACATCTGGCCGTGCGCGGTGACCAATGTCACCTCCGGCACCTCCTCCCGCACGAAGCGCTCGAGATCGGGGATGTCCGCGATCTTCGGCGTTACAAAGAAGCTCTGACCCCCGCGATAATGTTCGCGGAGCAGCGCCTCCCGAATGACGACCGGGTCCCACGGCATGACGTAGGTACGCACCGCCAGGCGATCGACCGGCGGGGTCTGGATCACCGACAGTTCGCGCAGACCGCTCATCGCCATCTGCAGCGTCCGCGGGATCGGCGTCGCGGTCAGCGTCAGGACGTGGACGTCGGCCTTCATCGCCTTAAGCCGTTCCTTGTGTGTAACGCCAAAGCGCTGCTCTTCGTCGACGATCACGAGGCCCAAATTCTTGATCTCTACCGTCTTGGCGAGCAGCGCGTGCGTGCCGATGATGATGTCGAGATCGCCGCTGGCGAGCGCTTCCTTTGTGGCCTTGGCCTCGGCCGCGGTGACGAGGCGCGACAGTCGCCCGACCTTGATCGGGAAGCCTGCGAATCGCTCCGTGAAGTTCGTGAAGTGCTGCCGCGCCAGCAGCGTCGTAGGACAGACGAGAGCCACCTGCACGCCCGACATCGCGGCGACGAACGCGGCGCGGAGCGCGACCTCCGTCTTGCCGAAGCCGACATCGCCGCAGACCAGGCGGTCCATCGGGCGCCCCGCGCCGAGGTCTTCGATGACGTCGGCAATCGCGCGTTCTTGGTCCTCGGTTTCCGCATAGGGGAAGCGATCGACGAACGCGGGGTAGCCGCTGGCGTCGGGCTCGGCGACAACGCCCGGGCGCATTGCGCGCTTGGCGGCGGTTGCGATGAGGTCGCCCGCGATCTCGCGAATGCGCTCCTTCATCTTGGACTTGCGCCGCTGCCACGCCTCGCCGCCGAGCTTGTCGAGCGTGACGTTCTCGCTTTCCGAGCCGTAGCGGGAGAGCACCTCCAGGTTCTCGACGGGCACGTAAAGCTTGTCGCCCCCCGCATATTGCAGCGCCACGCAGTCGTGCGGCGACTTGCCGACAGGGATCTGCGTCAGGCCCTCAAACTTGCCGATGCCGTGGTCGGCGTGGACAACGAGGTCGCCAGGGGACAGCGTGGCGAGTTCGGACAGGAAGGCGTCCGCCGACTTCTTGCGCTTGGCCCGGCGAACGAGCCGGTCGCCAAGCATGTCCTGTTCGGTGATCACCGCGACGTCCGCAGTCGTGAAGCCGTGTTCCAGCGGCAGCACAGCGAGCGCCGTCCTTGCGCCCAAGGCTCTTTGCCACGTGTCGGCGTCGGCGAGGCCTGTAAGGCCGTGGTCCGCGAGCAGCCCGCTCATCCGCTCCCGGCTGCCTGCCGAATAGCTGGCGATCACGACCGACTTTCCTTCGCGCCCGAGCTTGCGGACGTGCGCGGCGACGGCCTCGTAGATGTTCTCGTTCTGCGCGCGCTCGGCGCCGAAATCGCGCGGCGGATCGCCGCCGAGGTCGATGACGCGCGCGCTTTCCGGTTCGTGAAAGGCGGTGGTGAGATGGATGCGCTTGTCGGCGACGAACCCGTCCCACTCCGCGCGCGGCAGGTACAGCGCCTCGGGCGGCAGCGGCCGATAGCTTCCCGCGTCGGTCGACTGCGCGCGTTCGCGGTTCTGGTAATAGTCCGCGATGGCCTCGAACCGCGCATCCGCCGCGCCGTTCGTGCCGCCTTCGCGCACGACGATGTCGGCGTCGTCCAGATGATCGAACAGGGTCGCCATCCGCTCCTCGAACAGCGGCAGCCAATGCTCCATGCCGGCAAGGCGGCGACCGTCCGATACCGCCTGGTACAGCGGGTCGCTGGTCGCCGTCGCGCCGAAACGTTCGCGGTAGCGCGCGCGGAAACGCTTGACGCTGTCTTCGTCGAGCAGGGCTTCGGACGCGGGAAGCAGGGTGAAGCCTTCCACCCGGCCGACGGTGCGCTGGTCGGCGGCGTCGAATTGCCGAACCGATTCGATCTCGTCGCCGAAGAAATCGAGGCGCAGCGCCAACGGCTCGCCGGCCGGCCACAGGTCGACCAGCCCGCCGCGTACCGCATACTCGCCCGCGTCGGCGACGGTGTCGGTGCGCTGGTAGCCGTTCGCCTGCAGCATGTGTCCGAGCTTGTCGCGGTCGATGCGCTCGCCGGGCGCGAGGCGCGTGACGAACTGCCGGATGCGGAACGGCGTCAGCGTGCGCTGCGTGATCGCGTTGATCGTGGTGACGAGCAGTTGCGGCCCGTCGGCGGGGCGCTGCAGCGCGTGCAGCGTCGCCAGCCGTTCGGACGAGGAACGCAACGATGGCGAGCCGCGATCGTAGGGCAGCGTGTCCCAGGCCGGCCACATCAGCACCTGAAGCTCGGGCGCAAAATACCTCGCCGTGTCGGCCAGCGAGCGCATCGCCGCCTCGTCCGACATCACGAACACGCCGCGACCCTTGGCCGCACGCGCCAGGTCGGCGGCCAGCCAGGGAAGATAACCCTGCGGGACGCCGGACAGAGTCAGCGGGGCTTCGGCCTCCAGAAGCGTCTTAAGCTTATCGGTCACTTGCGCGCGCCCACCGCATCGAGCCGCCGCAGCGCGTCCATCATCCGACCGGCGTAACGATCGGGCACCGGCTGGGTACCGATCGCCCAGGCCATGATGTCGGCGTCCTGCTCATCCATCAACGTCTCGAACCACGCGATTTCGGCCTCGTCCCACGTGTGGGCGTAAGTGTCGGCGAAACCGCCGATCATCAGGTCGGCCTCCATCGTGCCGCGGTGCCACGCGCGATAGCTGAGGCGCTTCAGTCTAGTTTCGCGGTTCAAGGATTTTCCTCAGGCGTTATCCCGGCGCGGGCCGGGATCTCAGCGGGTGAAACGTGCGGTGTCTGGACTCACTGAGATCCCGGCTTCCGCCGGGATGACGGCGGAGGTGCGGATGCGGTAGGCACCACCTAGCCATGCGCCCCGCGATCCTCAACCCGCTGTTCACCGAAGTCGAGGCTCTGCGCGGTATCGGCGCGGCGCTGTCTCGGCCGCTGGCCAAGCTCGGCCTTGCGCGTGTCGTCGACATCCTGTTCCACCTGCCGGTCAACTGGATCGACCGCACGCCCGTGGACGTGCTCGACATGGCGCAGGCGGGGCAGGTGGTCAGCGTCACGGTGACCCCCGTCGACTACCGCTTCGGCGGCGACCGCAAGCCGTTCCGCGTCATGGCAACCGATGCTCAAGGCAATTTCCTCTCGGTCACCTTCTTCCGCAATCCCGGGTTCGCGCGAAAGCAGCTGCCGCTCGGCGAACCGCGCCTCGTGTCCGGGCGCCTGGAGATGTACGGGCAGGAACTGCAAATGGTGCACCCCGACCACATCGTGCCGGCGGGGGAGGGCGGCGGCCTGCCGGAGCGCGAGCCCGTTTACGCCCTGTCCGAAGGGCTGACCAACAACCGCATGAACCAGCTTGCCGCCGAGGCGCTCGGCCGCGCGCCGGCCCTGCCCGAATGGATCGAACCGTCGGTGCTCGGTGCGCGGGGGTGGCCGGCGTGGAAGGAGGCCATTCAAGGCGGACACCACGACCCCCAGGGCCGCGGCGCGCGCGACCGGCTGGCCTATGACGAGATGTTCGCCAATCAGCTCGCGCTGATGCTGGTCCGCGCGTCGTCGCGGCGTCGCCGTGGCGTGCCGCTGGCCGGCGACGGGCGGCTGACGGGCAAGCTCGACCTGCCGTACCGCCCGACCGGCGCGCAGCAGCGCAGCATCGGCGAGATCCTGGGGGACATGCATCAGCCGCAGCCGATGCTCCGCCTGCTGCAGGGCGACGTCGGGTCGGGCAAGACGCTGGTGGCGGTGTGGGCGCTGCTCACCGCCATCGAGTCGGGCGCGCAGGGTGCGCTGCTCGCCCCGACGGAGATACTGGCACGGCAGCATTACGACACGATATCGACGATGCTGCGCGGCTTGCCCGTGAACGTCGCGATGCTAACCGGCCGCGACAAGGGGCGCGCGCGGGAGGCGACGCTGATGGGGCTGGCGGACGGCTCGATCGACCTGCTGATCGGCACGCACGCGATCTTCCAGGAAGCGGTCGGCTACAAGCGCCTTGGCCTGGCCGTCGTCGATGAGCAGCACCGTTTCGGCGTTGCGCAGCGCATGCTGCTCGCCGCCAAGGCGGACACGCCGCCGCATCTGCTCGTCATGACCGCGACGCCCATCCCGCGCACGCTGACGCTTACGCAATATGGCGAGATGGACGTCAGCCGCCTGGACGAGATGCCGCCGGGCCGCCAGCCGATCGAAACGCGCGTGCTGTCGGAGGAGCGCGTCGCGGAGGTGGTCGACGCGCTCGGCCGTCACATCGACGCGGGCGGGCAGGCCTATTGGGTGTGCCCGCTGGT
>DASQNO010000044.1:0-18299 GCA_035644935.1 Sphingomonadaceae bacterium
GGGTCTGGTGTTCCAGAACATCCGCGTGCCCGATGCCAACGGGGCCGGCATCCGGCTGGAACGCGGCAATCTGGACGTTGCGGAAACGATGTTCCGGGATAGCGAACAAGGCATCCTCACCGCAGGCGATCCGGGCGGGGCAATCCGCATTTCGCGGTCGACCTTTTCCGGGCTGGGACGATGCGACCGCGACCTGGCGTGCGCGCACGGCGTCTATATCGGCGAATACGGATCACTGAGCATCGACCGGTCGCGGTTCGAGCGGGGCCGGGGCGGCCATTATGTGAAGTCGCGCGCGCCCCGGATCGAGCTCATCAATTCGAGCTTCGACGACACCGCCGGGCGGACCACAAACTACATGGTGGATCTGTCTAACGGCGCCCGCGGGCGCATCGCGGGCAACCGCTTCGTCCAGGGCAAGAACAAGGAGAACTATTCCGCGTTCATCGTTGTTGCCGCCGAGGGGCGGACGAACGACTCGACGGGCCTGGCCATTACCGGCAACGAAGCGGTGCTCGGCGCCGGCGCGCCGCGACCGACGGCGTTCGTCGCGGACCTCAGCAAGGACCGGCTGGCGATCGGCGCCAACAACATCGGCGCGGGGATCGAACGCTTTCAGCAGCGCTGATCGACCGCGCGCTAGCTTAGCGGGCCCTGCACGAACTCCCGGCCACGTTCAGGCACTTGCCGTCGATGTCCGTGGCGGGGACCGAGAGCCCGATCATCGATGCGACGGTTGGCAGGATGTCCACCGTCGCCACCGCCTCGTTCCGCTCGGCAGCGGCGCCGCCTGAGCGCCAGAAGATTACGGGGACGCGGCGGTCGTAGTCCCATGGGCTGCCGTGCGTCGCCGCGTAGCCGGGGCCTGGGGTAGCGATCGGCATCACCTGCGACTTCAGGATGACGAGGAGATCACCTGAGCGTTGCGGATCGTAGGATGCGCGGACGCGCTGCGGCACGGTCCAACCCGCAGGTGAGCCGGTGGGAATCGCGACGCGCGCCACCTCGGCGCCGGTCAGGACGCTGTGTACCTGCGGATGCGCGCGAAGGAAGCGCGCGGCTTCCGCCAGCACGCGCGCCCGCATCACCGGTGCGAGCATGCTGTCGGCGTAGAGGTCGTTAACGCCTTCGCCGATCAATGTCGGCTGCGCGATGCCAAGCGTGCGCGTCAGATGAGCGTTGAGTGCGTCCAACGTTAGCGCCGGGTCGATCCGCGTCGCACCGGGCATCGTGCCGCGCTCCGGCACGTCGAGGACGCCGTGGTCGGCGGTGAGCACGACCTGATAGTCCACGCCCAGGCGGTCCAGCACGCCCATGAAGTCGCCAAGATCGCGATCAAGGCTCATAACGTTGAGGCATTGTTCGATGCCGCCGCTGCCGTAGGCGTGGCCGATGAAGTCGGTCGCGGACAGGCCGATTGCGAGCACGTCGGTCGCGGCGCCCCGGCCGAGTCCGAGCTCGCGTGTCATGCCGGCGGCGAGCGCCAGCGTCGCGGCGTCGACCTCGGGCGAGTTGCGGAATGCGGCTGCATCGCCCGCCGCGCGCGCGAACCGCACCGTATTGAGCTGGCGCCCGCCGGGCAGAGTAATCGGCCGCGCCTTGCCTTCGCAGACCGGCGGCGGCACCAGCGCGGCGCGGGGGCGGGCGAGGACGCCGGCGACGGCTTCGTTGACCTGCGCCACCGCCGCGGCGGGCCGCGCGGTCAAGTTGGATGTAAAACCTCTGCCGCTCCACCAGAACACCTGGTCGGCATTGCGCCCGGCCAGCATAACCGCCGCACGGTCCTTGCCCGACACGGAGACGACGCGGGTGGCCGGGGTCGCCGCCTTCATGCGGTCGCCCAGCGTGGGAACCTTGAGGTGCGTCGCGGAGACGGTGTAGCCGGCGCGGCCGTTCACCGCGGCCGGGCGGCGGGCGACATCCTCCGCGCAATAAACCTTCTTGTCGCCGGCAAGCGACGGATCGAACCAGTTGTTGGCGATGATGCCCGTGCGCGCCGGGTGCGAGCCGGTAAGAATCGTCGAATGGCCGGGGCAAGTTTCGGACGCGGCGTGCGCCTGATAACCGTTGCGGAACACAGTGCCGGCGGACAGCCGCTTCAATCCGCGCGTGAAATGCGGCCGGTAAGTCTCGAAGAGGTCGGACGAAAGTTGATCCACCGAGATCGCGACGATCAGCTTGGGAGGCGTGCGCGGGGCCTGCGGCTGCGCCGTCGCCGCAGCTGCGGTCCCGAGCAGGGCTGCGGCGAGAAGGAGGCGGGCGATGGTCATGGAAGCTCCGGTGACGGGGGACTTGGGACGCGCTATATCAGCCACTGTGAACCGCAAGATGACAAAAGCTGTGTTCGGCCGGCTCTTGATGTTTCTGTTCGCGCTGCTCGCGGGGGACGCCGCCGCGCATGCGCAACTTCCCACGCCCGGCCGCAACGCGATTGCCGCGGCGCTCGTGGCGGAAGGATCCGCGCCGCGTGCCGGCGGCACGGTGCAGCTGGCGGTCACCATGCAGCCGCAGCCTGGCTGGCACGGCTATTGGATGAATCCCGGCGAGGCGGGCGTTCCCCCGCGCATCAGCTGGACCCTGCCGCCCGGCCTCCGCGCCGGGACGATGCAGTTCCCGACGCCCAAGCCGCTGCTGATCTCCGGCATCATGAACTATGTGTACGAAGGGCCGTACGCGCATCTGGTGACGCTGCACGTGCCGCCGGGCGTCACGGGCACGATCCCGCTGCGCGCGCACTTCCAGTGGCTGGCGTGCACCGACGAAGTCTGCGTTCCCGAGGAAGGCAAGCTGGCGCTCGACCTTCCAGTAGGCGACGGGGCCGTCGACCCGGTCAGGCGCGCGGAGTTCGACCGCTACCGCGCCGCGCTGCCCCTGCCGCTCGACCGCGCGGGCACGTCAGCGGTGACGGACGGGCGCTTCCGGCTGGCGCTGCCGCTGCCGGGTGTGGACGCTGCCGGGGCTTATTTCTTCCCTGCCGAGGACGGCCGTCTGTCCTATTCGGCCGCGCAAGTTCCGTCGCGCGCGGGCGACCTGCTGCTGATCGAAACGGGGGCGGAGGGTGCGGCGCAGCCCGTGTCGGGCGTACTGCGGCTGGCGGACGGGCGCGGATTTGCGGTGCGCGCCGAACCGGGCGCGGTGCCGCGCGCGGATGCCCAGGGCGGGCTCGGTACCGGCATCCTGGCGATCACCGCGCTGGCTTTCCTGGGCGCGGTGCTGGGCGGCCTGCTGCTCAACATCATGCCCTGCGTCTTCCCCATTCTGAGCCTCAAGGCGCTGAGCCTCGCCCGCGCGGGCGGCGACGAGCGGTCGGCGCGGGCGGAAGCGCTTGGCTATACGGCGGGCGCGGTCGCCATGGCCGTGTTGCTAGGCGGCCTTCTGCTGGCACTCCGCGCCGGGGGCGAGGCGGCGGGATGGGCGTTCCAGCTCCAGAACCCGCCGGTCGTGTTCGCGCTGCTGCTTCTCACCGTCGCGATCACGCTGAACCTGGCGGGACTGTTCGAGCTGCCGACGCTCGGCGGACAGTTTGCGGGTGAAGGAAATGCGTTCGCGACCGGAGCGCTGGCGACGTTTGTCGCCACGCCGTGCACCGGGCCATTCATGGGCGCAGCCTTGGGAGCATTGCTGGTGCTGCCTGCGGCCGCGGCGGTGGCTATCTTCGTCGGGCTCGGGCTGGGGCTGGCGTTGCCGTTCCTGCTGCTGGGCTTCGTTCCCGCGCTCCGGCGGCGGCTGCCCAAGCCAGGTCCGTGGCTGGAGCGGTTCCGGCGCGTGCTGGCGCTGCCGATGGCGGCGACGGCGGTGGCGCTGGCCTGGGTGCTTGGGCGGCAGGTCGGGGTCGACGGCATGGCGCTCGGCCTTGCCGCCGCCGTACTCTTGGCGGCCGCGCTGTGGGCGTGGGGCGTGCGCCAGCGGAATGGCGCCTCTGCGCGCTGGACGACCTGGGTTCCCGCGGCGCTGGCGGTCGCGCTCGTCGCCGCCTTGCCGAGAGGCGGCGCGGCGCCCGCGTCAACGGTGACGCCCTTGCTGGCGGAACGGTTCAGCGAAGCGCGGCTGGCGCAACTGCAGAACGAGCGCCGTCCGGTGTTCGTCTACTTCACCGCCGACTGGTGCGTGTCGTGCAAGGTCAACGAGAAGACGTCGATCGACCGCCCGCAAGTGGCGGCCGCGTTCCGGCGCGCCAACGTCGCGACGCTGGTCGGCGACTGGACCAACGCGGACCCTGAAATCGGGCGCTTTCTCGCTGGTCAAGGCCGCACCGGCGTTCCGCTGTACCTCTACTACCGCCCCGGTTCGCAGACGCCAGAGGTGCTTCCGCAGGTTCTTACGCCCGGTCGCTTGACCGCGCTGACGACGTAAGTCGATAATCGCGCGTTCTTTCCTTCAAGGAGCTTCGCCCATGCGTTTCGTTCTCGCCAGCGTCACCGCTTTCGCCAGCATCACGGCCGCTGCGGCCACCGCCCAGAGCGTCCCCGCGCCGCAGGTCGGCGCCGCGGCGCGGGACTTCCGCCTGACCGACTCCAACGGCCGCAACCACAGCTTGGCGCAGTATCGCGGCAAGACGGTGGTGCTCGAGTGGAACAACCCGGGCTGCCCCTATGTCCAGAAGCATTATAATTCGGGCAACATGCAGCGCAGCCAGGCCGCGGCGCGCGAACGCGGGGTCGTCTGGCTGACGGTGAACTCGGGCGCGCCCGGCAAGCAGGGGCACATGACCGGCGCACAGGCGAACGGCTTTCTGACGGAGCAGAAGGCCACGCCGGCTGCCTATCTGCTCGACGCCCGCGGGGTCGTGGGCAAGGCCTACGCCGCCACCACGACACCCGAGATGTTAGTGATCACGCCTGCGGGCCGCATCGCGTACATGGGCGCGATCGACGACAAGCCGACCAGCAAGGTCGAGGACGTGCCGGGCGCGCGCAATCATGTGCTGGCGGCGCTGGACGAGCTTCGCGCGGGCAAGGCGGTGAGCGTCGCGAAGACGCGGAGCTACGGCTGTTCGGTGAAGTACGCGACGTAAGGGCGCGCAGGAGCGGAACGTCCAGGCCAGCCCGCAACGCCTTCCCGCTGTCGCCAGCGGGCCGCGGTTCGGTTGACCGCTCCCGGGGGGCGCTATAGCTGCGGATCAGCCCATCCGTCGGGCGACACGCGACGGTTCCGCTCGGCGCGCGCCGCCTGCAACCCCTCCCTCTTTGTGCCCGAGGCCCCGACTTGCACGACATCGAACCGACATACGACGACCGCGACGGTTGGATCTGGCTCGACGGCGCGCTGGTGCCTTGGCGCGAGGCCAAGGTGCACGTGCTGACGCACGCGCTTCACTACGCGTCGTCGGTGTTCGAAGGCGCGCGCGCGTATAACGGCACGATCTTCGCCTTGGACCAGCATAGTCAGCGGCTGCGCGACAGCGCGTCGATGCTGGGATTCGAGCTGCCGTGGAGCGTCGCGGAAATCAACGCGGCGTGCACCGAGACGATGGCGGCCAACGGCATGACGGACGCCTATGTCCGTCCGGTTGCGTGGCGCGGGTCCGAACAGATGGGCGTCGGCGCGCAGCGGACCAAGCCGCATCTGGCGGTCGCCGTCTGGCATTGGGGCGCCTATTACGGCGACGAGCAGCTGCGCCGCGGTATCCGGCTCGACATTGCCTCGTGGCGCCGCCCGGCGCCGCACACCGCGCCGGTGCACGCCAAGGCGGCCGGCCTGTACATGATCGCGACTTTGTCCAAGCACCAGGCGTCCGATCGCGGGTTCGACGACGCATTGATGTTCGATTGGCGCGGTCAGGTTGCCGAGGCGACGGGTGCCAACGCCTTCTTCGTGCGCGACGGCGTTCTCCATACCCCGACGCCCGACGCGTTCCTGAACGGCATCACGCGGAGAACCGTGATCGAATTGGCGCGACGGCGCGGGATCGACGTCGTTGAGCGGACGATCTGGCCCGAGGAGCTGGAAGGCTTCGAGCAGTTCTTCGTTACAGGCAGCGCCGCCGAGGTGACGCCGGTGCAGAGCGCGGGACCGTGGCGGTTCGAGGTCGGCGACCTCACGCGTCAGTTGCAGAAGGATTATAACGACCTTGCCAACGGCCGGCTGAAGCTGGAATAGACCGCCCGTGCCGCAGGCGCGGCGGGCGCATTTTCGTGCCGAAATAACGTTGGGGCGTCGCCAAGCGGTAAGGCAGCGGCTTTTGATGCCGCCATGCGCAGGTTCGAATCCTGCCGCCCCAGCCAACACACAGAATCTCAGAAAAAGATTCGCAGAAAACTGCGGATCCGGCAGCCGCAAGGCTTAGCTGGGTCGGCACTGTCACAGCTTGCTGTAAGAAGTGACTATGGCGAGGCCTCATGCCAAACGTCCAGGACGTTTTCCGCCGCAGCGGCGCATACTGGTGGCGCCCGACCATGACCTGATGGAACGCTAGTGCTCGATCTGTAACTCTCTTTGGGCCTGAGGACGAACGACCCGGGCGTGGCACGTCATTGAGCTGCGGCGAAGACGGCGTAGAGCGAGGTCGTGCGGATGGGTCTTTATAAGCCAGTGGCGCGCTACGAGAGGCCGATGAACCCAAGACGGTCACTCGCGGGCAGCGTGCGCGCTAAATAGTTCAGGCTGGTTCGCCGAATGATTTCGTCAAGGAGAAACTCAGCAACGACGCGGCTGCGATGGCGAAACCGCTGCTCGATGTGTCAGACAAACTGCACAGACCGATTATGGTGCGGGTGAATACCTGATCCATAAGGGCAGCGCGATGCGCGAGATGCTCTATCGGGTGTTTGCCGAACTTCTTGACTGCTGGAGGATACCGGAGAGGCGCGCGGCTGTCCCAGACGCGCTCGGCACCGCAGTCTACTACGCGGTATTCGAAAGCATGATACGAGCTCTCGACGCTCACGCGGGCCGGCGGGCATTCGATTAACGCGATTGAGGTGCGCGGGCTAGATGCGACAAGAATCAAAATTGCGTTACCGGCGAAGTGGAGATCGAGCTGCAATATGGCTCAATCAGCAATGTCGCCAACAACATCGGCATGCGCTCTGCTGTCAGTTATCAATACAGGGTAAAGGTCGTCTCGGAAGCCGGCAAGCCGCTCGAGTTCGATGTCCCGACGATCCGCCTGTCGGTCGATACCAGCGGCTCCTACCTATAACTCGGCCGCTTAGCCGCGTCTGGTAAGTTCGTTCTTGCATCAGCTCGGCCTTCGTCAACCGCGGTCGTTGCTCGTCGATGGCGAACGGAATTTACCCGGCGATCCGGGCTAGGCGAAGCGGCCGACTCGGCTCCTCCGAGACTAGGGCTCGGGAGGACCGTCCGGCGCCCGCGCAAGCGCGGCGAAGCCGTGGAGATGCATGAGTGTTCGGTTCCGGGAAAGTGATCGCGCGCTGAGCGCCTGGTTGCAGGTCTTTGTAACTAGCGATCGGCTTACAGAGGCCCGTCGATCTCTGTCAGCTTTAGTGGACGTGCGAGCGTACCCGTGCTGACGAACAGACGCTCGACACCGACGTTCGAAGCCCAGGCAAGGCCGGCCGCTTCGGCCTGTTCGATGGTCGCGAACACCGGACCGCCGACGATGGAAACCGACTCCCCCTCGTCGACGCCTACGCACAATGCCGAAGTCGTGAGCTTGTAGATTTCTCCGGGCTGTTCTTCGATCCGGATGCAGTCAGCATCGACTGCTGCCTGTTCGCCAAGACGTAGCCTTACGATTTCCATTGCACGCTCCTGATCCATCGCGGTCAAGAACGCCGAGGCGAGCGGCTGGGTCCCTTCGAGGGTGCAGCGACAAAGTGGAAGCGGGCGGGCCGGCCCCCGCGCAACATCAGGGCAGGTGCCGGAACCGCTCCGCGAGTGGCTCACCCCTCAAGGGTTATCTGACTGTTAAGGCGGAGCCGGTAAATCGATTTTGGGGGCAGGCTCGCCTCGGAAGATCGGAACCACTTGGTGCGGAATGAAGAGGTTCGGGCGCTTCATCCCCGCACTGCTGCGTTGCCGGAAATGGCGACGGCTGTCCTCATCCTAGATGAGAGCGGAGGGGTGGAGTACGTCAACGCGAGCGCCGAGACGCTGTTCATGCCGGTCGATCCTGTCGGCTGCACTCTGCCGGCCTTGTTCGCGAGTTGCGGGGCCACCCACGGCGGAGAATTCTTCACGCTGGCCGACGCGGGGGCGAAGCCGACGCCCGTAAGGCTTCGGCTGGCCGACGAACGGCTGCTCGATTGTACACTTCGGCCGCTGTCCAGCGGCGGCTTTGTCCTCGGCCTGGACGACGTGACGGCCTTGGTCCGCGACGCGGAACTCGCCCGATGCGACCCCCTGACCGGTCTGCCGAACCGCAGCAGTCTTCGTCGGCAACTGGCTGAACGGCTGGCGGACGCCAGGCGAACGAAGCAGTCCGTCGCCGTGCTGTACGTCGATCTGGATCGTTTCAAGGCCGTGAACGACTCGCTGGGCCACCCCGTCGGGGATGCCCTCCTGCGCAAGGTGGCCGACCGCTTCAGAAGTGCACTGCGCGAAGGCGACCTGGTCGCGCGCCCGGGCGGCGACGAGTTCGTCGTCATACAGTCCGGCGCGCGCCAACCGGAAGCGGCGGAGGGGTTGGCCATACGCCTGGTCGACCTGATCAGCCGGGCCTACGCCGTGGACGGCCACATTCTTCATGTTGGCGCCAGCGTCGGCATCGCGCTGTCTCCGGACGACGGGCACGATCCCGACGTCCTTTTCAAGAACGCGGATCTCGCGCTCTACCGTGCCAAGGCCGAAGGCCGCAGCTGCTATCGGTTCTTCGAGGCGGACATGAACGAGCGAATGCAGGCGCGTCGCACGATGGAAATCGATCTGCGCCGAGCCTTGGCATTCAAGGAACTACGGCTCGAGTATCAGCCTCAGATCGATCTCGGGACCGGTTCGATCGTCGGGTTCGAGGCGCTGATACGCTGGCAGCACCCGGTCCGGGGCCGTGTCTCACCCGCAGACTTCGTATTGCTGGCCGAGGAGATCGGGGTCATCGTGCCGATCGGTGAATGGGTGTTGCGCACGGCATGCAAGCAGGCCGCCGCGTGGGAGACGCCGGCGAAGATCTCCGTCAATTTGTCACCGGTGCAGTTCCGCAGCGGGAAGCTCGTGGAAACGGTGGTGTCCGCTCTGGCGTATTCGGGTCTCCCGGCATGCCGGCTTGAGCTGGAACTCACCGAAGGCGCCCTGATCGAAGACGGGGACCTCGTACTCAACGCGTTGTCCCAACTTCGCATGCTCGGTGTCCACATCGCTTTGGACGATTTCGGCACCGGCTATTCCTCGCTTAGCTATCTTCAGAAGTTCCCCTTCGACAAAGTCAAGATCGACCAGTCCTTCATCCGCGGCCTAGACGGTCATCCGGATATGCGCGCGATCGTTCGGGCCATCATCAGTCTTGCCTCGATCTTGGGCATGAAGACGACGGCGGAGGGCGTCGAGACGCAAGCCGAACTCGAATGTGTTCGTGCCGAAGGCTGCAGCGAGGTGCAGGGCTACCTGACGGGTCGTCCCCAATCGGCAGAAGCGGCAGCGGCGCTGCTCGCACTCGCTTCTCCCGTATTGGCTTCCGAAGGAATGTTAAAATGAGCGAAAAACTACATCGCCTGGTCTACTACAGCCGCAACCGTGTTACCGAGAACAGCGAGGAATTAACCCACGCAATTTCGTCTATTCTAACGTCGAGCAGAGTGAACAACCAGCGCGTAAACGTAACTGGGGCCCTGATGTTCAACTCCGGATGCTTTGCTCAAGTATTGGAGGGGTCACGCACGGCGATCGAGAACACGTTTGAGCGCATTCAGCAGGATCATCGTCATGGTGACGTATCTCTTTTGGCATTCGAACCAGCTCCTACCCGAGTGTTTCGCAACTGGTCCATGGGCTTCATCGGTGCTTCGGTGAAGGACGCCGCGCTATACGGAGTGATGGTGCAAGACTCCGGGTATGATCCCGCACAGATGACGGGAGACGCCTTGTTCGAAAGACTGCACCGCTTAGCCTTGGAGGAGGAGGGTGCCCTCGCTTTCGCTTAATTAGAGTAAGAAGCTGCTCTCTGAAGCAGAATCTAACGTAGTCTCGTCAGCGGTTGTTAAAGTAAGCGAGAATCGCAGCCCGCCGGATTGTGAAATTCATCCGGCGAAGCTCAGGTTACGTACGCAAGCCGCAGGGGCTCTTTAGAGAAGCCCCTTGCGGACGGGAGGCAGCTATGATCAAAATGAATGACTGTGTAGCCGCTTCAACTAACATTCAGCTTCTAGCGACAGTCAGCACGGCGCGATCGGCGCGCAGTCTCTTGCTTGGCGCTTCGGGCTGCGCCGACGGTTTAGCCACGGTCTATTCTCATCTGTTTCAGTGAACGCACAGGCCGCGAATGCTCGTTTCAGCTCAGAATAGCGGAGCTGAATGGATGTCCGCTTCCGGGCAATCGCAAGGGAGCGTGAACGCCGGTTTCTTGGTCGATTCCGCCAAAACAAGCAGGCGTACATTACGGGAGAACCCTCGTTCGGCTGCGTCGCGTTAACGCTTGCCCGACCGATGGTCCGGCCGCACTCCGTGGCGCTTGCCTGCGCGTGGGACGGATCGAGAGCGGCGCAGTTGCGGTCAGGCGCTGTCCGGTACCCCGATCAGGCGGATCCCGAAGACTACTGTCCTAAAATCAAGAGGGTGACGCCCTACTTCCGGCTGTGGTAGCTAGCTCTTTGAGCTGTGAAACGAGCGGGTCGGCGTCTCGCGCGCGCGAACAGGCGCACCATCTTCGCCTCGTCGCCCTCCTCGTCGGAAATGGCGAGGTCGCGGAACGTGCGATCAAGCTCGATGAAGTCGTCAAGGTCTCCGGACATTATCTTGGTATACCGCTTTTACGACGGTCGGTCGCGCTTTACGGAAGGTTCTAACCGAGCCTCCTCATGCACGTGCTCCCGAACGACTAGGGGATGATGGGCAAGGCACAAAGACGGGCAGCCGCGCACGATACGGCGTATCCCGCCCGCTCACCTAGGAAGATCGCCGTAGTTTGAGCTGCAAGGCTTAATCCTGTCTCGCCTGAACCGAAGAACGAGGTAGCGCTCCGCGCCGGTCTTTCGCGTTCCGCTGCGGATCATCGCCGCTGTTGCGTCCGAACGTCATTCAAGCCTTTGCCCGCTTCCTGGTCGAGCGGTCATCGCGCGCCGAGCTTCGTCTGATCACCGGCCTGAACTCGACTTTGACGGGATGCTTGTCGAGCGGCACCGAGTTGGTCGCGTCGATGGTTTGCTCAATTATCGACATGACCGCATCCTCGGTCATCAGTGCCCAAGGCACCAGTGACATAAAATAGCTGTAGTTCTCAAGCTCGATCACTCGGTTGTCGACCTGCTTCGTCGCGCGCTTCAGCCGCCCTTTTTCGTCTAGTCCAACTTCGTATCCGTTGGCGTGCAGCCGCTTGATCAGGTGTCCGGCGTTGAACAGCGTAATGACGACGACGCGTTCGAACGCGATGTCGGCAAGGACCTGCGGATCCACCGGCCACGCGAAGAACGGCAGTCCGGTGGAACGGGCTTTCAAACTTTCGTCGCCGCCGAGCCCCCCGAACGCGATCGAATTCCAGGTGCCGCCCGCATCGAGGATTTTCGTCGCCCATGCGGGCATGTCGCTCGCGAGCTCGGGCATGCGGTCGATCTGGCGCTTCGGCGAAGGCGCGCCATAGGATCTCGAGCCCGGAATGCGCCACGCTCCGATGATCAAGCCGTCGCCTGCCTTCACATACTCGAAAGCGCGCGCGTGACTGCGTCGAACAACATCTTCCAACTCGCGGTAGTGGAAGCCGAGGTCGCTGCTGATTGTCAGCCCATCTCTGACCTTCTTTGCCGCAACGATCGACTCCTGCATCACCTTCCGCTGCCGCTCGAACCGCGCCTGCATCGGAGCTGACAGCGGCGGCGCCGGATCGCGCGGTTCGTTTGGCTCGCGCATGGGGAATTTGGGGATCTGATCCTTGTCACCGGAGATGATCGACAGCGACAGGTTGATCCGTTGCGGGTCTATCCGGCTGGTCTTGAGCTCGGCCAAGCACGTAACCCGCAAACTGGTCATGTCGATGAACGAGAAGTCCCCGATCCGCAACAGTGACGTAATGCCGTGATAGAGCATGAACTTGCCGTCCACGCCCCTCAAACTTTCCAGAAGGATGCGCTCTCCGGCAGCGCCGAGATCGGGTGGCAGTAGCAGTTGCGGCTGCAGCTTCAGATGCTCGTCGATCAGCTGCGGATCCCGCTCGTAGAAGAACCAGACGAAACCGTCGCCAACGGCGCGCGCCAAGATTAAACCGTCGCGCAACTTCTTCGAGTAAGCCGAGAGATGGGCCATGCGCTTGGCGAACCAAACGGGAGTGTATCGCGCTTTCGCGCCGATCAACCTCTTTTCTTCGCGCTTGATCCGCCGATACAGCGTTTCGAGATCGGCAATGATCCGATAGAGACGCTGCTGAAACTCGACGACGTCTTTACCTGTCGCCTCGTCGGACTTGTAGCCGGACAATGCGCCGACGACCCGTGTGCACCACGCCAGCTTCTGTTCCGCGTCGTTGAGCGCCTCGCGTACCGCTCGCGCTGAAATACGGTGAGAAGATGTGTCCTTCTCATTCGGGTGCGTCGACGCTTTGAGGGGTTGAAACTGCGGCATGACTCGTTGCCGAAGAACATAGCAGGAACCGCGCTCAACCTCTAGGCTTCATCCCAACAGAGCCGGCTGCGTTAGCGATTGAGCGATGTCAGCTTCGAATGATGGGCGCCCGAAAGCTGACCGACCGCTTTCGGCCCGCTCCCAATCGCCTGGAGCACCTGAACCAACGGCCGGTTTCGGGGCATGCTCAAGCCGTCGTGAACGTCGGCTTGTGGGTCGCTTTCCTCGTAACCGTACGTGGCGATTGGTGGTAAGCTGTCCGTCCGCTGTCGGACGGATGCCTTGACGATCGCCCCTTCGTTCAGGATCGTTCTTCAATCGCCACGCTGGTGGGTGCGGATCTGACCCGCTTGTCCGGAAATCAGAATAGGGGCGCCGTCCGGGCGCCCAGCTCCGGTCGGTCGCCGGTCAGCCAGTGCGCTTCTTCAGCAGCTCCACGCTCGAAAGCGAGATAGCCGGTCGAATGATGGAAGCGTCGGCATCGCCGGCGATGACCTTCGCCGGCCCCAACCTTCCCGTGATGGCCGGATACCGCTCTTGGAAGAGGGGTGTCGAAGCGGCGCCTTCCCGCAGCTCGCCGACGACGTCGATGCTCACGCCCTTGGTCATTCGGGCGAACCGGTAGATCTCGTCGCCGTACTGAAAGGGTTCGAGGAGCGGCATTGTGACGCGCTCTCCAATCCAGGCCTGTCCGAACTCGTCGAAGCGCTCGAGTTCGGGTTCATCGAGATCGAGCGCGCGCTGCGCCCGATTACGCGGTGCAACTCCTGTGAGTGCGGGCGCCTCCGCCCGTCGATCGGATTCGGCAATGGCGGCAGCGGTCCGGACGGCACCTGCTGTCCCGAGCGCGCGGGCAAGCTCAAGCCTTATGGCTGGCTCGATGAACGCGCTCGTAGCGACGCGCGGTGCGAGGGTTGTCGGGTCCTCGCCGACGGGTGCAGGATCCGTGATCCGAACGGTGGTGCTCCTCGTGGAGTTCTCGAGCATGAGGTGTGTTCCGATCACTAGCCGTTGGGCAATGAGTCGGCGCTCGGCACCGGTAGTGCCACATACCAGAGACTGCTTTTGTGGAACGCCGTTGCTCATCGCCGTGAGCAGGGCGGTCCTCGAGTCCTGCGTGCCCTTGCACTCGATCAGGTGATATTTTCCCGTGCTGTCCAACGCCGCGAAGTCGGCCGTCTTCATGCTGCCAACCTTCGGAGGTTTGCCGCCCCGGAACGCAAGCAAGCCGAGTTGCGAAAGCCGATGGAGGAATGCGCGTCCGTAGACGCAGGCTGAGTAGTTGAAGGCGCCGTATAGCACCGACATGCCGAGACCGACCCCTAGATCGTCGCTTGCGATCACCTTCTGGTGCCGGTCGGTATCTACCCATGCCGAACGGAACCTGAAGCCCGGGGTTTCAGCGATGGCATGAAGGTAGCGAAGGAGCGGCCAGAGTCGAGCAACGTCGGACTGGACGTTGAGGACAGGGGTGGTGAGTTCACCCAGGCGCAGGAGCATCACGAGCAGGTGGATTGGAGCTGGTCCGCTTTGCTGGTTGAGCGCGCGCGGAAAGGGATGACGGAACTGGACAGGCTGTGCTCGCCAGCTCGCGCGGTCGATCTCGATGTTGATCGCTCGGTGAAGCTGAGAGCCGTTGGTCATCGGATGAGCGTAGGCTACGTGCCGTGGCACCGGAAAATGATGTGGAAAACGAGGGCACGGCAGAGTTGCGGCTGCGTGACGCTGACCACGTGCGCGGAGATGACATAGGACAGGATCGACGACATGCGCCTACCGGGATCAAGTGAGAGCGTGGTCGGCGTCGGACCAGGCACCTTCTACCGGGGGGGGCGAACGCTGTTCCAGGTGAACGTCTACACGGAGGTGGAGGCGAATAATCGATGTCGGCAACCGGATGGTGGTGCGCGTGCCACACAATCTCTGATCCTGTCGTTGATCCGTGCCCGCTGATGAGGTCGCCGCTGAGGAATCACAACGATTATAGCCGGTCCGGCAGTGACAGTCGCAGAAGCGAGGACGGATGACGGACAAGGCCTTCCTAGACAAGCAGCAGGATGCGCTTGTGAGCCGATACGTCGTTGAGGTGACCATACCACTGCTCGCCGACAACCCGAAACTGGTCGAGCAGGGCCCGATTGTGCTCGGCACGGGAACGCTGTTCGCTCATGGCGGACGTCACTTCATCGTCACCGCAGCGCACATTCTGAAGAAAGGCCAGGCCGATCCGGCAAGCGAAGACATTGACCTCGAGGCGATCGTTTTTCGTCCGGCCGGAGCGATGCCACGATGCTCACGCTCGGCTCGTTCGTCGTCCGACGCCCGAAATCGACGTCGCACGTCGATGTCGTGGTTCTTGAGTTGAACGACGAGGGATCTATCGCCGCTCTGAAGGCGGGATGGCGTTTTCTTGGTTTCGATGCCGTTTCCGACTTCCCCTTCAACGCCCGTTTCATTCTGAGCGGCTTCCCGCTGGAGGGGGCGTCCTGGGACGGGCACAATGTCGGGCAGAACTTCCTGATGTTGTCGACGGACCCACTGCACTACATTCCTGAGGTGGCTTTTCCCGAGCCATCAGTCGATCGGTTCTTCTATCTCGAGCGGCAGGGGCAGATGCTCAACGGGGACGCTTCGCAACATTCCGCGCCTGCAGGGATTGAGCGGGGCGTCGCTCTGGGCATATTCCGAGCCCGACGGCTTCTGGTCGCCATCGGCGGCGCTCAAGGTCGTGGCCGTGCAGAGTTCAGCGAAGCATGGGGATTGGATCCGAAGCGTAGACTGGGCGGCCGTGCGCTACATCTTCAACAAGCCGGAACTCGGGTTCAACGATCCGCCGTTCCCGGAATGATAGTTATACGGCATCATGCGCGGGTTGACGGTCGTTGCGGTGAACATCGGCGGGGAAGGTGATGGGCACGACGGGCGAGTGGTCGAATTCGGCGGCAGGGTGTGGAGTGCCCGGTGTTGAACCCGTGTGGCGGGAGATGACGACGGTGTGGCACCATACGCATCTCACCCCGGCCGTCCGCATGGCCCAGGACCGGAGGATCACGGGTGGCCTGATCTATGACGGCAAGCTGCGCGACACCCGCACCGAAGTTGTCTACTTAACCCCGAAGTATTGGCCAGATGGCAACATCTACGGCAGCTTCTGCTTCGAGGTGGATTGGGCGGAGATTGCAAAGAACAGGGCTCTCTACTGGGTCGAGGAGAACCCCTCCCACAGCAACACGATAGCGCGCTTTCTTTTATCCTGGAACGACGTTTCGAGGCTGCCGGTCACGCCGTATGATCCGACGGTCTGCGATGGACCGCTGCGGCTCCATGGCGGGCAGTGGTACTGGCTGGGCTCGATCGTTCCGGAGATCGTCCTGGACGAGGTGATATACACGACAAGCATGAAGCAGCTGACCTTCGACACCCACCGCGATGGCTATTGCCATCCCACCAGAGGCTGGTCCTGCAAGGAGCGGGTCACGGTGAAGCATCGACTCCCAGTCCTCGTTCGTAGCGCGGCTCCTTCGACTCGTCGCTCGGCATGGATGACCTGATGATCGGCGACGGCGGGTTCACTCATGGCGTGCGGGGGGGTCACACCACGCTTTGGGCGCGGCTCTTCAAAGGCCATGCATGGGGCGGCCCGCTGTCGGACGACGGAGCGGCCGCCGACGTCATATCGGCGGCCTGCATGGCCTATCATGTCGGCGATCGGGACAAGGCGAAGCGCCTCATGAGCATGATCGACACCGAAGACCGTGCTGGCCGCGTATTCCGGGAGATGATCCGGACGCGCTTCGCATTCCCGACCTTCGATTGGGAATAGCCTTTTAGGCTGAGTGTCGTTTCCTGCCGGTGCGTCACCGGCATGGAGCGGCCGACGGGATCGCGGGTTGGTGGGGAGGATCATATGGCCGAGGGTGAGGACGACGAGAAGCGGATTTGCCATCGGTGCGTAAGCGACGGCTATCTGAGTGCGATCATAGAGAAGGAGGGCGTCGTCGGCGAATGCTCGTATTGCAGCGACGACGAGCAACCCACCATCACGGTCGACGAACTGTCAGACCACGTCGATGGTGCCTTCGAGCGTCATTACGCTCGCACCTCGGACCAGCCCGACACATATGAGTCCATGCTGCTGCGGGATAAGGAGATCGACTACGACTGGGACCGCCATGGCGAACCGGTCCTCTACGCGATCGAGGAGGCTGCCGGCATCGAGGAGGAACCGGCTCAGGACGTGCTCGACATCCTGAGCGACCGACACGGTGACTGGGAGGCGGCGCAGATGCGGGAGGAATGCGAATTCGATCCCGACAGTCACTATGAGCGCAAGCGGGCTAGTTCGGGAGAGATCGCCGCCGAGTGGTATGGATTGGAGCGCTCGCTAAAGCTGCGTTCGCGATACTTCAACCCGCAGGCGGAAAGCCTGATGTCGCGTCTGTTCGGCGGCCTCGACCAGCTCGTTACGCACGATGGCCGCTCGGTCGTGGTCGAGGCGGGGCCGGACCTTCCGATCAAGGTGTTCCATCGCGCCCGAGCCTTCCACCGTGCCCCGGAACTGGACGTTGCGCTGAAGCGGCCGGATCTGCATGTGGGGCCGCCGCCCGGGGATCGGGCGAGGGCCGGTCGCATGAACGCGCACGGGGTCGCGGTGTTTTACGGGGCGAGCGATCCCGACGTCGCGCTCGCCGAGGTGCGTCCGCCGGTGGGCAGCCGCGCCTTGGTCGGCGAGTTCGAACTGTTGAGAACCGTGAAGCTGCTCGACGTGTCCGCGCTGGAAACCGTCTACTTCCAGGGTAGCGTCTTCGATCCGGCGTTCGCCGGCCAGCAGTCCCTTGCGCGGTTTCTCGGTCGCTTAAGCGACCGCATAACGATGCCGGTCATGCCCGATGACGAACCGACGGAGTATCTCATCACGCAGATGATCGCCGACTACTTGGCGAGGCGCCCCGGTGCGGCGCTCGACGGCGTTCTGTTTAAGTCGGTTCAGCAGCCCGGCGACCAGCGCAATGTGGTGTTGTTCCACCATGCGTCGCGCGTCGAGGCGATCGAGGTTCCCGCGGACGCCGAGGTCTCGGTGCACCAGTTCCAATCGACGGAGGACGGACCGGAGCCAGACTACACGGTGTGGGAGGAGGTTCCGCCGGCGACCGAACCCTTGGACGATAGGCCGGTGAAGGATGACTGGTTCGGCATACGTCCGCACGGATTGCGCTTGGATCCGGATGCAGACGAGAGGCAGCCGTT
Source organism: Sphingomonadaceae bacterium (assembly GCA_035644935.1). GTDB lineage: Bacteria > Pseudomonadota > Alphaproteobacteria > Sphingomonadales > Sphingomonadaceae > CADCVW01. Next base: position 17,911 of record DASQNO010000044.1, read on the forward strand.
CCTCAGGGTGAATAAGGAGACTTTGGTCGTGCGACATGTGAAGGGTGTGACGTTCGACACCGAGGACTACTCGGTTCGTCGGCACCGGACCGAGAAGCACGACCTGTTCTAATCGTTTCGGCCGCTTCTAGTTTGGTGCGCCCACCCGTGCGCGAATAGCTAATTCGGGCAATCGGCTTTAGGTGAACGGACGTCTGGTTTTGGGGAGCGGCGCAGCGTACCTGAATGTCTGAATAGGGTCATCGCCGACTATCTTCTGGCGACCCGAAGCGGACCTTCGCAATGCGACTTTGCTCCTTGTATCCACGTCTGATCTAGACGGAGATCGGACTGATACAGGGGTTACACACGGCCGACCGCGCTCTTCGCCTTGCGCCGGGTCGCCGATG
>DASQNO010000045.1:0-3091 GCA_035644935.1 Sphingomonadaceae bacterium
AGCCCGAACCCCTGGCTGGCCGCGCTGCCGACCATGGCGGCCCCGATCCCGCCCAGGAAGCCCTTGAACACCGCCGGCGCGACCTGCGGGAGGATGAGGGTCACGCCGATCGCCACCACCAGCAGCAGCATGGAGCCGAACGCCCCACACTTGTTCTTGCTTCCCGGCTTGGGCGCGGTGGGGCTGGTGTCGCCGATCGCCTCGGCGGCGTCGTAGGGCTTGAACGTCGAGGCGTTGTGCGTGTTCTTGGCGATGCCCGCGGGGATCGTGAGCATCTGGCCTTCGCCCAGCGCGGACGCGCCGGTGAGGCCGTTGGCCTCCGCCAGCTTGAACCAGAGCTGCGCATCGCCCCACAGATTGGCGGCGATCGACTGCAGCGTCTCGCCGCCCTGAACCGTGTAGGTCCCCGACGCGCTACCCTGGTAGGCGCTGTTGAGCTTGAGGAGGCTGGTGTCGAAGTCGTACTCTGGGGTGTGCGTGGTGGAGCCGTTGCGGAACGCGCCGGTGCCCGCCGAGGGCGCGGTGCGCTGCGCAGTGGAAGCGGCGTAGTGGACGTCCGTGCGGCCGTTGTTGCCGGCATAGCGCGCCTATTTCGGGCGAAACGAGCCAGAATGCGCCCTCGCCGGCCATAGTTCGCACTACGCGAAAGTCTCTAAGTTCCCGAAGTTCCTAGTGTGGGGCCGTTTTCGTACCACCGGTTGAAACGGAAGCCGCTGCGCGAGCGCCACAAGGTCGTCGGCCCGCAGGGCCGCCGGTGGCTGGGATCGACGGTGGAAAAGAGCCCGGTGTGGCGAGAAGCGACTCGGCCACGGGTGGAGCATGACAGGACGGAGGCGTGTAGGACAGCGGCCTTCGTCGTGCATTCGAACCGCGGCGGCGGCGCGGAACGCAAAACAATTAGTGCACTGTCACCGTAATTTCGTAATTTTCCAGAACGATTAGTGCACTGTCACCGTAATTCCGATTAGTGCACTGTCACCGTAATTCCCTGTAATTCTCAAAATGATTACTGCACCGTCGCCTTAATTGCAAGTCACTCTCCTCTTTATACTCCGCTGGTTTTACTCAGCCGAAGCAGCTTATCGTTGCTCTCGCCGGGATATTTGCTTTCGACACGACTGATGATCCCACCAGAGAGGCCCTCCGCAAGCGCCGCCTCCACAGCATCGCGTTCTTGGTAGTCCGGATACAGATCAGGAAATTGCGTTGAATATTGCCATAGACGCCAAGCGTCGAATCCAACTTCATGCTGGTTGGCAAAGTCAAAGTCGACATCGTGGTCGGTGTATTCAACTCCACAACCAACCCCGTGCATCTGATATTCGATACCGCCCGCCAGCTCGCCGGTTTGAGGAATTGCGCCTTCTCGCCACGCTCGAACGAGGTCTCTTCGCCCGAACTTTCGGTCAAAAAGCACCAGGCATTTTTCGACGGCGGACAGATAGTCCGTGATCAAGTTCGCGATCGTCATCACTATTTCCTTGGCCGGTTCAGCCGGTTTGGCCCAGCAGTCTGAGATGCTTGGATCACCTCGTCAATCGACTGCCACCCACCCGAACCCATCGGGAAGGATTCCGACCCAACGACCTGGATGTTCACCGGAGTTCCTGTGCGTGAAGCTGCGACTGTCCTGTGGTGACCATCGACAATGATCATGCGCCCATCGCTCTGAATGACCTGAATCGGATCGCCGACATAGCCATTTGAACGCATGCTGGTCGCGATACGATCAACCCGCGCAGTTGAACTGCGGCCTCCAATCGAATGTGAGCGGACGAGGCTGGTGGCGTCGACTGCCTCGATAATTCGGGCCCCTGCCCTCTCTCCGGCTCGTCCCATCGCGCTCACCCGCCCCGGAAGAAACCCCGAGGCTGCCTGCGACGCCGTGATGCTGCCGGCGGCATAATCGTAGGCCGTGTCGGCCATGCCGACGCCCGGAACGATCATCCCCGCAACGTCCACATAGGCCCCGCCGAAGTCGGACAACTGCTGCGCGAACTCCGCGTTTCCACGCTCATCGGCGTTCGCCAGTTCGGAGTGCTTGGCGACGAAATTCGCGTTCACTTCGGAGTAGTTGCGATACGGCTTGCCGGTCTTGGCGATCTGCTCGCGATTGAGCTCGGTAACCCGCACCCAGTCCGCGTCCAAGGTGCGGACATTGGTGTAGTGGCGCGGCTGAGTAACGAGGTCGATGCCGGCCCTGACCCTTCGCCTGGCGGTGACCACGATTTCGTCGTCGGACGACACCACACCCTGCCCTGCGCTGCCGTTCGGCTCCCCGCCGATCTTGCCGCCGTTCACACCCGCGACCGGCCCGGCCGCGACCGCGTTGGTCATGCCGGGGGCGGCCATGGCCGTGCCGCCCGCGCCGCCAAGCCCGCCGCTCAGCCCGTCCCGGCCGCCGAACGCGCCCGGATCGTAGGCGAGCCGCGGTGCGTTCGAGGACACCCCGTGCCCGACCATGTTCCCGATCGTGGACCCGATGACATCGGGCAGCACCCTGAGCAGGTTGTCGCCGAAGCTGGTGCCGGTGAGCACGCTGCGGCTGGCCGCGCCGGCGATGCCGGCGGCCATGCTGGTCACGCCGTGGCGCAGGTGGTTGGCGACCGACGTGTTCGCCCCTTCGCCGACCAGCGGCTTCAGCTTGAGCTTGTCGCCCAGAGCGCCGGCAACCCCGCCGACCACGCCCGCCACCGCGAGCCCTGCCCAGTCGAACTTCTTCTGCAGGCCCGTGGCGACGGCGATGCCCTGCGTCATAGCATTGCCCGCAATGCCGCCGATCGCACCGCCGACGAACCCGCCGCCGGCGGCCCCGCCAAGGCCCCCGCCGACCCCGCCGCTGATCCCGGCCATCGCCACGCCCGTCCAGCTGAACCGGTCCTGGAGACCGGTCGCGACCCCGAACCCCTGGCTGGCGATCGAGCCCGCCGCGCCGGCCAGCGCGCCGCCAATGACGGGCGCCAGCGCCGCCGTGGCCTTGACCGCCGCCGCGCCGAGGCCCAGCGCGCCCTTGAGCGCCCCGGCCGCGAACTTGGTGAGCGCACCCTTGGTCGCGATCGTCACCGCCACGGCGACGATAACCAGCAGCACC
>DASQNO010000046.1:0-4280 GCA_035644935.1 Sphingomonadaceae bacterium
GCGGGGTCCGTCCTCCGTCGGCGTACGCAGCCGCTAAGGACGGGCTTCGTCCGCTTACGGCCAGATACCGTCGAACTTTACGTGAACGGACGTCCGACTCCGGGAAGCCGCTCGTGGCACCTGAATGCCCGCTTCTGGGTCCTCTCCGACGTCACCGTTGTAGGCAGCGTGGTTCGCCGATCGGCTTCCGCCCGTGCAGGGCTACACGCCGCCTTGATCTAGTCGCCGCCGCCGGGGTCAGTCACGCGACCAGCCCAGCCGGTACGATTGGCACGCTAGTTACTAGAGCACCCCGTCAATCGCCGCTCCAAAGGCGCGCCGCACCGCGCACGCCGGACGAGTCACCCCAGCGTGCCGGTGCCAGCACGGCCGACCATTCGTCTGAGAAAACGTGGGGCGCAATCCGGCAGGGCAGTTGCCCGTACAACTCGCTGATGTTGGACAGGCCGCCGCCGAACACGATCACGTCTGGATCCACGATGTTGCAAACTACCGCGAGCGCACGCCCCAGCCTGTCGAGGTAGCGCTCGAATGCCGCCGACGCTTCCGCATCCCCGTTCCGCGCCGCGGCCATGATCTGCTCGCCGGGCATGTCACGACCTGTGTGATTGTGGAAGTCGCGCCAAAAGCCCGTTCCCGACACCCAGGTCTCAAGGCACCCCTGCCTGCCGCACCAGCAAGTCGGGCCAGGTGCTTCTTCAGGAGCCGGCCAAGGCAGGGGATTATGGCCCCACTCCCCAGCGAAACTGTTGGCACCCTCGACAAGGCGGGCGTTGATCGCAATGCCACCCCCGCACCCGGTGCCAATTATCACCGCAAAAGTTACCTTGGCGCCAGCCGCGGCTCCGTCCACGGCTTCGGACAGCGCCAAGCAGTTTGCGTCGTTCGCAAGCCGAACGGGCCGGGCGAGCGCCGCTTCCAAATCCTGCTGGAAATGCTTGCCGTTCAGCCAGGTCGAATTCGCGTTACGCATCAATCCTGTGCGGGGCGAGATCGAACCGGGACAGCCGACGCCGATCGTGCCCAGCCCGTCAAGCTCTGCCTCGACGCGCCCGACGAGGTCGCAAACTGTCGTTAGCGCCGCCTCGTAGTTCGTGGGGGTCGGCGCTCGGCAGGCCACCGCAATCCGGCCGTCCCGGGACAGGGCGGCCGCCTCGATCTCGGTGCCGCCGAAGTCGACGCCGATCTGAGGGACGTGCGGCCGCATGGACGGGTTTCGTTTAACAGTTGTTACTGATCGGAAATCCTTGATTGCCTAACTTGAGGCTACGCACGTGCTGGCGGGGCTACGGGCAGCTCGTTGCGCCGCCGCCATCCAGGTGTCCGCCGTCATCGTTGGCGGCAAACGGCAGCGGCTTGCAGCCTCACGCGAGAGCCGCGACCAAGGCACGGGTCGCTTGTCTGGCGCGAAGCCAGGTCTCGTGTTCGCCGATCGCGTCAGCGAGCGCCCGGTGCGCCGGTCGGGCGTTCTTTGCTGCGCTGGCGCGCGTGACAATGTCATGTACCTCCACGTCGAACCGGGCGGGGGGACGAACCGGCCGAAGGATCTCGGTAGCGGTCTCCCTGAGCGCCTCATCGGTGTCGCGGAGCCTCAAGGCATGACGAGGCAGCCCTGCTCCCGCAACAAGACGCTCAACCATTTGCCGTCTCAGGAAGGCGCGCTGGCGAACAGGTCATGGCCGGTCAGGGCTTCCACCTTACGGTTCGCGACTTCCTCGTGGGGCTTCCCCTCAGCCTGGAGCATCGCACGGCTGATCCCATGAACGGCTTCAGCGACATCGTCCCAGTCGTTCCAGGCCAGCGCGGGGCGATCAGGTGGTCCTCCGACCGTCCATCCTGAAACACCCATGCGACTTCAATGGGGTAGCTGCGATCCGATAGGGATGATGCTTCGAATCCAGGAAAACCTTCATTCTGCATGGTTGGCGCATTCGCGTGCGCTCGCCAAGAAGGTGGGTGCGGGTGCAACACGCCAGCTACGAAGCCGTCCGGCCGAACCGACTGGGTAAGCTGAATCAACGTCCGAAGTTCGCGCGCCAGAGATAGGCCGCAAGCGTCTACTTGTGGGTCACGATGATTTCGGACTGCGATTGAACCGCTGCGGACATGCTGACAGCGCACGCTAAGCCCGGACGTCTCCTTCAGCAGGCATCGCACCGTCATATCGCGCGCTATTCACGTACGCCGAAGAGAAACCATGTTAAGGTTTGGGGCTTCAATCGTATCACTACGGGACAGCCGCAAATATCGATACTAATACTTTCGGTTAACTCACCGCCCGTCGGTCCACTCCCTCGGTCTGACGCGCAGAACAAATAAATTTACTTTTTGTTTACCTGCTGCGTTGAGTTCCCGGGCCCAGTCCAAGACCGGGAGCATCCGCATGTCCATGAGAACGCACATCAAATCGTCGAGCAGCGTCAGGGCGCTGATGTTTGCCAGCGTCGTTCCGGTTCTTGCGAGTGCGTCCTTCGCCGTCCCCGAGCTGGCCTCTGCGCAAGTGGTGTTGCCTCCGATTGTTGTGCCTCCAATCGTGGTGCCTCCAGTCTTGGTGCCTCCGGTCGTGGTGCCGCCAGTAGTCCTCGATCCTATCGTCGTCGAGCCTACGGCGCCGGTCACGTCCGGCTCGATCATCATCACCAACTCCACTGAACCGCTCGACGTAACGCTTGCCGATGGCTTCGTTTCGAACGGGCCGGTGACGCTCGGCACCATCGGTGATGCCGACGTGAACTTGGTGTCCAGCGGCGTCACGAGCATCACGAACACGGGGTCGGGGCTTACGGCGACATCGGGCAGCGGCATCAACGCCGAAGTGACCAACATCACGACGGCCGGCGACGGCGCCATCGGCGCGTCGCTGACGGCGGTCGACGAGGTGATCTTCGCTTCGGACGGCACGATCAGCACGACGGGCGCCAATTCGGATGCGGTCAACATCCAGGGCAGTACGATCACCGCCGATCTCAACGCGGTCCGCACCACCGGGCCGCAATCGAACGGTGTGCAGACCTTCGCGACGGACGGGCCAACGTCGGCAAGGTTCGACACGATCGACACCCAGGGCGACCTGTCGAGCGCGACGGTGCTGCGAGGGACGGGAGACATCAACCTGGCCGGCAAGGCGATCACGACCGGCGGCACCGACGCAGCGGCGTTCGACATCTCCAATGACACGGCGGCATGCATTCTGCTGGGCGCGGGCGGTTGCGACAACACGGTAACGGTCGACAGAGTCACGACCGACGGCTTCGGCGGGATCGGCGGGCTCATCACCGCCACGGGCGACACGACGGTGAACGTCGGCGTGCTGCGCACCGGCGGCGACGAGGCCGCGGGCCTCAGCCTGTCCAACAACCCCAATGCCTGCGTCGTGCTCGGCGTTGGCGGGTGCGACACCGCGTTCACGGTAGGCGAGCTGACCACGGCCGGCGACCGGTCACCGGGCGCGATCGTTCGCGGGTCGGGCGACACCGCGGTCAATATCGGCGTGCTGCGCACGAGCGGCGACGAGGCGCCGGGGCTCGACCTCGCGTCCAATCCGCAGGCCTGCGGGGTGCTCGGCGCGGGCGCGTGCGACACGTCGTTCAGTGTCGGCCGGCTGACCACGGACGGCGCGGGATCGACGGGTGCGCTGATCCGCGGCTCGGGCGATACCAACAGCCGCATCGGCGTGCTGCAGACCAACGGCTTGGACGCGGCGGGCGTCGACATCGCCAGCAATCCGACTGCGTGCGTCATCCTGGGCGTGGGCGGCTGCGACACGACGCTGACCGCGGACCAGGTCTCGACGCGCGGCGACGGTGCGGCCGGCGTGCTCATCAATTCACCGGGTCAAATCGTGACCAATCTTGGCCTGGTGTCGACACAGGGTAACGACTCCACCGGCCTCGGCATCACGCAGGATCCGGCCGTCTGCCTCGCTATCGGTCCGGGCAGCTGCGGCACGCGAGCGACGACGGGAACGGCGACGACGGCTGGCGACAATTCGCGCGGCATCGATATCGCCAGCCCAGGGCCGATCGCGCTCGACGCGACCCGGGTCACTTCGACGGGCGCCAATTCGGATGCAATCCGGGTCGCGGGCGTCGATGGGCCCATCTCGATTAGCTCGGGCACCGTCACCACGGCTGGCCTTGCCAGCAACGGCATCGTCGCCAACGCGACGGCCTGCGCCAATATCGACATCACCGCGCGGGACGACGTGATTTCCGCGCAAGGATCGGCGATCGTGGCGCAGAGCCAATGCAACGTTGCGGTGACGACGCTGGCCGGGGCTA
>DASQNO010000047.1:0-12127 GCA_035644935.1 Sphingomonadaceae bacterium
AAGGGGAATTTTTATGCGGAAGCTTGCCATGGTACTGGCGCTTTCATCGACGGCTTTGGCGACACCGGTACTGGCGCGGGATGGCTCGTTCTATATCGGCGTCGAAGGCGGCGCGATGATCGTCGAAGATCTCGATCTCGACATCGGCGGACGGAATAACGTCGTTACGGTCGATCACAAGTACGGTTTCGACGTCGACTATATCGCCGGTTACGATTTCGGTCCCGTTCGCCTTGAGGCCGAGCTCGGTTACAAGCGCGCTAAGGTTGACGAGTTCCAGCAGGTCGCCGGAGGCGGCTTTGCGGGCGGAACGTTCAACGGCAGCGGCCGCACCGAGGTTATCTCCTCGATGATCAACGCGCTGCTCGACTTCGGCGACGACAACAGCGTCAACGGTTATGTCGGCGGCGGCGTGGGTATCGCGCAGCTGAGGTTCCGCAACGTCAACGGCAATCTGGCCGCGAACCAGGGCGCCGTGTTCCTCGACGACAAGGATGCGGAACTGGCATGGCAGGCGATCGCGGGCATTCGTGCCGCGGTGACGCCGAACGTGGACATCGGCCTGAAGTACCGTTTCTTCAACACGACGCGTTTCGACATGATTGGCGAGACGGTTGGCGGCGGTTTCGCGACCGGCCCGGTGAGCACGCGCTTTCCGACCCAGTCGGTTTCGGGCAAGCTGCGCACGCACAGCCTGCTCGCCAGCCTGATCTACAACTTCGGTGGGCCGGAGCCAGTAGTGGTTCCTGAGCCAATCATCACTGCGCCGGTCGAACCCGCCTACGTCCCGCCTGCCGAGCCGGTTGCGCCTACTCCGGTGCCCGTCGGTCCGTTCATCGTGTTCTTCGATTGGGATCGTTCGGACATCACGCCGGAAGCCGCGTCGATCCTCGACAACGCAGCCGCTGCCTACCAGCAGACCGGTTCGGCCAGCGTCATGCTCGCCGGTAACGCCGACAAGTCGGGTTCGGCTCAGTACAACGTGGGCCTGTCCCAGCGTCGTGCCGATGCGGTTCGCGCCTACATGGTTGGTCGCGGCCTGCCCGACGGTTCGATCTCGACCGAAGCCTACGGCGAAAGCCGTCCGTTGGTCGACACGGCCGATGGCGTCCGCGAGCCCCAGAACCGGAACGTGCAGATCACGTTCGGTCCGAACGCCGGCATGTAATCAGCCCGGTCGCCGTACGCGGCGACCGGAGCCAGTTGAAAGAGAGGTCGGCCTTCGGGTCGGCCTCTTTTTTCGTCCGCGTGAGATCGTCGCGCGAGCGTACGACGGATCGAAGGGCGCGGCCGGCTGTTTCGAACGCAGACGTGAGACGGGTCATTCTCGGTTCGTCTCGAAGGAGCGAAGTCGTGAACGCCAAAGCCTTGCTGATTGTTATGGCCGCATGCGCGTCCGGCTGCGTAAGCCAAGGGGCGCCGAAAGCGTCCGCCGGGATGCAGATTTCGCTGAACGACGCGGCGGGAGCGACACGCGCGGTTGCGACTTTGCGGGAACGCAGCGGCGGCGTGCTGGTCCGCATCGACGCGCGGCAAATAGCGGCCGGAGCCTACGGCGCGCATATCCACACCACGGGACGCTGCGATGCGCCGGATTTTGCCAGCGCCGGTCCGCACTGGAACCCGACGGGTCAACAGCATGGGCGTGAGAACCCGCAAGGCGCGCATCTGGGCGACCTGCCGAACCTCGTCGTCGGAGCGGACGGCCGCGGACGGGTCGAGTTCCTGATCGCGGGCGCGACGCTGACCCGGGGGGCGCAGGCGATGCTTGATGCGGACGGGGCCGCCGTGGTCGTCCATGCCGCTGCTGACGACAATCGGACCGATCCCAGCGGCAACAGCGGCGCGCGCATAGCGTGCGGCGTGGTCGGCTAGATCGGCTCCCCGGCGGCGCGGGCGCGTTCCACGACGCTGGCCTCGGCCGCTGGCAGCATGCGGTAGAGCACAAGTATCGCCACGATCGAGATCGGGGCGGCGGCGAGCAGCGACAGGATGCCGGTGGCGAGATCGCCCGTCGCGAGCGATACGCGGCCGGCGATGTAGGGGCCGAGCGCAAGTCCGATCAGGGTCGTTCCGATGAAGAACGTCGCGGTGGCGGCACCGCGCATGCGGGGCAGGACGAGATCCTGCGTCGTTGCGGCTGCGGCGCCCAGCGCGCAACTGGACAGGGCGTTGAGCGGTATCTGAAGTGCGTAGAAGACGGTCAGATCCTCGCTCGTAAAGGCGATCACCAGCGGGATCAGCGGAAGGATGGCGCCCGCGAGCACGACCAGCACGCGGCCCGACGGGTTGTTGCGGCGAAGCTGGTCGGCGACACGGCCGCCGATCACCACGCCCAGGAAACCGCCGACCGCGCCCGAGCCGCCGATCAGGAGCCCCGCGGTCGCGGGGGAAGCGCCGAGTTCGCGGAGCGCGTAGGGCGCGGACCAGAAGCTGACGGCGTAGGCATTGAACGCGATCAGCCCATATCCGAGCACCGTCAGCAGGAACGCGGGCGTGCCGATAATCAGCGCAAAGGTCGGCGGGTCGCGTCGGCGCAGGGACGCGGCCCAGGAGAAGACGGCGTAGACTCCGATGCCGACCGCCGTCCATTGCGGGATGTCCCCGGTCAACCGGATGAGCAGCAGCGCCGCGGCCGCCGAGGCGCCCCCCACAAGCAGGTTGATGGCCAGCGCGCCTCCGCCGCGCCGCGCGGCGCCGATCAGCGTCAGCGGCGGGATGATGGTCAGCAACTCGGCGAAAAAGTCGGCGAATGGACGCGCGCTCGGCGTCATCACCAACCCGTCCGATTGTCCGCGGATCGGTTCGCGCAAGGTCGCGACCCAGACGGCGAGCAGCAGGCCGGGAAGCCCCACCGCCATGAACGCCGCCTGCCAGCCGCGCAGGCCGAGCGGCGCCAAGGCCGGGTTCGGGAAGGCCGCGTTCCAGTTCTGCACCACCGCGCCGCCGATGAAGAGCGACAAGCCGCCGCCGATGAACAGGCCCGACGAATAGATGGCCAGCGCCGTTGCGCGCTTTTCACGCGGGAAATAGTCGCTGAGCAGCGAGTAGGCGCATGGGCTGGCGGTCGCCTCCCCGATTCCGACGCCGATCCGGGCGCCGGCGAGCATGGCGCCGTTCTTTGCAAAGCCGGAGACCGCCGTCATCAACGACCAGAGGGCAAGCCCGGACGTCATCAGCTTGACCCGGTTCCAGTTGTCCGCGAGCCTTCCCAGTGGGATGCCGAACAGTGCGTAGAAGACGCCGAACGCGGTGCCGTAGAGGAAGCCAAGGTCGGCGTCCGTTAGATTTAAGTCGCGCTTGATGTCCTCCGCCAGAATCGAGAGGATCTGACGATCGATGAAGTTCAGCATGTAGACGAGCACGAGAACGGACAGGACGTACCACGCGTAGCGTTCGTCGGTGGCGCGGGGCGCCACGATGCCCGGTTCCGCCGCAACGCCTGTCCTGCCGACGTCGCTCATTCCGGTCTCCTTGTTGCCGCGCGGGGGAGAGGCTAGCAGGGCCGGGCGCTTTGGCAACATGGATGAACGCGAATGACCCCGTCCGTCCTGTTCGTGTGTCTCGGCAATATCTGCCGGTCGCCGCTGGCAGAGGCGGCGTTCCGGCGCGAGGCCGCGGGGCGAGCCTTACGCGTCGAGATCGACAGCGCGGGCACGGGAACGTGGAACCTGGGCAAAGCGCCGGACGAGCGCGCTCAGGCGGTGGCGAGGCGCGAAGGCTTCGATATCTCGCACCGCCGCGCGCGGCAGGTTACGGTCGGGGACTTCGCGCGCTTTACGCACATCGTCGCACTGGACGCGCGCAACCTTGCCGATCTCGAGGCCATGCGGCCCGAAGGCCAGGGCGCGGAGTTGTCGCTACTTCTCGATCATGTGCCGGGCCGCGCGGGCGAAGCTGTCGCCGATCCGTACCACGGCGATGCGGCCAGCTTCGATGAAACCTGGCGCGACGTGCAGGCGGGGGCGCATGGGCTGGCGGATCGCCTAACCGGAACATGATCCCGGGCGTGCCGCAGGTGGCTACGCACCCAGCCGGTACCTTTCCACGATCTCGTAGATCGCGCCTTCGCTGCCGAGCGTGCTCTCGTACAGGCAGAAGTGATCCACGGTGAAGGGTTCGCTCGCCGTTGCGGAGGCGAGGCTGAAGAACGGGTCGACGGGGCCGGCCGTGCGGCCCAGGCGCGCGACCGTGATGTGGGGCAAGTAGGCGCGACCTTCGGAGGGGAGGCCGGCGCGGCGGCACGCGCCGTCGACCTTCTTGTGCAAAGCGGCGATCGCGTCGTGCGGCGACACCCCGATCCACAGCGCGCCTGCGCGACCGCCGCGGCCGAAATGTCCGGCACCGGCAAGCGCGACCTGGAACGGCGGCTGGTTGATGCCGAGCAAAGCGGCCGCCACGTCGTCGGCCACGTGCGCATCGACCTCGCCCACGAAGCGAAGCGTCAGGTGGAGCTGGTCCTCGGTTTGCCAGCGCGCTCCGGGCACGCCGCCCATGACATCCAGCAAACGCGCGCGGATCGGAGCCGGCGGACGAATGGCGACGAAGAGACGGTGCATGGGCCAAGCGATTGCAGGAAGTTCGATCAGGATGCCAGTGCGGTGCGGAAGGTCTGAAGGAAGCGGCGGTCGACAGGCCCGCCCGGTTAACCATCTCGGCCCGGATGGGCGTACAGCGCGCGATCGATCCTTGTCGTGTTTCGCTTGAAACCGGACCCGGATCATCCGATATCATGCCCATTGCGGTTCCGGTGAACCGCATATGGAGAGTGAGTTCATCATGGCTAATTGGTCTGACCCGCGGGCGACGGGCCCGCGCGTAGCGGCAGCTCCCCGAGCGGCCGATCCGCTGGAGGGCGTTCGCGTTCCCACCACTGGCGCCGCGGTCCGCGATGCGGGCCTGCGCAAGTACATGTTGTCGGTGTACAATTATATGGCATCGGGCGTGCTGCTCAGCGGCATCGTCGCCTTGCTGTTCGCAAGTTCCGGCCTCGCCGGGCAGGTGTTCGGTCAGCCGGGCATTCTGAAGTACGTCATTATCTTCGCCCCGCTGCTGATGGTCTTCGCGTTCGGTTCGGTCGTGAACCGGGGCTCGACCGCAGCCGTCGCCGCCATGTTCTGGGCGTTCGCGGCGGTTATGGGCCTGTCCTTGTCGGCCGTGATGCTGATCTACGACGGCGCGCAGATCGCGCAGGCGTTCTTCGCGACGTCGGCAGCGTTCGTGGGCCTCAGCCTTTACGGCTACACGACCAAGAAGGACCTGTCGGGTTTCGGCACGTTCCTGATCATGGGCGTGATCGGCCTGATCGTGGCGATGCTGCTCAACCTGTTCCTGCAGTCCAGCGTGCTCAACCTCGTCATCAGCGGCGTGGGCGTGCTGATCTTCGCCGGCCTGACGGCGTACGACACGCAGCGGATCAAGAGCCTGTACTTCCAGGTCGCCGGGTCCGACATGATGGGCAAGACCGCGATCATGGGCGCGCTGTCGCTCTACCTCGACTTCGTGAACATGTTTCAGTTCCTGCTCAGCTTCATGGGCGGCAACCGCGACTAAGCGGGCGGGCTGTTAAACTGAAGAACGAAGGCCCGGAGGAAACTCCGGGCCTTTTCTTTTATCCGTCTCCCGCGGGCGGGAGAAGGAGGGCCCAAGCCGCAGGCTTGGGAGGATGAAAGTCTTCTTGTTCCTTCACGGCAAAGACCCTCACCGCTGCGACTAAGCAGCAAGCTGCTAAGTCTCGCTCCTCTCCCGCATGCGGGAGAGGGTCTCGTCAGCCCAGGTGCTCGCCGAAGAAGGCCAGGGTCTGGCCCCAGGCGGTGTCGGCGGCGGGCTTGTTGTAGCGCTCGGCCGAAGTGTCGTTGTTGAAGGCGTGGTTGACGCCTTCGTGGTTGACGACGCGGACGTCCTTGCCCGCGGCTTCCAGCGCCTGGCCCCAAGGCAGCGCGCTGGCGTTGACGCGGGCGTCCAGGCTTGCGAGGTGGATGAGTAGCGGAGCCTGAACGCGGGCGGCCTCCGCCGGCGCGGGCGCCGTACCGTAGTAGGGCACGCCCGCGTCGAGCGCAGTTCCGCCATTGACCGCCAGGCGGTTCACCATCGCGCCGCCCCAGCAGAAGCCGATCGCACCTGCTTTGCCGTTGCCCGTGCGGCGACCCTTGAGCTTCTGCAGCGTCGCGACACCATCGGCGGTCGCCTGCGCCAGGTCGAGTTTGCCGATCAGATCGCGAGCGGCGTTCTCGTCAGGCGGCGTGCCGCCGAGCGCGGACAGGAAGTCGGGCGCGACGGCATGGTAACCCGCCAGCGCGACGCGCCGGGCGACATCCTCGATATGCGCGGTAAGGCCGCGGTTCTCGTGCACGACGAGGACGGACGCGCGCTTGGCCGGCTGGTCGCGAAGGCCGGCGGCATATCCCGACATCCTGCGCCCGTCCGGCAGCGTCCAGGTTTCGCGCCGCGCGACGAGGCGAGGGTCGTCCGGAGGCGTGAGCGCAGCCGCGGCCGGGCTGGCGGCGATCCCCGACAGCAGCGCTGCGGCTGCGGCGGTGCCGCCGGCCAAACGCGTAAGCTCCGCCATGAAGGCGCGCCGGTCCATGCCTTCGTGCGTGTAGCGGTCGTACAGGTCGATCGCGGCCTGGCGCAGGTCGGTCATGCGGTCTCCTTGGGCTGGGGAAGGGCCGCGTCGTCGAGCGACTTGGCCTTGTGGTAGGCATGGCGAGCCGTGACGCGCGCCACGTAGTCCTCGAACCCGGGGCGCATTTCCATTGTGCCGAACTGGGTTCCCCAGATGATCTGCGAGCCGAGATAGACGTCGAGCGCGGAGAACCTGTCGCCCAGCAGGTAAGGCGCGGCGCCGACGAGATGTTCAAGCGTGCCGAGAACCTGCGAAAGGCTGCCGTACCCGAGCATCGCCTGCTGGTCCTCCGACGCCTCCCACTTCATGTGCCCGTTCGTGACCGCGGCTTCGACGGGACCGGCGCCGAAGAACATCCAGCGCAGGTAGGCGCCGCGGCGTGGGTCCTGGAGTGTCGGGGCGAGCTGTCGTTCGGGAAAGGCGTCGCCCAAGTAGGTGCAGATCGCCGCGCCTTCGGTGACGATCGTCTCGCCGTGCATCAGCGCCGGCACCTTTCCCATGGGATTGATCGCCAGGTAGTCCGGCGCCTTCATCGTCGTGCCGTAGTCGAGATTGACGACCTCGTACGGTTCTCCGATCTCCTCGAGCATCCATCGCGCGATACGGCCGCGGGACATCGGATTGGTATACAAAACCAGGTCAGGCATCGCTAACTCCCCAACAACCGCCCCCTTGGACGTGAAAGGCATGGCGGCTGAACCGAACCGCTGTCCGGACGCCAGCCCGCGCCAACATCAGGCGCGGATCGCCTCTTCCAGCATATCCACCGCGGTCGCAACCGACGCCACGCGGACGCCGCCGCGACCGATCTGCCCGTATCTCATGCAGCGATGCGCGGTCTGAGCGCCGCGCCGCGCGACCGCGAAATGGACGAGCCCTTCCTCGGCATCCTCGCCGCCCGGGCCGGCGTAGCCGGTGACGGATATCGCCAGGTCGGCCTGGGCGCGAGCGAGCGCGCCTTCGGCCATCGCGCGGGCCACCGGTTCGGAAACGGCGTTGGCCTCCTTGATCAGCGTTAAGGGGATGCCCAGCAGGTCCGATTTGGACTCGTCGGTATACGTGACGAACCCCCGGTCGAAGGCGTGGCCGGCGCCGTCGATGTCGGTGAACAGCGAAGCGAGCAAACCGCCGGTGCAGGATTCGGCGGAGGCGAGCTTCAGATCACGCTCGCACAGGTGCCGCATCAGCGCTTCGGCGCGGTCGTCCAGCTCTTCGGGAAGGGACGGGCGAAGCGTCTCGGTCATGGCCGGAATAAGCCGCGGCGGGAAAAAGCGTTCCCGCCGCGGATGATCGAATCAGGCTTCTTCGCTTTCGGGCGTTTCCTTTTTGCCCTTTTTCTTGGGCGCCTTGGGCGGAGCTGCGGTGACCTCGAACGCGGGCGCGTTGTCCTTGATGCGGACCTTGACCTCGCCGCCGTGGACCAGCTTGCCGAACAGCAATTCCTCGGCGAGCGGCTGCTTGATCTTCTCCTGCATCAACCGTTCCATCGGACGCGCGCCGTAAAGCTTGTCGTAGCCCTTGGCGGTCAGCCACGCGCGCGCTTCCTCGTCGAGATTGATGTGCACCTGACGGTCGGCGAGCTGCAGCTCCAACTGCAGGATGAACTTGTCGACGACGCGGGCGACAACTTCAGGCGGCAGGTAGGAGAAGGGCACGATGGCATCGAGGCGATTGCGGAATTCGGGCGTGAACATCCGCTTGATCGCCTCCTCGTCCTCACCTTCACGATCGTTGTTGCCAAAGCCGACACCCTCGCGCGCCATGTCGGACGCGCCGGCGTTGGTGGTCATGATCAGGATGGTGTTGCGGAAATCGACCGTCTTGCCGTGGTGATCGGTCAGCTTGCCGTTGTCCATCACCTGCAGGAGGATGTTGAACAGGTCGGGATGCGCCTTCTCGATCTCATCGAGCAGCAGCACCGAGTGGGGCTGCTGGTCGACGGCGTCGGTGAGCAGACCGCCCTGATCGTAGCCGACATAGCCGGGAGGCGCGCCGATCAAGCGGCTGACCGAATGCCGCTCCATATATTCGGACATGTCGAAACGCTGCAGCGGGATGCCCATGATTGAAGCGAGCTGACGCGCGACCTCGGTCTTGCCGACGCCGGTGGGGCCCGAGAACAGGTAGTTGCCGATCGGCTTGTCGGGGTTGCGAAGTCCGGCGCGGGATAGCTTGATCGCCGACGCGAGCCGCTCGATCGCCGCGTCCTGACCAAAGACGACGCGCTTCAGGTCCGCTTCCAGCGTCTGCAGCGCCTTTTTGTCATCGGTCGACACGCTCTTGGGCGGGATGCGCGCCATGGTCGCGACCACGGCCTCGATCTCCTTGGGCGTGATCACCTTTTTGCGCTTGTTGGGCGGGACCAGCATCTGCATCGCGCCGACCTCGTCAATGACGTCGATCGCCTTGTCGGGCAGCTTGCGGTCGTTGATGTAGCGCGCCGAAAGCTCGACCGCCGACTTCACCGCTTCCGGCGTGTACTTGACGTGGTGATGCTCCTCGAAGCTTGGGCGTAGGCCGAGGATGATCTTGATCGTGTCGTCCACCGTCGGCTCGTTGACGTCGATCTTCTGGAACCGGCGCAGCAGCGCGCGATCCTTTTCGAAGTGATTGCGGAATTCCTTGTACGTCGTCGAGCCGATGCAGCGGATCACCCCGCCCGACAGAGCGGGCTTCAGGAGGTTGGACGCGTCCATCGCGCCGCCGGATGTCGCACCGGCACCTATTACCGTGTGGATCTCGTCGATGAACAGGATCGCATGCGGAAGCTTCTCAAGCTCGGACACGACCTGCTTCAGGCGCTCCTCGAAATCGCCGCGGTAGCGCGTGCCGGCAAGCAGCGCGCCCATGTCGAGCGAATAGATGACGGCGGGCAGCAGCACGTCGGGGACGTTGCCCTCGATGATCTTGCGCGCGAGGCCTTCGGCGATGGCGGTCTTACCGACGCCGGGTTCGCCGACATAAAGCGGGTTGTTCTTCGACCGGCGGCAGAGAATCTGCACGGTGCGGTCGACCTCGGGACCGCGGCCGATCAGCGGATCGACGCGGCCGTCCTTGGCCTTTTCGTTGAGGTTGACGGTGAACTGCTTGAGCGCGGACTCCTTGGCCTTCTCGCCGCCCTTTTCCTTGGTGTCTTCCGCACCCTTGACCTCGCGCGGCTCGGACGGCGCTTCGCCCTTGCCGACGCCGTGGGAAATGTAGCTGACGGCGTCCAGCCGGCTCATGTCCTGCTGTTGCAGGAAGTAGACGGCATAGCTTTCCCGTTCCGAGAACAATGCCACGAGCACGTTGCCCCCCGTGACTTCATCGCGGCCCGAGGATTGGACGTGCAGGATCGCGCGCTGAACGACACGCTGGAAGCCGGACGTGGGGGAGGGATCCGTGTCGGCGTCGACCTTGAGCGACTCCAGTTCGGTGTCGAGATAGGTGACCACCGCCTTTTTCAGGTCGCCGAGATCGACGCCGCAGGACTGCATGACCTTGGACGCGTGCTCGTCGCCGATCAGCGCGAGCAGTAGATGTTCGAGGGTGGCGTATTCGTGACGCCGGGTGCTGGCGGCGCCGAGCGCGTTGTGCAGCGTGGTTTCCAGTTCGCGGGCGAAAGACGGCATTGGGGAGGCTCCATCGGCGACGGGGAGGGACCCGCCGCGGTTCTCGATCTATGTCGTAAGCCGCCGATCGTTGATCAAGAGCGGCCGGCGGGTCATCGGGTGCGGAACAGGTCTTCGGCCGTGGCGCGGTGCGAGGCGGCGAAGGCGATGCGGGCGCGGGTGCGGGCGATCTCCGCTTCCAGCGCGGCGATCCGCTCCTGCAGTTCGGCGGCGGACAGCGGGTCCAGGTCCTGCCTGCCCAGGGCGGCGAGCGGATCGACGGGCTTGCCCGGGAACAGTTCGTCCAAGTCCATGCGCCGCAAGGTTGACCGGAGCCGGTCCGCTGTCAATGGAGCGTCTCCACGCGAGGCCATCCGATGAACGCGCTGCCGGCTCAGATGATCGCGATCGGCATGTCGCGACCGGGCGGGCCCGAAGTGCTGGTGCCGGTTCGGCTTCCGGTGCCGCGGCCCGGACCCGGCGAGGTGCTGATCCGCGTCGCCGCGGCGGGGGTCAATCGCCCGGACGTCATGCAGCGCATGGGACTGTACCCACCCCCGCCGGGCGCGTCCGAAACGCTCGGGCTGGAGGTCGCGGGCGAGATCGTCGGCTTGGGGGAGGGCGTCGGCCCCGAGCAGACGGGGCAGCCCGTTTGTGCGCTGCTGACCGGCGGCGGCTATGCCGAGTTCGCCGTTGCGCCGCTGGGGCAGTGCCTGCCCGTGCCCGCCGGGCTGTCGATGACGCAGGCGGCGGCCATGCCCGAAACGCTGTTCACCGTCTGGAGCAACCTGTTCGAGCGCGCCTTCGCCGCGGAAGGCGACCTCGTGCTGGTCCACGGCGGGACCAGCGGCATCGGTACGATGGCGATCCAGCTGGGAACGCTGTTCGGATTGACGATGATCGTCACGGCGGGAAGCGAAGCCAAATGCGCCCGCGCGCTGGAGCTTGGGGCCGCGCATGCCATCAACTACCGCGACGCCGATTTCGCGGAGGAGGTTGCGCGGATCACCGGCGGGCGAGGCGTCGACATCG
This sequence comes from Sphingomonadaceae bacterium, assembly GCA_035644935.1. Classification (GTDB taxonomy): domain Bacteria; phylum Pseudomonadota; class Alphaproteobacteria; order Sphingomonadales; family Sphingomonadaceae; genus CADCVW01. Next base: position 11,248 of record DASQNO010000047.1, read on the forward strand.
TGCTCGACATGGTCGGCGGTGATTATTTCGCTCGTAACTTGAAGTGCCTGGCCGACGACGGTCGCTACGTGTCGATCGCGGCGCAGCGCGGTGCCGATGCGACCTACCGCATCTGGGACGTGATGCGGCGGCGCCTGACGTTGACCGGCTCCACGCTTCGCGCCCGCTCCGTCGAATTCAAGTCGCTGCTGTGCGACGAGATCGCGCGGCAGGTCTGGCCCTTTGCCGCCACCGGCCAACTGGAACCGGTAATCGACCGCGTGTTTCCCCTGCGCGATGCGGCCGAAGCGCATCGGCGCATGGAAAGCAGCGAGCATGTTGGAAAGATCGTTCTGGACGCGAGCTAGGGAAAGTTCCAAGAAAGCTTGGATAGGCACGAAAAACGTTGCTCGGGCGACGTCGTTCATCTATGATTGCCGCCAAGTTCGGCCGTCCCGGGAGGGGCGGCCCTTTTCTTATCTGGAGACTCCCAGTGGCCCAGCCGCTCATGCCCCATGCCACCGCGTCATGGCTCGTCGACAACACCGCGCTGACGTTCGAACAGATCGCGGAATTCTGCGGGCTGCACATCCTGGAAGTGCAGGCGATCGCCGACGACACCGCCGCGACCAAGCTGACGGGACGCGACCCCTTGCGCGCCGGCGAACTGACGCAGGAGGAAATCAACCGCGGTCAGGACGATCCCGAATATAAGCTGGAGCTGCAAAAGGAGCCGGACAGCGTCAAGCGCTCCAAGGGACCGCGCTACACGCCCGTGTCCAAGCGCGCCGACAAGCCGGACGGCATCGCATGGATCGTACGCAACCACCCGGAAGTCACCGACGGCATGATCTCCAAGCTGATCGGCACCACGCGCACGACGATTTCGGCGATCCGCGAC
>DASQNO010000048.1:0-20274 GCA_035644935.1 Sphingomonadaceae bacterium
CGGTTGTTCTGCACCACCGCGACCCGGGTTTCTTCCGGGTGGCGCGCGTCGATGAGCATGCGCGTTGTCATTATAGTCTCTCCAGGGGCGCGCCGCCGGGCCGTGGGGCCGGGGCATCGCGCCGTTGTTCGCCGGGCCGGAGCGCGAACGTGTCGCGACGGCGCCTGGCTGGTTGATGGGTCGGGTGCGTACTTGTGTCTGCTCCACGACGCAGGCGGGGACTTGCGCCCGGGCCGGCCCGACGCCAGCCGCCGGCGAAACGCCGGCAAGAGGCTGGAAATCGGGGAAATGCGTCATGCAGCGTCAACCTAGATCGTCCGCGCCGATAGGATGTTCGGCGGCGAAACGGACCGGCGGACGCGTGGAGCGGGCCGGTTGGCGAAGGTGCTAGCACCGGATCGACCGCGCGGCAATATTGCGCCGGGCATCCGCTTGCGCCTAGAATCCCTGCGAACGCGTGGGAACGAAGACCTTGGTTCGAGTAGGATTTGCAGCGTCGGTCGCGGCGCTGATCATCGCAGGGACGCTGCCGGGCGGGGATGCCTCCGCGCAGCGGAATGGCGATCCCGCAATCGCGGAAGCCCGCGGCGGTGGCCGGCCGCTAGTGGTCATCGACGCGGGACATGGCGGCAAGGATCCGGGCGCGGTATCGCCGTTCACCGGCGTCCTGGAAAAGGACATCAATCTGGCGGTCGCCCGCGCCATTCGCGACGCGCTGATCCGATCGGGGCGCGTGCGCGTCGCCATGACGCGCGACGACGACCGCTTCATCCCCCTGCCCGGCCGCGTCGCGGTGGCGCGCCGGCTGGGCGCCGGCCTGTTCGTCGCCGTGCATTCCGACAGCGCGCCCAACCCGGAGGCGCGCGGCGCGACGATCTACACGCTGTCCGAGGTCGCATCGGACGCCGAGGCGGCGCGCCTGGCCGCTGCCGAGAACCGCCGCGACGGCGTCGCCGGAGTCGATCTGGGCGCCAGCGACCCGTCGGTGCGCGCCATCCTGGCCGACCTGACGCAGCGGGAAACGATGGCGGTGTCCGCCGATTTTGCCCGGCTACTGCAACGGGAAGCCGCCGCCCGCGGCGTGCCGTTCCGGCAGAAGTACCACCGCTTCGCTAATTTCGTCGTGCTCAAGGCCGCCGACACCGCCGCGGTGCTGCTCGAGTCGGGTTACCTGACCAACCCCGACGACACGCAATTTCTGTCCTCACCCGATGGCCGGGAACGCCTCGCCGCCGGCATGGCGCGCGCCATCGAAACGCACTTCGCCAGGCGCGTCGCGGCGGCGCGCCAAGGAGCCTGACGGGCGGGCGCGCAGTTACCGCCGCAAAGCCCGTTCCCTTGGCTCCCCGCAATCTCTACAACCCCAACCTAAATGGCCGAAACCGTCTCCTCCACCCGCTTCACCCTGCACCGCGAAGGCGGCACGCTTCGCGGCCTGTGGCGGCGGCGCTGGGTGCGCGTGCTGTCGTACCTGGCGCTGCTCGGCATCGTTGGGCTGATCGGCCTGTGGGCGCTGTTCGCGCGCAACCTGCCGTCCGCCGAAACACTTTTGAACTACGAACCGCCGCTGCCCACCAGCGTCCGCGGCATCGACGGCAACCCGGTGCAGACCTTCGCCCGCGAACGGCGCGTGCAGCTCGACTACGACGAATACCCGCCGCTGCTGATCAAGGCGTTCCTGTCCGCCGAGGACAAGACCTTCTTTCAGCACGGCGGCATCGACTATCTGGGCATTCTGGCGGCGATCTACGCCAACGCGCGCAGCGACGGGCGCCCGGTGGGCGCATCCACGATCACGCAGCAGGTGGCCAAGAACCTGCTGCTGACCAACGAGGTCAGCTACACGCGCAAGATCCGTGAGGCATTCCTCGCCCGCCGCATCGAATCGGTCCTGTCCAAGGAACAGATCCTCGAACTCTATCTGAACCAGATCTTCCTCGGCCGGAACGCCTACGGCGTGCAGTCCGCGGCGCGGGCCTATTTCGACAAGGACGTCGATGGGCTGTCGCTGCACGAGATGGCGTATCTCGCGGTCCTGCCCAAGGCGCCGTCCAACTACAGCCCCGAACGCCAGGCCGACCGCGCCATTGCGCGGCGCAACTACGTGCTCGATCAGATGGAGAAGAACGGCTTCATCACCGCCGGCTTCCGGCAGCGCGCGTCGGCGGAACCGATCGGCGCGGTGCCCGCCGGCCGCGTCGCCGGCTTCACCAATGTCGGCGGCTATTTCATGGAAGAGGTCCGCCGCACGCTGGTCGGAAAATATGGCGAGGACGACAAATCCGGCAATCAACCGCACAGCGTCTACGCCGGCGGCTTGTGGGTGCGCACATCCTATGACCCGCCGCTGCAAAAGGCCGCGGGCGAGGCGCTGCGCGACGGCCTGATGCGTTTCGAAGGCGGCGGCCGCTGGCGCGATCCGGGCCTCAAGATCGACGTCGACGGCGACTGGGCCAACCAGTTGGCGATCGCCAAGTTCGGCCCCGGCTACGACGACTGGCGCAGCGCGGTGGTGTTGTCCAAGATCGGCAACTTCGCCAAGATCGGCTTCACCGACGGCACCACCGGCACCCTGCCGAGCTACGCCGCCTCCATGCCCAAGCGCGGCGTCGGCGGGTCGGCTTATTCCTTCCTGCGTCCCGGCATGATCATCGCGGTCAAGACGGACGGCGACACCTATGCGCTCCGTTCGGTTCCGGAAATCTCGGGCGGGTTCGTCGCCCAGCAGGTCCGCACCGGCCGCGTGCTGGCGATGCAGGGCGGCTGGGACATCCGCGGCAAGGACTTCAACCGCGCGACGCAGGCGTACCGGCAACCGGGTTCGACGTTCAAACCGTTCGTGTACGCGACGGCGCTCGACAACGGCATGACGCCTGCGTCGATCATTCCGGACGCGCCGTTCAGCGTGTACCAGGGCGCGGGCCTCGGCTGGAAGACGTTCCGCAATTTCGGCGGCGCGGGCGGCGCCGGGCCGCAGACGATGCGCTGGGGCCTGGAACAGTCCCGCAACCTGATGACGGTACGCACCGCCAGCCAGATCGGCATGCCCAAGATCGTGAAGGACGCCGAACGGCTGGGCATCAGCCCGCCGGGCAAGCCCTATGCGCCGTTCTTGGGCGTGAGCCTGGGCGCCGGCGACACCACGGTCATGCAGCTGACCAACGCCTACGCGATCCTCGCCAATAACGGCCGGGCGCTGACGCCGACGCTGATCGACTATGTCCAGGATCGCCGCGGCAAGGTGATCTTCCGAACCGACACGCGAGAATGCGTGCCTTGCACGGCGCGCTACAAGGACTGGGACGGCCGCGCGATGCCCCGCCCGCCCGTTCGCACCAAGCAGCTGATGGACCCGATGACGGCCTACCAGATGGTGCACATCCTGGAAGGCGTGGTGGAACGCGGCACCGCGACGACGCTGCGCGACCTCAAGCGCCCGCTGTTCGGCAAGACGGGGACGACCTCCGGGCCCAAGGACGTGTGGTTCGTCGGCGGCTCGCCCGACATCGTCGCAGGCCTGTACGTCGGCTACGACCAGCCGCGCGACATGGGTCACGGCGCGCAGGGCGGCCGCATCGCCGCGCCGATTTTCAAGCAGTTCGCGCAGGTCGCCTACAAGGACATGCCCGCCGTGCCGTTCGTCGCGCCCGCGGGCATCCGCATGGTGCGGATCGACCGCCGCTCAGGCCGCCGCGTCTATGGCGGCTGGCCCACCAACGAAGATCCTATGGCGGGCGTCATCTGGGAAGCGTTCAAACCGGAAAGCGAGCCCAAGCGCACGATCCGCCGAGACCAGATCGCCAGGCCCGCCGTGGTCCGCGTGATCCGGCGCACGGCCGCCGCAAAACCGGCGCCGCGGCCGGCCCGGCAGGAACGCCCCGAACCGGCGGACGATTTTCTGGAAAAGGCCGGCGGCATCTACTAAGCGGGCTGCAACGCAGATTTCGTATTCCGGCGAAGGCCGGAATCCAGCGCACAAGAGGGGCCTGGACCCCGGCCGTCGCCGGGGTACAGTCAATTTCCCGGAGAAGCCCATGCGCGCAGAAGCGCAAGCCAGCATCGACCAGGTCAACGCCGCGCTCAACCTTCTGCGCCGCTTTCTCGACTGGGACCACGCGCTCAATCGACTGAGCGAGCTCAACGCGCTCGTCGAGGACCCGAGCCTGTGGAACGACCCCAAGCGCGCGCAGGACGTCATGCGCGAACGCCGCCGGCTGGAGGAGGCGATCGCCGCCACGCGCGCGATCGAGACCGAGCTTTCCGATACGACCGAACTTATGGAAATGGCGGAAGCGGAAGGCGACGCGGGGATGGCCGACGACGCGGTCAAAGCGCTGGCGGACCTCGCCGCCCGCGCCGAACGCGACAAGGTGACCGCGCTGCTCGCCGGCGAGGCGGATGCCAACAACACTTATGTCGAGGTGAACTCGGGCGCTGGCGGCACCGAGTCGCAGGACTGGGCGGAAATGCTGTCGCGCATGTACACGCGCTGGGCCGAACGCCGCGGCATGAAGGTCGAGCTGATCGATTACCACGCCGGCGAGCAGGCGGGGATCAAGTCGGCGACCTACCTGCTCAAGGGCGAGAACGCGTACGGCTACGCCAAGACGGAGAGCGGCGTCCACCGCCTGGTCCGCATCTCGCCTTACGACAGCTCGGCGCGCCGCCACACCAGCTTCGCCTCCGTCTGGGTATACCCTGAGATCGACGACGCCATCGAGATCGAGATCGACGACAGCCAGCTGCGCATCGACACCTATCGGGCCAGCGGCGCGGGCGGGCAGCACATCAATACCACGGACAGCGCGGTGCGCATCACGCATCTGCCCACCAACATCGTCGTGTCGTGCCAGAACCAGCGATCGCAGCACAAGAACAAGGCGGAGGCGATGAAGCAGCTGCGCGCCCGACTTTACGAAGCCGAGCTGCAGAAGCGCGAGGCGGAGGCGAACGCCACCAACGCCGCCAAAACCGACATCGGCTGGGGCCACCAGATCCGGTCCTACGTCCTGCAGCCGTACCAGCTGGTCAAGGATCTCCGAACCGGCGTTACCTCCACTGCGCCCGGCGAAGTGCTCGACGGGGACCTCGACCGCTTCATGGCCGCCGCGCTATCGCAGCGCGTGACGGGCGAGAAGGTGGAGGTCGAGGATGTGGACTGAGCTTCGTGGAGAGAGAGCTCGTTCGTCCCGAGTGAAAACGAGGGGCGCATCCCCTCGGCCCGGCGCCCCTCGTTTCCACTCGGGACGAACGGCTGTCGTGGGTTTACTCATGCTCACCGCATGCGAACGCGCGCCGTCCGCCCCGACCGCGCCTAGCCCGTCCGCCTTTCCCCCGCCCTATCGCCCGGTCGCCAAGATCGTCTCCTCCAGCTTCTCCAACGAGGACGCGCGCGACGCGCTGGGCGAGGCGGAGATGGTGATGGGCCTGGCCGGCATTGCGCCGGGCATGTCGGTCGCCGACATCGGCGCCGGCGACGGCTACTACACGATCCGCCTCTCCCCGCTGGTCGGCCCCAAGGGCCGCGTGCTGGCGCAGGACATCATTCCCGAAACACGCGACAAGCTCGCCCGCCGCGTCGATCGCGAACGGCTCAGCAACGTGTCGGTACGGCTGGGCCTGCCCAACGACCCCAAGCTGCCGCCGAACTCATTCGACCGCGTGCTGCTGATCCACATGTACCACGAAATCGCGCAGCCCGCCGAATTCCTCTGGCACCTGCGCGGCAGCCTGAAGCCCAACGGCAGCGTCGTCGTGGTGGACGCCGAGCGCCCGACCGCCAACCACGGCACCCCTCGCGCGCTGCTGATCTGCGAGTTCCGCGCGCTGGGCTATACGCTCACCAAGTTCGAACAGCTCAAGGACGGCGAAAGCTATTTCGCCCAGTTCGCCCCCACGCTTCCTCGCCCGCGCCCGCGGGACATCCCCCGCTGCGCCGCCAAGGCGGGCTGACCGATTGCGCCAGTATCTGGACCTGATGCGGCGCATCCTGGCCGAAGGAGTGCGGCAGGACGACCGCACCGGCACGGGCACGCTGTCCGTCTTCGGCCACCAGATGCGGTTCGATCTGGCCCAGGGCTTCCCGCTGGTCACGACCAAGAAGCTGCATCTGCGCTCGATCATCATCGAATTGCTGTGGTTCCTGCGAGGGGACACCAACATCGCGTGGCTGACCGAGAACCGCGTCCGGATCTGGGACGAATGGGCGGACGCAGAAGGCGATCTCGGCCCCATCTACGGCAAGCAGTGGCGCGACTGGGAAACTCCTGACGGCCGCCATGTCGACCAGATCGCCGACCTTCTTGACCAAATCCGGAACCAGCCCGCGTCCAGGCGGCAGATCGTGTCCGCCTGGAATCCGGGCCAACTGCCGCAAATGGCGCTCGCCCCCTGCCATTGCCTGTTCCAAACGCAGGTCGCGGACGGGCGGCTGAACCTGCAGCTCTACCAGCGCAGCGCCGACGTTTTTCTCGGCGTGCCGTTCAACATCGCCAGCTACGCGCTGCTGACGCATATGCTGGCCCAGCAATGCGACTTGCTGCCCGGCACGTTCGTATGGACCGGCGGCGACTGCCACCTCTACGTGAACCACCTCGATCAGGCGCGCGAACAGCTCGCCCGCGACCCGCGCCCGCTGCCGACGCTGGAAATCGCGCGCCGCCCCGACGCGATCGACGCCTACGCATACGAAGATTTCCGGATCACCGGCTACGACCCCCACCCGCACATTGCGGCGGAAGTGTCGGTGTGACCAGGCCGCATCCCCCTTCCCGTCATCCCAGCGCATGCTGGGATCTCGCTGAGTCCGGACACCGCACCTTTCACCCGCTGAGATCCCGGCCTTCGCCGGGATGACGCACGCGTGACCTCCCCCGAAGTCGTCCTCGTCGTCGCCCGCGCCGACAACGGCGTCATCGGCCGCGACGGCGACTTGCCCTGGCGCATCCCCGCCGACCTCCGCCGCTTCAAGGCGCTGACGCTGGGCACGCCATTGATCATGGGCCGCCGCACGTTTGACAGCCTCCCCGGCCTGCTCCCCGGCCGCCGCCACATCGTTCTCACGCGCGATCCGAACTGGAGCGCCGCCGGCGCGGAGGTCGCCGCCTCCCGTGATGCCGCGCTGGCGCTCGTCCGCGACGTTACGGTCATCTCGGTGATCGGCGGAGCGGAGGTGTTCGCGCAGTTCCTGCCGCTTGCTACGCGCCTGGAGCTGACCGAAGTGCACGCCGACATCGTTGGCGACACGACCATGCCGGACCCGCGCGGCCCCGGCTGGGTTGAAGTCGCTCGGGAAGACCACGCAGCGGAGGGCGCGCGTCCGGCGTTCAGCTTCGTCACTATGATCCCAGAGGCTGCCACGTTCGGAGGCCTGTAGTTCTAGGGTCCACCCGTTGCACACGTTTGTACCGTGAGTATGTCTCACGTGCGTAAAGGATGTAGAGGTGACAGATGAGCGAGAGCTCCTCTGACGAATTGGGCCTTTCGCAAGGAGAGGTCAGGCTCTCTGAACCAACACCGCGTTGGACCTCGCTGTTTGAGGAAGAACGGCGCCGCCTCGACGCGGCTCTTCGCTTGTTCGGGGCAGCAGTCGAACATTGCGGCAGCACGAGCATCCCGGGCATCTCCGCAAAGCCGATCCTGGACATCCTCGTAGGTATTCCAGAGCCGCTCGAAATAATGCCGGTCCGAGGCGCGCTAGCCCCGCTCGGCTACGAGCATGCAACATGGGCAGGGGTACCCGGCCACGAAGTCTTCGGCAAAGGTGCACCTCGAACGCATCTTCTTCACGTTGTCCCCTTCGGCGGTTTCGCGTGGAACCGCATGGTGCATTTTCGCGACGCGTTGCGAGGGGATGCCTCCCTCGCATCCGAATACGATCAACTGAAAAAGCAGCTTGCAGCTCGCTTTCCAAACAACCGGTCGGCCTACACCGATGCCAAAGCTGCCTTTGTCGAGCGGGTTCTCGCCCGGTACTGATGTCCGCTGTCTAACTCTAGCGGACAGCGGGCCACCTCCACGGCGCGGGTCGATTGGCATAGCCCCTCCCCCGCTCTAAAGCTCCGCCCATGCAAAGGCTGGACGGCAGCTTGGCGGTCCCGGCCCCACTTCGCGGCGGGATTGTCGCGCTTGGCAATTTCGACGGGTTTCACCTCGGCCACCAGGCGGTCGTGGGCGCCGCCGTCGCGCGCGCGCGCGAACAGGGGCGGGTCGCGCTAGTGGCGACGTTCGATCCCCATCCTGTACGCCATTTTCGCCCGGACGCGCCGCCCTTCCGGCTGACGACGCTAGACCAGCGCGAGCGGCTGTTCGCGGCCGCGGGCGCGGACGCGATGATCGTCTATCGCTTCGACGAAGTCCTCGCCTGCCTTTCCGCCGAGCAATTCGTCGCCGATCGCCTTGTCGCGCTCGCCGGCGCGGCGGGGGTGGTGACGGGCGAGGACTTCACCTTCGGCCAAGGGCGCGGCGGCAATGCCGCGGTGTTGCGAACGCTCGGGGGAGCGCACGGCATCGTCGCCGAAACCGTCGCCCCCGTGATGCGGGACGGCGCGGGCGTATCGTCCAGCCGCGTCCGCCATGCGCTGCAGGCGGGCGAGCCGGAGGCCGCCGCCGCGCTGCTCACGCGCCCGTTCGCGATCGAAGGCGTCGTCCAGCACGGCGACAAGCGCGGGCGGCAGCTCGGCTACCCGACCGCGAACCTCACCCTCGGCAATTATCTGCGTCCCCGCTTCGGCATCTACGCGGTGCGCGGGCGGCTCCCTGACGGAACCGTGCTGGACGGCGTCGGCAATATCGGGGTCCGCCCGAGCTTCGATCCGCCGGTGGAACTGTTCGAACCGCACTTCTTCGACTGGGCGGGCGATCTGTACGGTCAGACCATCGAGGTCGAACTGGTGAGCTTCATCCGGCCGGAGGCGAAGTTCGACAGCCTGGACGCGCTGATCGCGCAGATGGATGCAGACAGTTTGGAGGCGCGGCGGCGGTTGAGGTCGAGTACCCCGGCGTAGGCCGGGGTCCAGTGACACTGCCGGTGCGACTGGACCCCGGCCTACGCCGGGGTACGGCCTCCTTTGCGTTCCGTCCCTCCTCCGCTAAGCCCCGCGCGACATGACCGACTACAAAGACACCGTCTTTCTGCCCCGCACCGACTTCCCCATGAAGGCGGGGCTCGCGGCCAAGGAGCCCGCGATCCTGAAGCGCTGGCAGGACGAGGACCTCTACGGCCAGATTCGCACCGCGCGCGCGGGCGCGGAGCGCTTCATCCTCCACGACGGCCCGCCCTACGCCAATGGCGACCTCCACATGGGTCATGCGATGAACAAGGTCCTCAAGGACATCATCGTCCGCGCGCAAACGCTGCTGGGCAAGGACGCGCCCTACGTGCCCGGCTGGGACTGCCACGGCCTGCCGATCGAATGGAAGGTCGAGGAAGCGTACCGCAAGAAGAAGCTCGACAAGGACGACGTGCCGCGCGAGCAGTTCCGCGCCGAATGCCGCGACTACGCCGCCAAATGGGTGCAGGTGCAGCGCGCGCAGTTCGAGCGCCTCGGCGTGCTCGGCGACTGGGACGACCCGTACCTCACGATGAACTACGAGGGCGAGGCCGCGATCGTCGCCGAGCTGCTCAAGTTCGCCGCCACCGGCCAGCTCTACCGCGGCGCCAAGCCGGTGATGTGGAGCCCCGTCGAAAAGACCGCGCTGGCCGAGGCCGAGGTCGAATATGAAGACATCGTCTCAACGCAGATCGATGTCGCGTTCGAGATCGTCGAGAGCCCAGTCGAGGCACTGATTGGCGCCTACGCGGTCGTATGGACGACAACGCCTTGGACGATCCCAGTTAACCAGGCGCTCGCGTTCAGCCCGGCCCTTGAGTGGCAAGTGCCGGAAGGTCAGTATAGCGCGTACCGAACTGGCGACGGTCGCGTCTTCATATTATCGGCTGCGCTGGCACCCGCATTTCAAGCACGGACTGGTCTTCTACTAACGTCATTGGGGCTGGTGTCTCCCGAGACATTGGCTGCGTCCAAAGCCCGCCACCCGATGCACCATCTCGGCGGCTTCTTCGCCAAGCCGCGCCCCTTCCTCCCCGGCGATTTCGTCACCACCGACCAGGGTACCGGCCTGGTCCACATGGCGCCCGACCATGGCGAGGACGATTTCGAATTGTGCAAGGCGAACGGCCTCGATCCCGTTTTCGCGGTCGAAGGAGACGGCAAGTACCGCGCCGACTGGGCGTGGCTCGGCGCGCAGGGCAGCGTCATCAACAAGAAGTTCGTCGCGCCCGACGGGCCGATCTGCTCCGATTTGCGCGAGGCCGGCGCGCTGCTCGCCGCCAGCGAGGACTACGCGCACAGCTACCCGCACAGCTGGCGGTCCAAAGCCAAGGTCATCTTCCGCGCGACGCCGCAGTGGTTCATCGGGATGGATGCGCCCTTACAGCCCCTCCCCTTCAGGGGAGGGGTTGGGGTGGGGGAGTCCGCATCCGTAGCGAGCTCCGCAGTCTCTGTGGACACCCTGCCCCACCCCAACCCCTCCCCCAAGGGGGAGGGGCTTTCCTTGCGCGCCACCGCTCTCGCCGCGATCGCCCAAACCCGCTGGATCCCCGCCAAGGCGCAGAACCGCATCACCGCCATGGTCGAAGGCCGCCCGGACTGGGTGATCTCGCGCCAGCGCGCCTGGGGCGTACCGATCGCGCTGTATGTCCATCGCGGCACCGGCGAGTACCTCCGCGACGAAGCCGTGAACGCACGCATCCTGTCCGCCTTCCGCGCGAGCGGCGCCGACGCGTGGTTCGCCGCCGACCACCAGGCGATCCTGGGCAACGAATACAGCCTTGCCGACTACGAGGTCGTCACCGACATCCTCGACGTCTGGTTCGACAGCGGGTCCACGCACGCCTACGTCGTCGAGGCGCGCTATGGCGAGGGCACGCGTGCCGACCTCTATATCGAAGGCTCCGACCAGCATCGCGGCTGGTTCCAGTCCAGCTTGCTCGAATCCTGCGGCACCCGCGGCCGCGCGCCGTACGAGGCGGTGCTGACCCACGGCTTCGCGCTCGACGGCACCGGGCGCAAGATGTCCAAGTCTGTCGGCAACGTCGTCGACCCGCTCAAGATCATCGAGGAGTCGGGCGCGGACATCCTGCGCATGTGGGTCGCATCGACGGACTATTTCGAGGACGTGCGTATCGGCAAGGAAGTGCTCGCCGGCACGTCCGACGCGTACCGCAAGCTGCGCAACAGCTTCCGCTACCTCCTGGGCGCGCTCGACGGCTTCACCGACGAGGAGAGCCTGGAGGCCGAGCAGATGCCCGAGCTCGAGCGCTACGTGCTCCACCTCCTCGCCAAGCTCGACGCCGAACTGCACGCCGCCGTCGAGACGTACGAGTTCAACCGCTACATCCGCGCGCTGACCGACTTCGCGAACGACGACCTGTCCGCCTTCTTCTTCGATATCCGCAAGGACAGCCTGTACTGCGACGCGCCCACGGACGCGAAGCGCCGCGCCTACCGCACCGTGCTCGACCACCTGTTCCACGCGCTGGTCCGCTACGCCGCGCCGATTATTCCGTTCACCGCGGAAGAGGTTTGGGAATCGCGCGAAGGGACGCAAGGGTCGATCCACCTGCAGACCTGGCCCGACATAGACCCCGACTGGCAGGACGATGTGCTGGCGGAACGTTGGGCCTCGCTCCGCGCGCTGCGCCTGCAGGTGACGGGCGAGATCGAGCCTCGGCGCCGCGCCAAGGAACTGGGCTCCAGCCTTGAGGCGGCGGTGACGATCGGCTTTTCCGACGACCTCGACCGGCCCAACCTCACCAGCGCGGAGTTGGCGGAGCTGTTCATCGTCTCGGACGTCGGCATGGACCAGGCGGCGCACGGCCCGACGGTGATCGTCCACCGCACCGCGTTCGCCAAGTGCGAACGCTGCTGGCGGCACTTGCCCGAGGTGCCGGCGGACGGCGGCCTGTGCGCGCGCTGCGAAGATGTGGCTGGTGAGGAGACGTCCGATGACTGACATGCGCGCGCGCAAGCGGGACCATCGGCCGCTCGCCTACGGCATCGCGCTTATGATCTTCATCGCGGATCAGGTGATCAAGTGGATCGTCATCAACCCGCTCCGCCTGAAGGAGGTGCGCCAGATCGAGTTGCTGCCGATCTTCAACCTGACCTGGGTCGAAAACTACGGCGTTTCGCTGGGGCTGCTGACCGCCAGCAACGACACCAGCCGCTGGCTGCTGGTCGCACTCACCGCCGCCATCGCGGCCGGCGTCGCGGTGTGGATCTGGCGCGAAACGATCCGTGCCGACGCGCTGGCGCTGTCGATGGTGCTGGGCGGGGCGCTGGGCAACATCGTCGACCGCGCCAGGTTCGGCTACGTGGTCGACTATGCCGACCTGCACTTCGGGTCGTTCCAGCCGTTTTTGGTCTTCAATGTCGCCGATGCTGCTATTACGATCGGCGTTCTGCTACTCCTGCTACGCGCGTTGTTGACGCGCGAGCCGAAGACGCCCGGAAAGGCCTGAGACCTATGCGTAAACTGATCATCCCGGCCGCCACCGCGCTGCTGGTAGGCGGGTGCTCCACCCTGTTCGGCGAGGAGGCGCAGCGTCCCGACGAGTTCGCCGTCGCCCGCAACGCGCCGCTGGTGATCCCGCCCGATTACACGCTGGTCCCGCCCCGTCCCGGCGATCCGCGCCCGCAAGCCGCCGACGCGCAGGCGCAGGCGCTGGAAGCGCTGTTCGGCGGCACCGCGCCGCGCAGCGCGGGCGAGAACACCGTGCTGGGCGCCGCGGGTCGCGACGTCGCGACGTCCGGCGCACGCTCGGTCGCCGGCGATCCCAACACCACGGTGGTGGAAAAAGGCACGCTGACCCGCGACATCCTCGTCGCGCCCGAAGGGGACGGCCGCGATGCGTCGGTGGCAACGCCGGGCACTCCCGCGACGACCACGCCGGCACCGACGCCGCAGTAAGCCCGACTGCCCCGGCGTAGGCCGGGGCCCAGTGACACGGATCGTACGACTGGACCCCGGCCTACGGGTCCCGCAAAGTACTACTTTGCGAGGTGCCCTTACTCGGTCCCGTCGCCTTGGGCGTCGCCGGGTCAGCGCCCCACTCCGCCCAGCTGCCGTCGTACAGCCGCACGTCACGCGCACCGAGCAGGTGTGCGCCGAAGCTCAGCACGGCCGCCGTCACCCCGGATCCGCACGTCGTGATCAGCGGCCGCGCCACGTCGACGCCCGCGGCGGAAAAGGCGGCGCGCAGGTCGTTGCCGCGCTTCCACGTGCCGTCGGCTGCGAACAATTGCCCTTGTGGCAGGTTGCGCGATCCGGGAATGTGACCGGGGGATAGCCCCGCCCGGGGTTCCTGCTCGGCACCAGCGAACCGCGCCGCGCTTCGCGCATCGACGATCTGCGTGTCCCCGGCATTCGCGACATCGCTCATCCGCGCCAGCGCGCCAGTGTCCGCCCGCGCGGCGAAATGGCCGGGGCGGACCTTCGGCGCGGCTTCTTCCAGCGCTCGCCCCTCCGCCTTCCATTTGGCCAAGCCTCCGTCGAGTAAGGCGACGTGCCGCGCGCCGAAGCTGCGGAGCAGCCACCAAGCGCGGGCGGCGCTGTGCAGCGCGGAGTTGTCGTAGACGACGATCCTGTTCCCGTCGCCGACGCCCAGCGCGCACATGCGGCTGGCGAAGGTGGCCTCTTCCGGAAAGTCCTTGATCTCGGCGAGGTCGAGGAACATCGCGCCGGGAATGTGCCCGTTCGCGTATTCGGCGCGCGCTTCGCGTGCCGCGTCCGGCAGGTGCAGGCTGGCGTCGATCACCCGAAGGTCGCGCGCGCCGAGCTCAGCCGCCAGCCACTCCGTCGAGATCAGGTAGTCCATCGCTTGGTCCTTCATAACCGCTCGGCTCGCTATCGAGCTTAGCCAAGAACGCCGCCGCCTGCGCGCGCGTTTCCGCCTTGGTCTCGTCTCCGAAGCGGTCCCATGTCCGGTACTGGTTGCGCAGCCGCGAGTTGCCGTCGAGCTTGGGGCGGTTGCGCTCCATGAAGTCCCAGTACAGCGAATTGAAAGGGCACGCGTCCGGCCCCACTCGCTTGGTCGGATCATAGCGGCAGGCGCCGCAGTAATCGGACATGCGGTTGATGTAGGCGCCGGACGCCGCATAGGGCTTGGTCCCGACCAGCCCGCCGTCGCCGAACTGGCTCATCCCCAGCGTGTTGGGCAGCGTCACCCATTCATAGGCGTCGAGGTACACTTCCATGTACCACCGGTGCACCGCGCGCGGATCCGCGCCTATCAGCAGCGCGAAATTGCCCGTGACCATCAGCCGCTGGATATGGTGCGCATAGGCGGTCGCCCATGTCTGCCCCAGCGCCTGGCGCAGACAGTTCATGTCCGTGTCCGCGGTCCAGTAGAAGCGCGGCAGCCCGCGCGTGTTCCCGAAGAAGTTGCGGTGCTGGTAGTCGGGTCCGGCCAGCCAGTAGATGCCGCGCATATATTCGCGCCAGCCGATGATCTGCCGGATGAACCCTTCGGCGCCGTTCAGCGCGACCTTGCCGTCCCGGTACCGCGCCTCCACCGCGCGGCACAGCTCAAGCGGATCGAGCAGGCCGGAATTGATGTAGGGCGACAGATGCGCGTGCCACATGCGCGGCTGCCCCGTGACCATCGCATCCTGGTAGTCGCCAAAGCTGACCAGCGATGTCCGGAGGAAGAATTCCTGCGCGCGCAGCGCGTCGGTATGCGTCACCGCGAGATCCCAGCCATCCAGGCTGCCGATCAGCTCAGGGAACCGCGCCGTTACCATTTCGATGACCTCGCGCGTGATCGCGTCGGGCGGGAACAGCGGCTGTTGCGGCATGAACAGGTCGGCATCCGCCGGCTTTCTGTTTTCCTTGTCGAAATTCCAGCGCCCGGCCTCGGGCTTGTTGCCATTCATCAGCAGCCCGGTTTTCTGCCGCTGCTCGCGGTAGAAGAACTCCATGACGAGGTCTTTGCGCCCTTCCGCCCAGGTCTGGAAATCGGCGTGGCTGGCGATGAAGCGAGTGTCCGTGCGGATTTCCACGGGCACGCCGAACAAGGTCTCCCACGCCTCCAGCATGGCCTGTACGCGCCATTCGCCGGCCTCGGTCACGACGATGCCCGAGACGTCGTGCCGCGCGACGGCGCGCGCGATCTCGCCGGTGAAGCTGCCCGAATTGTCCGGGTCGTCGAGCTTGACGTACTCGACCGTCCAGTCCCGCTCGCGCAGCGCCTCCGCGTGGTGCCGCATCGCGGACAATATGTAGGCCAGCTTGCGCCGATGGTGGCGGACGTACGTCGTCTCGTCCTCGGCTTCGGCCATCAGCAGCACGCTTGTCGCCGGATCGGCCCCGTCGAGCGCGGAAAGGCCGAAGGACAGCTGGTCGCCGAGGATGGGGATGAGCGTCACGCCGGGCATAGCCGCACCCTAGCGTACGCAAACTCAACCCGCGTCCATGCAGATCAACAGCCCCGCGGCCCTTGCACGGCTTTGTTCCCGAACAATCATTCTTAACGGTTCGGCAAGCCTGTCCGGCAAGGACCGGTAAGCACTTTGCCGCCCATTCCTTCCCTGAGGACGAGCCGGGGAGGGCCTGAAATGTCGATCGCATCCAAGCACCGCCTGACCCGCACCGCTGCTGCGATGGCGCTGGGCGCCGCCTCCATGATGCTGACCGGCAACGCGGGCCTGCGCACCAACCTCGACGCGCGCCTGCTCGCCGCGCACAACCGCGAACGCAGCGCCGCCGGCATCGCGCCGCTCGCCTGGAACGCCCAGCTCGCCGCCGACGCGCGTGAATTCGCCGCCGAACTCGCTGCCACGAACAGCTTCGGCCATTCCGCGGAGGACCCCGACAATCCCGTCGGTGAGAACCTGTTCGCGGGCACCACCGGGTACTACGCGCCCGAAGCGATGGTCGGCGCCTGGGTGGAGGAGAAGCAGCACTACAAGCCCGGCATCTTCCCCAACAACAGCAAGACGGGCAAGCTGGAGGACGTCGGCCACTATACGCAGCTGATGTGGCGCGACACGCGCACCGTTGGCTGCGCGGTGGTGCCGGGCGACGACCTGGAGTTCCTCGTCTGCCGCTACACGCAGGTCGGCAACGTCGAAGGCGAGCGGCCCTTCTAGCGCTGGTTCCCGCGCGAAGAAGATGCCAAACCGCGCGCGCCGGGTTAAGAGCCTGGGCCATGACCCCGACCCAGCTTGGCAAGCCCACGCCGCTGCCCGCCTCGCCCGAGCTCGCCGCGCTCGACTACGTCCCCAACCCGCGCCCCGGCCGCGCCTATCTCGTGCGCTTCACCGCGCCCGAATTCACCTCGCTCTGCCCCGTCACGGCGCAGCCCGACTTCGCCCACTTGGTGATCGACTATGCGCCGGACGCGACGATTGTGGAGTCCAAGTCGCTCAAGTTGTTCCTCGGCTCCTTCCGCAACCACCAGGCGTTTCACGAGGACTGCACCGTCGGCATCGGCGAGCGGCTGTTCGCGGAGATGGCGCCTTTGTGGCTGCGCATCGGCGGCTACTGGTACCCGCGCGGAGGGATCCCGATCGACGTCTTCTGGCAATCGGGGGAACCGCCCGCGGGCCTGTGGCTGCCGCCGCAGGACGTGCCGGGTTATCGCGGGCGGGGCTGACGGGGGCCGTTCACGTCGCCACTTTGCGCCCGTCGCCGCCCTTGCGCCGCTCCTTGATCTCTTCGAGCAGCTTGGCGGCCTCCGTGTCGCCGTCCTGCAGCGCGCGACGCAGCCAGCGCTCCGCCTCGTTCAAGTCGACCGGCAAGCCGATGCCGTTGGCGGCGTTGATGCCCAAATAGCGCATGGCGCGCGCGTCGCCCTTGTCGGCGGCCTGCCGATAAGTTTGGTTGGCCTTCGCCAGGTCCTTGGCCGTACCGCGCCCCTCCTCATAAAGAACGCCCAGGTCGGTCATCGCATCGCTGTTGCCCAACGCGGCGGACTTGCTGATCCAGCGAAAGCCGTCCGGCTCGTTCTTGGCGGTGCCGCTGCCCTCGACGAGCGCGCGCCCATAGTAGAGCTGCCCCCAGGGCTCGTCCTTGTCCGCCGCTTGCGCGTACCAGCGCACCGCGCCCGGCAGATCGACCTTCACCCCCCGCCCATGTTCCAGCATCAGGCCCAGGTTCGACATACCCAGCGCGTTTCCCGCGGCCGCGGCCTTGCGGTACCAGTCCAGCGCCCGCCCTTCGTCCGCGGGCACGCCTTTGCCGTGCTCAAGCGCATAGCCCCACTCGTTCATCGCCTCGGCGTTGGTTGCGGCGGCCTTTTCCAGCAGCCGAACGGCAAGCGGCCCGTCCGCGATCAGCCCGATGCCGTCGCGCGTATTGACGCCCAGATAGAGTAGTCCCGTCTCGTCGCCCAGGTCGGCGGCCTGCCGGTAGAGACGCGTCGCCTTGACCGGGTCCTTCGCAACGCCGTTGCCATTCTCGTACAGGACCCCGAGCTCGATCATGGCAGGGGCATGACCCGCTTCCACCGCGCGGCTGAGCCACACCGTTGCCTCTCGGACGTCGCGGGCAAGGCCCTCGCCGGCGATGTAGCGCATGGCTAGACTGGTCTGCGCCCACGGGTCGCCCCCGTCCGCGCCCTTGCGGTACCAGCCGATCGCCGCCGGCAGATCGACGGGGGTACCCCACCCCATACGCAAGGCGTCGCCCAGATCGTCATATGACGCGACATTGCCCCGATCGGCGGCGCGTTCGAGCCAGCGCAGCGATTCGGCGTCGCTTTGCGCGACCCCGCTGCCGCGGCGGTACATGAGTCCCAAGCTGCGCTCGCCATTGCCGTTGCCGGCGGCGGCGGCCTTGCGGAACCAGCCGACGGACGCGGCGTCGTTCTCGGCGACGCCCTCGCCGCGATCATAGGCGATCCCCAGCATCTGCATGGCGTCGGCATCGCCCAGCGCGGCGGCCCGGCGGAACCAGCCAAGGGCGGTCTTGCGGTCGGCGGCGACGCCCGTGCCATGCCAATACAGGCTGCCGACGCTGTAGATCGAAGTCGGGTGTCCCTTGTCCGCGGCCTTGCGGAACCAGCGCATCGCCGCCGCGGCGTCGGCCGGAACGCCCACCCCCTCCTGGTAGGCGACGCCCAGCCGGTCCATCGCGGCCAGGTCGCCCGCCGCGGCCAGCGCCTGGTGAATTTCCAGCGCCAGCGCGTGGTTCCCGGCCTTTGCCGCGGCGGCACCCTGCTCCAGCGTGCGCGCCGGCGGGGCGGTCTGCGCGGTGGACGGCACCGATGCGGCGATCGCGGCGGCCATCGCGCACGCGATCCAGGTCTTGGTCCTGCTCACCTTGTTCCCCGTATCCGCCCCGCGCAAAAGATGACGCAAGGCGCCTGGCGATGCAACGCGTCATTGATCGTTCACAGGTGATCGCTACACGACAGGCATGTCCGCAAACTACCCGATCGGCATTAAGCCCGCCGACATCGACTTCATGGGCCATGTCAACAATTCGGTGTACCTCAACTGGGTGCAGGACGCGGTGGTCAGCCACTGGCGCGCGCTGGCCCCGGCGGACGCGGTGGCGTCCAAGCTGTGGGTCGCGCTGAAGCACGAGATCACCTACCGCAAGCCCGCCTTCCTCGACGACGACGTCGTCGCGCAGGTGGTGGTGGAAGGCGTCGAGGGCGCCAAGGCGTTCTTCAACACGGTTATCCGGCGCGGCGAAGACGTGCTGGCGGAGGTCAGATCGAGCTGGTGCTGCCTGGATGCGGCCACTTTGCGCCCTTCGCGCATCGCCAAGGACATCGCGGCGCGCTTTATTTAAGAGCGCGAAGTTCCCGAAAGTCGCGAAGTTCCTAGTGTGGAGCCCTTTTGCGGGGGTCCTTTCCGTGCACTCCTGAACTCGTCCAATCCTATGCCAAGCGCGGCCATGTAGGACAGCGGAATCTACCGTCCCCGGAACAGGCCGCCGAGCAGCCCGCGCAGCAGCGTATTGGCAACCTTGTTGGCGACCTGGCGCTTGACGGCGCGGCCGACGTGCCGGGTCATTTCCTCGCCCAGCGATGGATTGGCGCGCCGCTCCCGCAACGCCTTCGCCTCTTCCCTCATCGCCGCGGTGCGCGCGCGAGCCGCTTCCTTCTCCGCTAGCGCAGCGGCCTTGGCCTCGGCGGCCTCCGCCTTCGTTGCGGCAGCGGCGGCTGCGGCTTCCTGCCCGCGCGCGCCCAGCACTTCCTCCGCCGATTGGCGGTCGATCGGCTCGTCATAGGTGTCGCCGACAGGCGATGCGGCGATGACAGCGGCGCGCTCGGCCGCGGTGATCGCGCCGATGCGCGACGAGGGCGGGCGGATGGTGGTGCGCTCAACGGGCGACGGGGCACCGTCCGAGCCCAGCGTCGACACCAGCGCCTCGCCAGTCTGCAGCTCGGTAATCGCCGTCTCTACATCCAGCCCGGGATTGATCCGGAAGGACTCCGCGGCGGCGCGGATCGCGCGCTGGTCGCGCGGTGTGTAGGCGCGCAGCGCGTGCTGAATGCGGTTGCCCAGCTGGCCCGCGATCCGTTCGGGGATGTCGATCGGGTTTTGCGTGACGAAATAGATGCCGACGCCCTTGGACCGGATCAGCCGCACGACCCGCTCGATCTGGTCGGCGAGCGCGGCGGGCGCGTCGTCGAACAGCAGATGCGCCTCGTCGAAGAAGAAGACGAGCTTGGGCTTGGGCAGGTCGCCGACCTCGGGCAGCGTCTCGAACAGTTCGGACAGCATCCACAAAAGCAGCGTCGCGTAGGCGCGCGGCGAGCGCATCAATTTGTCGGCGGCGAGGATCGAGATCACGCCGCGCCCGGTCTCGTCGGTGCGGAAGAAGTCGGCGACGTCGAGCGCCGGCTCCCCGAACAGGCGATCGCCGCCCTGCCCTTCCAGCTGCAGCAGCTGGCGCTGGATGGTGCCGACGCTGGCGCGGGCGATGTTGCCGTACCGCACCGACAGTTCGCGCGCGTTTTCCGACAGGTGGACGAGCAGCGCCTGCAGGTCTTCGAGGTCGAGCAGCAGCAAGCCTTCGTCGTCGGCGTAGCGGAACGCGGCGGAGAGCACGCCTTCCTGCGTTTCGTTGAGCTCCATCAGCCGCGACAACAGCAACGGGCCCATCTCCGTCACCGTGGTGCGCACCGGGTGCCCGGCCTCGCCGTACAGGTCCCAGAACATCACCGGGAAGGCCTCGTAGCGCCAGTCCAGCGCCATGTCCGCGGCGCGCGCGGCGAGCTTGGCGTGCAGCGGGGACTCGCTGGAGCCGGCGAACGCA
>DASQNO010000049.1:0-23983 GCA_035644935.1 Sphingomonadaceae bacterium
GTTTCCAATAGCGGCGGACCGCTGGACGCCGCAACTCCACGCGCGAGGCCCTCCAGGCAGGCGCGCAGTTCCGGGTCGGCGATGGTGCGCAGGCTGTCGCCCAGTTCCGCCGGCAGGGGCCGCAGCGACGGCGGCGCGGGCCTCTTGGCAACTTTGGCGACGCTGCCCTGCCGGAACGCGATCTTGGCCACGGCCTCGTATCCGAAGAAGCGGTTGACCCGCTCGGTGATCACGGGCGCAACATG
This sequence comes from Sphingomonadaceae bacterium, assembly GCA_035644935.1. GTDB lineage: Bacteria > Pseudomonadota > Alphaproteobacteria > Sphingomonadales > Sphingomonadaceae > CADCVW01. Next base: position 246 of record DASQNO010000049.1, read on the forward strand.
CTGCATCGTCGGCGCGTAGGCCCCCTCCACCACCAGCGTCAGCGTGCCGCCGGCGCGCTTGCCGTGGGGAAAACGGATCGATTCGGGGGCGGACACGCCGGCGTAGCGCTCGCCCACGATCTCGCGCCAGCGGCTGACCACGGACGACTGCACGAACCCGAAGCGGCGGAACGCGGCGCCGCCGGCGGTCGGCAGCATCGCCGACACGGCCTTGGCCCCACCGCCGCGCGGACGCTCTTCGGTAGGCTTGCCGGCCTTGGGAGTCGCTTTGCGCATCGCGGTCGTCATGCCATAGCGGCCTTGTGCTCGCCAGTGTTCCTTCCCCGGCCGGCGCCCGCCTCCTCGCCTGGTACGACGCGCACGCCCGCCCGCTGCCGTGGCGCACGCCCCCGAACCCTGCGGGGCCGCGCGGCGCGGACCCGTACCGCGTCTGGCTGTCGGAGATCATGCTGCAGCAGACCACGGTCGCCGCGGTCATTCCCTATTACCAGCGGTTCACCGCCCGCTGGCCGACGGTCGAGGCGCTCGCCGCGGCCGCCGATGCGGAGGTGATGACCGCCTGGGCGGGGCTCGGCTACTATGCCCGCGCGCGCAACCTGCTGGCCTGCGCCCGCGCCGTCGTCCGGGACCATGGCGGCCGCTTTCCGGTCGGCGAGGCTGCGTTGCGCACGCTGCCGGGGATCGGCGGATATACGGCGGCCGCGATCGCCGCCATCGCGCAGGACCAGCCGGCGGTGGTGGTCGACGGCAATGTCGAGCGCGTCGTCGCGCGCCTGTTCGCGATTCCCGAACCCCTGCCCGCTGCCAGGCGCGCGATCGCCGCGGCCGCGACCCGCCTGACGCCGACGCACCGCCACGGCGACTACGCACAGGCGATGATGGATCTGGGCGCGACGATCTGCCGACCGCGCGCGCCTCTGTGCCTCGTCTGCCCGCTCGCCGCCGGTTGCGCGACGCGCGAGGCAGGCAACCCGGAGACCTATCGGCGCAAAGCAGCCAAGGCACCGCGCCCGGCGCGGCGCGCCAGCGCCTACGTCCTCCAGCACGGCGGCGAGGTCTATCTCGAGCGCCGCCCGGCGCGCGGGCTGCTCGGCGGCATGAACGGCTTCCCCGCCGACCCGCCGGCGCCCGCCGATTGGCGCAAGGCGGGCGAGGTCGCGCACGTCTTCACGCATTTCGGCCTGACGCTGGACGTCTTCCACGCCGCCGCGCCCCGCGACGCCGACGCACGGCCCGACGGCCTCTGGTGGCCGGTCGCGGACATCGCCGGCGCGGGTCTGCCGACGCTGTTCCGCAAGGTCGCCGCGTCCGTATGGCGATGAACCCGCCCTTCTTCGGCGGCCACGGCTTCGACCGCCTGGATGCGGCGCGCGGCGACGACGCCGCGCTGGCCGCGCTGCGCGCGCATCCCGGCGCCCGCGTCCTGCGCCTCGATGCGCTGGAGCCGGAACTGACCGCCAACGGCGACCTCGTCTTCGACCCGATGACGGGCGAGGGTCCGCTGCTCCTGCTAGGTTTGATCGCCGACCGGCCGACATTCGCGCGCATCGTTCCCGTGCCGCCCGCCGCCGGGCGTTCGCGCGCGATCTTCGGGATGCTGGGTCGCCTGTCCGCCGCCGACGCCCCCGTCTACGCCGCTGCGCGTTCGGCGCTCGACTGGCACGCGCGCCACGGTTTCTGCGCCGCCTGCGGCCGGCCGACGCGCATCGTCCGCGCCGGATGGGGACGGCATTGCGATACGTGCGGCGCCGAACATTTCCCGCGCGTCGATCCGGTCGCCATCATGCTCGCCGAGCATGATGGCGACGTGCTGCTCGGCCGTCAGCCCGGTTTCCCGCCCGGCCGCTATTCGGCGCTTGCCGGGTTCGTGGAAGCCGGCGAATCGATGGAAGACGCCGTTTCGCGCGAATTGGCGGAGGAGGCGGGCGTCGTCGCGACGTGCGTTCGCTACATCGCCAGCCAGCCCTGGCCCTTCCCGTCCAGCCTGATGCTCGCCTGCATCGCGCCGGTCGCCGACCGCAAACTGACGATCGATCGCACTGAGCTGGAGGACGCGTTCTGGGTAACGCGCGCGGAGGTCGCCGCCGCGCTGGCCGGAGACCCCGCCGCGCCGTTCATCGCCCCGCCGCGCCAGGCGATCGCCCGCGACCTGTTGCAGGCCTGGCTGGGCGGCGGCACGGTTGCGGAAAATGCGGCGTCCACCTAAGTGCGGAGGCGAAACGCATCGACGGGTTGAGACAGGTTCATGGACGATCGCACCAACACAATCGCCGGCTGGGTGCTGGGCGCGGGCATCGTCGCTTTGGGCGCGACCATCGTCAGCGGCGAGATCTTTCGCGGCGAGCGTCCGGAGAAGATGGGCTATCCCATCGAAGGCGTCGAAGTGGCGGACGCGGGCGGCGCCGAGGCGGAAAAGCCGATCGCGTTCTACCTCGCATCCGCCGATCCGGCCAAGGGCGCCGACGTTTTCAAGAAGTGCGCGTCCTGCCACACAGTTGATCAGGGCGGCCCCAACGGTATCGGCCCCAATCTTTGGGGCACGATGGGCGCCGCGCACGGCCACGTCCCCGGCTTCGCCTACTCCGCCGACCTGAAGGCCAAACCCGGCGTCTGGGACTGGGAGAACATGAACGCGTGGCTCAAGAAGCCGAAAGCGTACGTGGAAGGCACCAAGATGGCGTTCGCCGGCCTTTCCAAACCGGAAGACCGCGCAAACGTGATCGCATATATGAACACGAAGTCCGCGGCCCCGCTGCCGCTCCCCGCAGCGCCGGTCGAGGCGACAGACGCCGCCGCAGGCGAGGACAACAGCCTGAACAAGCCGGGCACGGGCCCTGGCAACGGTCCGCAGAAGGGCGAGAACGAGCCGATCATCACCGAACAGCAGGCGGGCAAGCAGCCCGAAGGCAATGTGGGCGGCGAAGGTGCGCCTTCGGTCAACGGCGGTTCGGGGCAGGAGAAGCAGTAAGAGCGAGGGCGCGAATGGCGGCGGCGAAGGCGGAAACACCGGAAGCCTGGATCGCCCGGCTCCCGCCCGATCGCGTCGCGACGCTCGGCGGGGTGCGCGATCTCGTCAACGCGGCGCTCCCGCCCGGCTATGCCGAGCGCGTTTCGGGCAGCATGCTCGTCTGGGAAGTCCCTCTCGCCCGCTACCCTGACACTTACAACAAGCAGCCGCTCATGCTGGCCGCTCTCGCCGCGCAGAAGAACCACAATGCGCTGTACCTGGTGTGCGCCTATACCGATCCCGCTAGCGACGCCGCTCTCCGCGATGCCTACGCCCGCGCCGGGCGCAAGATCGACATGGGCAAGAGCTGCCTGCGCTTCCGCGGGCGCGAGGATGTTTTGGACGACGCGGTGACGCAGATCATCGCGGAGACCACCGTCGAGACGCTGATCGCTGGTTACGAGGCGTCACGCCGCTGACGGTCCGCCCCGGCTGAAGCTGCGGGTGGTATGCGGTCGGTTTATTCCGCCGCCGAATAGTGTCCGCATACGTGGCCCCACGCCTCCTCCGCCGTCTCCACGTATTGGAACAGGTTGAGGTCCGCAGGCGCGATGACGCCTTCCTCGGCCAATGCTTCCCAATTGACGACGCGCTCCCAATATTCCCGCCCGAACAGCAGGATCGGCAGCCGCGCGACCTTGCCGGTCTGTACCAGCGTCAGCAGCTCGAACATTTCGTCGAACGTGCCGAACCCGCCCGGAAACACCGCCACCGCCCGCGCGCGCAGCAGGAAGTGCATCTTGCGCAGGGCGAAATAGTGGAACTGGAAGCTCAATCGCGGCGTCACGTACGGGTTGGGCAGCTGTTCGAACGGCAGCACGATGTTGAGCCCGATCGACTCCGCGCCCGCGTCCGCCGCGCCGCGGTTCGCCGCCTCCATGATCGACGGCCCGCCGCCCGTGCACACCACGAAGTGCCGCTGGCCATCGTCGTCTCGGTCGTAGCGGCTGCACATCTCGGCCAGCCGCCGCGCCTCGTCGTAATAATGGGCGTTGGCCTTCAGCCGCGCCGCGACAGCCTTCTGCCGGTCGGTCACAGCCGCTTCCACGATCGCGTCCGCCTTGTCGGGCGCGGGAATGCGCGCCGAACCGTAGAACACGAAGGTCGACGCGATCCCCGCCTCGTCGAGCAACAGCTCGGGCTTGAGCAGTTCCAGCTGAAACCGCACCGGGCGCAGGTCCTGGCGCAGCAGGAACTCGGCGTCCTGGAACGCCAGCTTGTAGGCGGGGTCCTCGGTCTGGGCGCTGGATGCCTGGTGGGCGGCGGTCTCGGCCTCGGCCTTGGCGGGGGCGAAGATGCGGATAGGGGGTACGGGATCGGTCATAAGCGCGCCGCCTTAGCGGCTCGCGCCGGCATTGACACCCCACCCCCCCTGACGCAGGGCGGCGCCGGGCCACGCCGCCCCAACGCGGCGCTTGCTCTCTGGAAGGAGAGAAACATGACTGACTCAACGCCACAGCTGCGGCCTGCGCGTCCGCATTTCTCTTCGGGCCCTTGCGCCAAGCCGCCCGGATGGTCCCCCGACAAGCTCGACCTCGCCGTTCTCGGCCGCTCGCACCGCTCGGGGCTCGGCAAGTCCCGCCTCAAACGCGCGATTGACCTCACGCGCGAAGTCCTCCGCATCCCCGAAACACACCGCATCGGCATCGTCCCCGCGTCCGACACCGGCGCGGTGGAGATGGCGATGTGGACGATGCTGGGCGCGCGTCCCGTCACCGTCGCCGCCTGGGAAAGTTTCGGGCAGGGCTGGGTCACCGACGCGATTAAGCAGCTCCGGCTCGACCCGACGATCCTCGACGCGCCCTATGGCAAACTTCCCGACTTGTCGTGCGCCGACTCGGCGCACGACATCGTCTTCACCTGGAACGGGACCACCAGCGGCGTCCGCGTCCCCGACGCCGGCTGGATCGCCGACGATCGCGCCGGCCTGACGATCTGCGACGCCACCTCGGCCGCGTTCGCGATGGACCTGCCGTGGCACAGGCTCGATGCCACCACCTTTTCCTGGCAAAAGGCGATGGGCGGCGAGGCGGCGCACGGGGTACTGGTGCTCGGCCCGCGCGCGGTGGAGCGGCTGGAGACCTTTGTCCCCGACCGGCCGCTGCCCAAGATCTTCCGGCTGACCTCCAAGGGAAAGCTGATCAAAGGAGTCTTCCAGGGCGAAACGATCAACACCCCGTCCATGCTCTGCGTCGAGGATTACATTTTCAGCCTCGAATGGGGCCAGGCGCTGGGCGGCCTCCCCGCGCTGATCGCCAGAGCCGACGCCAACGCCGACGCGCTACAGACCTGGGTCGATCGCACCACTTGGATCGAAAACCTCGCCGCTGACCCGGCGACGCGCTCCAACACGAGCGTCTGCCTCCGCTTCACCGAAGGGGCGGACCCCGCAGCCCGCATGAAGGCGATAGCCAAAATTCTGGAGGGCGAGGACGTAGCCTATGACATCGCGATGCACCGCGACGCGCCGCCGGGCCTGCGCATCTGGTGCGGCGCGACGGTGGACACCGCCGATGTCGAGGCGCTGACGCCGTGGCTCGACTGGGCTTGGGCGAAAACCGCGTAACGGTCATCCCGGCGAAAGCCGGGACCCAAGTACGCCGCCCTACACCAGCGAAGCGACTGGCCCGTCACAGCCCTCGTAGATCACACCCTTGGGTCCCGGCGTTCGCCGGGATGACGTGAAGGAAGCACAATGACCGTCCTCAAAGTTCTCATTGCCGACCAGATGGACCCGCAAGCCGCCGCCATCTTCAGCGCCCGCGGCCTTCATGTCGACAAACGCCCCGGCCTCACCCCCGCTGAGCAAGCGGCCATCATCGGCGACTATCATGGCCTCGCCATCCGCTCGACCACCAAGGTCACGGCCAAGCTGCTGGACGCCGCCACCAACCTCAAGGTGATCGGCCGCGCCGGTATCGGCGTCGACAATGTCGACATCCCCGCCGCGACGCAGCGGGGCGTGGTCGTCATGAACACGCCGTTCGGCAACTCGATCACCACCGCCGAACACGCGATCGCGCTGATGTTCGCGCTCGCCCGCGACCTTCCCGCCGCCGACGCCTCGACGCAGGCGGGCAAGTGGGAAAAGAACCGCTTCATGGGGGTGGAGCTCACGTCCAAGACGCTGGGCCTGATCGGCGCGGGGAATATCGGCTCCATCGTCGCCGACCGCGCTCAAGGGTTGCGGATGAAGGTCATCGCCTTCGACCCCTTCCTCACCCCTGAACGCGCGGTCGAACTGGGCATTGAGAAGGTCGACCTCGACACGCTGCTGGGGCGCGCCGACTTCATCACGCTGCACACCCCGCTGACCGACCAGACGCGCGGCATCCTGTCGGCCGACGCCATCGCCCGGACCAAGCCGGGCGTCCGCATCATCAACTGCGCCCGCGGCGGCCTGATCGACGAGGCGGCGCTCAAGGCCGCGCTGGACAGCGGTCACGTCGCCGGCGCCGCGCTCGACGTCTTCGCGGAGGAGCCCGCCAAGGCGAGCCCGCTGTTCGGCACCCCCGGCTTCATCTCGACGCCGCACCTCGGCGCATCGACCACGGAGGCGCAGGTCAACGTCGCCATCCAGGTCGCCGAACAGATGGCCGATTTCCTGGTCAACGGCGGCGTTTCCAACGCGCTCAACATGCCGTCGCTGTCGGCGGAGGAAGCGCCCCGCCTCAAGCCCTACATGGCGCTCGCCGAACGCCTCGGTAGCCTGCTGGGGCAGGTCGAGGGCGCGGCGATCTCCGCCGTCGCGGTGGAGGTCGAGGGCGCGGCGGCCGAGCTCAACCCCAAGCCGATCACCGGCGCCGTCCTCGCCGGCCTGATGCGGACCTATTCGCAGGCGGTGAACATGGTCAACGCCCCCGTCCTCGCCCGCGAACGCGGGCTGGACGTGCGCGAAATCCGCCACGACCGCGAGGTCGACTACCACACGCTGGTCCGCGTCACCGCCACCACCCCCGCCGGCCCGCGCAGCGTCGCCGGCACTTTGTTCGGCACCGAAGCGCGGCTGGTCGAAATGTTCGGCATCAAGGTCGAGGCGGATCTGGCCGGCGACATGATCCACCTCGTCAACGACGACGCCCCCGGCTTCATCGGCCGCCTGGGCGCGGCGCTGGGCGATGCGGGCGTCAACATCGCGACGTTCAACCTGGGGCGCAGGGCCGCGGGCGGCGAAGCGATCGCGCTGGTCAGCGTCGACGAGACGATCGGCGCGGAATTGGCGGCGACGCTGCGCGCGTTGCCAGGGGTGCGGCGGGTGAATGCGTTGAGGTTCTAATCAACAAGCCTCTTCTATCGGATGCACCCTACAGATCGTAGGCATCCACGTAGGCGCGTTTCGAACTGCGTGAATGACGCTGACCGTCGTAGCAATGCCAGTTCTTGCCGCTGCGCGATGGCCGGGAACATGTTCCCCAAGCTTTGTCGACGTCGCCGTCCGGCAACTGCCTCCACCGCAGCGGCCAACACCTGCTTAGGATCGCTGAGACGCTCAGCCACGCGCGCATCTTCGGGCAATCCGATCTCCTTGGGATGTCCGTTGTAGCCGAGTGCCTTGGTAACGGCGAAACCATCCGCCAGCAGCCACGCCTCCGTTTCACGACGCGGAGTGATCGTAATGCAGCGATCATTTGGCCAATTGCAGCACTCTAGAAGAGCGGCACAGTAGGCGTCCGCCCTTCTCGCCAGTCCTCGTTCAAGACCTCGGCCGCCGGTGTCTGCGTGTATGAAGATGACCTCGTAAGAATCCCGGAAAGAACACGCTTCTACCGCGACCTTTTCTATAGAGCGACTACCTGTTCCAAGCCTCACCGCAGGCACGTCTGGCACCTCAACCAAGTCGTCGCCTTCACGCGCGACTAAATCTCTAATGACTCGGGGAAGCAGCACGTCTAGATAGAGGGCGTCCGAACCGCCCTCGTAGAAGGCGGCCCAGCTAACATATCTCATCCAGCATCGCCCGCGCGCTGTAGCAAACGGTCAACCTCCGCTCGAACTAAATGGCGATCCGGCTCGACCAAGTCGCCACTGCCCTTAACCCCTGTTCGCATGCGCGTTCGGGAGGTGCGCCTCTCGGCAGTCGGGTCGACGAGTGTAACGACGTCGGCCGCCACGATCTCGGTATCTTGCAGCGCAGCCATTACCTTGGGTGAATGAGTGTTCAATATAACCTGAAAGGTCACCTGCTTCGGATCAGGGTCTATCCTCGTCGCATTTCTCAACATGTCGATCAACGTCGGGATGCGGCCCTCATGTACGCCGTTCTCGGGCTCCTCGAAGCACAACGTGCCCCTTCGATCCGGATCGTTGAGGATGGTGAGCAGCGCTAAAATGCGGAGCGTTCCGTCAGAGATCACGCGCGAGCTGAAGCTCATGTCGCTAGTGAAACCAACGCTGAAAGAGTATTGTCGCTGGTCGTCCGATTGCACCTTCACGTTGCACACGGAAGGGATCAGGGCCGATAGATCAGTGGCTATGTCAGCTAAGACCCCGTCGGGGCGCTTCTCGCTTTTCGTTTGGTCCCGCAACCGATTGAGCACGGCAGCCAAATTCGACGCACTGGGACTAAGCGTGGTCTTCTCGAATCGATCGTTAGCGCCGCGCGCCGCGGTAGGATTGATTTCCAAGAAACGCACCGCACGCAAAGCCTTTCGCAGTGCATAAAGATGCGGGAACTCAGCGGTGGTGATCGTGGATAAGGCAGTCCTCGCTGCTTCCTTAAGGGACAGCCTCATCGGGTTGCCGCTCTTACTGGGGCCATCCTGTCGCACCAGCAGGGCATCACCGGCATCCTCATCCCTTCGGATGAAGGGCGTAGCGTATCGGCCATAGCTCGGCTTACGCGGCGCAAGGTATGTGGCGTGATCGTCGATGCGCTTCATTGCGCTGCAGAACTCGTCCCGCACAAATACGCCTCGCGGGCCGCCATCTCGACCGTGGCGAATGCCAAGGGTCAGTTCGTAGCGTAAGCGCTGAGCCGGAACTTTATACGACCGGCCAAAATCGTCTGTCCCCTCGCTGTCTAGGAATACCTCCACAGCGAACTTGATTCTGTCGCTCGAACCGTCGCTAGTTTGACGGAAGAATTCTTCCGGCTCGCCGCGCAACCCCTGCATGGCGGTATGGATGTCGTGATCCGCCAGAGCGGCGAGCAGTTGCATGGCATCGAACAGATTGGACTTCCCACTTGCGTTCGGTCCGACAATGGCAGTGAACGGACGCAGGTCGAGCCTGAACTCTTCAAAGGTCTTGAAGCCGTCGATCTCGATGCGCGTCAGCATGGTATCTTGCTACGTGTACCGGGGGACTGCGGCAAGGCTGGTTTGCAACCGTTTTCAGGTTGCGGCCAATCAGACTTTTCAACAAGCATTCGGGCGCACAAACCACAATAGAAGAGCTTTCCTACAGCTACCCGTTCGTGCTATGTTCTACCGAAGTCCGAGTTTTCTCCCGTAAACACCGACTCCTGCCCGACAGATAGGGATTTCGGGAAACTGACTAAACTGACCCGATGCGCGTGCGAACGCATGACCCTCGTCAGCTTCGGCCGGACCCTACCGAGTCGCCCCGCATCTTTTGACCCGCCTCCCCCGCCTCTCTAGGACCGCCGCTCACCACGAAGGAACTCACCGCTTGCCCAACGTCACCGTGATCGGCGCCCAATGGGGGGACGAGGGAAAGGGCAAGATCGTCGACTGGCTCGCCGACCGCGCCGATCTCGTCGTGCGGTTCCAGGGCGGGCACAATGCGGGGCACACGCTGGTCGTCGGCGACCAGGTGTACAAATTGTCGCTGCTCCCGTCGGGCATCGTGTCGGGGACCCTGTCCGTGATCGGCAACGGCGTTGTGCTCGACCCGTGGGCGTTTCGGGCCGAGGTCGACAAATTGCGCGCGCAGGGTGTCGCGGTGAGCCCGAAAACGCTGCAGCTCGCCGACACCTGCCCGCTGATCCTGCCGCTCCACCGCGACCTCGATGCCTTACGCGAAGACGCCAGCGGCGCGGGGAAGATCGGCACCACGCGCCGCGGCATCGGCCCGGCATACGAGGACAAGGTGGGCCGCCGCGCGATCCGCGTCTGCGACCTGGCGCACCTGGACGCGCTCGGGCCGCTGCTGGACCGCCTGTGCGCCCACCACGACGCGCTGCGCGCCGGCTTTGGCGAGCCCGCCATCGACCGCGAGGCGCTCCGCGCCGACCTGGCGGAGATCGCGCCGTTCGTCCTGCCCTACGCGCGGCCGGTCTGGATGACGCTCAACGCCGCGAAGAAAGCCGGCAAGCGCATCCTGTTCGAAGGCGCGCAGGGCGTGCTGCTCGACGTCGATCACGGCACTTATCCTTTCGTGACGTCGTCCAACACCGTCGCGGGCGCGACAGGGGCGGGCTCCGGCACCGGCCCGGGCGCCGCCGGCTTCGTGCTGGGCATCGCCAAGGCGTACACGACGCGGGTCGGCTCCGGTCCCTTTCCCACCGAACTGGACGACGCCACCGGGCAGCGACTGGGCGAGCGGGGCCACGAATTCGGCACCGTCACGGGGCGCAAGCGCCGCTGCGGCTGGCTCGACGCTGCATTGCTGCGCCAGTCTGTGGCGGTGTCGGGCGTCACGGGCATCGCGCTGACCAAGCTCGACGTGCTCGACGGCTTCGACGAGATCCGCATCGGCACGGCCTACGAACTCGATGGCCGCACGCTGGACCACCTCCCTGCGCACGCCGCCGACCAGGCCCGCGTCCGCCCCGTCTACGAATCCATGCCCGGCTGGCACGAAACCACCCGCGGCGCGCGCAGCTGGGCCGAACTGCCGGCGCAGGCGATCAAGTATATCCGCCGGATCGAGGAGCTGATCGACTGCCCCGTGACGCTCGTCTCCACGAGCCCGGAGCGGCAGGACACGATCCTGGTCCGCGATCCGTTCGCGGGCTGACGCTGACCGCGTTCCTCATCCTGGCGGCTTCGCTCGTTGCGCTCTGGCTGGCCGGATCGCGGCCCGGGTTCGCGACGATAGTCGCCGCGCCGGCGCTGCTCGCCTGCGTCGTCGCCGGGCTCACCTTTCCCGACGTCGACCAGTCGCTGCCGCTGGATCACCGCAGCGCGCTGACGCACGGGGTGCTTCCCGCCGCGGCGCTGGCGGCGCTCCGCTGGGCGCGCGCGGCGGCGGCGGGACTGGGGCTCGGCAACGGCCTGCATCTCGCCGCCGACCTCTTTCCCGACGCGATGACCGGCTACGCCACCGTCGCCGTGCCGTTCGCGGGCCGACTGGACGCGGGCGCGTCCTACCTCTGGCTGGGTGGCAACGCGCTCGCCTGCGCCGCGCTGGGGCTTTGGCTGCTCCATCGCATCTTGCCGCACGCCGGCCTCAAGGCGGCGGCGCTGCTCGGCGTCGCGTTGATCGGCCTGTGGTACCTGCCGCGCGTCGACGGCGGGATCCCCGCGCTGCTGCTGCTCGCGGGCGGGGCGTGGCTGATCGCCCGCCGCCGCTTGCCAGCCGGGACCGGCCGCGCCACGGGCCTCCAATGACGTCCCGCGAGGCCACCGGCCTGTTCCCCCGCGCCGCCGACGCGCGTCGCCGTACCGCCGCGGACTGGGCGTGGCAGCTCGGGCTCGGCGCGATCACCTGGCCGTGGCTGCTGCGCTCGCTGCGCGGCGGCAGCAAGGCGGCCAAGCGCGCGCTGCTGACGCGCCTCCACCTCCCGCAGGACGCCCTTCCCAATCTGGGCAGCTGGAAGGCCGACACCGGTCTGCTGACGCTGATCGTCGACCATGTCGAGGCGCATCGCCCGCGGACGGTGGTCGAATTCGGCAGCGGCGCCACCAGCCTGATCATCGCCCAAGCCCTGAAGCTCCACGGCGGCGGTCGCTTGTTCAGCTTCGATCAGCATGCGGAGTTCGTCGGCGCCACCGCCGCCTGGCTCGGCACGCACGGGCTGGACGCCGACATGCGCCATGCGCCGCTCGGCGATCCCGCGCCGGGCTGGCCGGGCCGGTGGTACGATCCGGGCGCGCTGCCCGACGCGATCGACCTTCTCGTCGTCGACGGCCCGCCCTGGACGATTCATCCGCTGACCCGCGGATCGGCGGAAAGCGTCTTCGGCCGGCTGGCCGCGGGCGGCACGATCATGCTGGACGACGCCGCACGCCCCGGCGAACGCATCGTCGCGCGCTGGTGGCGTCGCAGGTGGCCGGACATCACGTTCCAGCTCGTGCACGCCGGCACCAAGGGCACGCTGGTCGGCAGGCGGCGCCCTTAAGTCGTCGCGATGTCGGGTGCGTCCTCCGCCTTCATGCCGACGACGTTGTAGCCGCCGTCGACATGGTGGATCTCGCCCGTGACGCCGCTCGCTAGGTCGGACAGGAGGTACAGCGCGGCGCCGCCGACATCCTCAATGGTGACGTTGCGGCGCAGCGGCGAGTTATATTCGTTCCATTTCAGGATGTAGCGGAAGTCGCCGATGCCGCTGGCCGCCAGCGTCTTGATCGGCCCGGCGCTGATTGCGTTGACCCGGATTTTCTCGCGCCCGAGGTCCATCGCGAGATACTTGACCGACGCCTCCAGCGCCGCCTTGGCGACGCCCATGACGTTGTAGTGCGGGATAACCTTTTCGGCGCCGTAGTAGGTCAGCGTCACGACCGAGCCCCCGTCCGGCATCATCGCCCGCGCCCGCCGCGTCACCGCGACGAAGCTGTACGCCGATATGTTCAGGGTCATCGCGAAATTGGCCGCGCTGGTATCGACGAACAGGCCGCGCAGTTCGTTCTTGTCCGAATAGCCGATGGCGTGGACGACGAAGTCGATCGTCGGCCAGCGCGCGGCGAGATCTGCGAACGCGCGATCCATCGCCGCCTCGTCCGACACGTCGCAATCGATCAGGAAGTCGGACCCGACCTCCGTCGCCAGCGGCCGCACGCGCTTGGCCAGTGCCTCTCCCTGGTACGAGAACGCAAGTTCCGCGCCTTGCGCGTGGAGCGCCTTGGCGATCCCCCACGCCAGCGATCGGTCGTTCGCGAGGCCCATGATGAGCCCGCGTTTTCCAGCCATGATCATATGTCTTCGTGCCCCTGTTCGATCGCTTCCTTGGTTTCTTCTACGAGGTGCTCGGGCACTTCGGCCAGCGCGGCGTTGAGCTCGGCCCCGAACACGACACCCAGCCCCACGACGAAGAAGAAGATCAGCGCAATCATCACGCCGGCGAGGCCCCCGTAAGTCAGGTCGTAGCCGCCAAGGCTGGAAAGCATGACCGGCAGCAGCGCGGTGGTCGACAGCCACCAGACGGTTACGAACAACGGCCCCGGCCATTTCTGGCTGTGCTTGCGATAACGCCCGGGGGTTAGCGAATAGAACAGCATGTACAGCGACCCGAACAGCATCGCCGCCGGGATCAGCCGGTAGAAGCCGAAGTCGGTCGCCCGCTGCGCCTGATCGGGCAGCAGCTGATCGACGAACTGTTCCACCCCGGTCAACACGAACTGCAGCGAGAAGGACAGCAGCGCCAGCACCACGGACAGAATGGTGATCCCCATGGCGCGCAGTCGGTATTCCCAGAACGGCCGGCCCGACGTCACGCCGTAGGCACGGCGAATGATGTCCCGGATCGTTTCGATGAAACTGCCCGTGGTCCAAAGCCCGACAATCGCGCCGAACCAGAGGAGATTGCCCGACCGCGCTTCCAGCACGTCGTTGACCGGCTTGGCCAGCGCATTGGCAACATCGGGCGGCATTGTCTGGAACACCGCGTTGACGGTTGCCAGCCCGCCTTCCGTATTGCCGAACAGGCTGGCGACGGCGGCGGCGACGATGAAGAAGGGAAACAGCGTCAAGATAGCCAGGTAGGCGAGATTGCCCGCGTGGATGAACCCGTCGTTGTAGACGCCTATCGCGACGCGCTTGGCGACTTCGAACGGGTAGGTACCCGGCCGCACCCGTTCACGCTGGCGGCCGAGATAGGCACGCGCCCGGGCGAGCCGCTTGCGGCGCGCCTCCGGTGAGTGGGGCGAAATATCCTGCATGGCGGGCTAGACGCCCAGCCCCGCCCGCGGGTTGCCGCCGCCGGTCCACCCGGCGAGGAACGCCTCCAACGCCGCATCGCCCGCCGGCACGTCCACCATCAAGGTCACCAGCTGGTCACCGCGCGTTCCGTCCTTGCGAGTGAACCCCCGGCCCTTGAGCCGGAGCACCTTGCCCGACGTCGAACCCTTGGGAACGGTCAGCATGACCGCGCCTTCGACGGTGGGCACGCGCACCTTGCCGCCCAGCACCGCCTCGTTCAGCGTCACCGGCAGGTCCAGGCGGATGTCGTCGCCGTCGCGGCGATAGAAGCGGTGGGGCGCGATCTCGATCGTGATGATCGCATCGCCCGCGCCCGCGGGCCCGGGATCGCCCTGTCCGGACAGGCGGATCTTGGCCCCGTCTTCCAGGCCCGGCGGCAGCTTCAGGTCGAGCGACTTGCCGCCCGCCAGCGTCACGCGCTGGTCGGCCAGCCGCGCCGCGTCCGCGAACGGCACGGCGAGGCGGTAGCCGACGTCCGATCCCTTGGGCGGCGGCGGTCGGCGGGCGCCGCCGAACCCGCCGCCGCCGAGACCACCCGCGCCTCCGCCGCGATTGAAGAGCCCTTCGAAGATGTCGCCGAGGTCCGCGGTCGCCGCGTCGTCGAAATTCGGTCGCCCGCCCGCCCCGGGCCGCGGCCCGCCGCGCCCGCCACCGCCGCCGAACCCGAACGGCATCTTGGGATTGCCGTCCTCGTCGATCTCGCCGCGATCGTAGCGTGCCCGCTTGTCGGCGTCCGACAGCATGTCGTAGGCCGCCGTCACCTGCGCGAACCGCTCCGCCGCCTTGAGATTGTCTCGATTGCGGTCGGGGTGAAGCTGCTTGGCGAGACTGCGGTAGGCCTTCTTGATCTCGGGCTCGGTAGCACCGCGCGCGACGCCAAGCCGCTGGTAAAGATCCATCGCCATTGTGCTTGAAGTTCCTCCGGGCCGCTTAGTGGCGTATTAAGCGCAACGCCGCCAGATGGGAGGCGCGGCCTTGTGCCGCAACCTGCGGAACCCCAATAGCCAATCCATGCTCGACGACCGCTCCGCCCCCGCCTCCCCCGCAGGGGGCCTCCCGCTGGATGATCCCCATGCCTTGTTCGAGGTCTGGTTCGCCGAAGCACGGCTGAGCGAACCCAATGACCCGGAGGCGGTGGCGCTCGCTACGGCGGACATGCGCGGGCGGCCGTCGGTGCGCATGGTGCTTTTGAAGGGTCACGACGAGCGCGGGTTCGTGTTCTACACCAATGCGGGCAGCCGCAAGGGCGGGGAGATCGCCGCCAATCCCCGCGCCGCGCTGCTGTTCCACTGGAAGACGCTGCGACGCCAGGTCCGTGTCGAAGGCGCGGTGTCGCCGGTCACGGCGGCCGAGACCGCCGCCTATTTCGCCACGCGAAGCCGCGAATCGCAGCTCGGCGCCTGGGCGTCCGACCAGTCCAACCCGCTGCCCCGCCGCGCCACGCTGGACGAACGCTACGCCGAGATCGTCCGCCGCTTCGAGGGACAGGACGTGCCCTGCCCGCCCAACTGGGGCGGTTTCCGCGTGGCACCCGAACGCTTCGAATTCTGGCGCGACGGCGCGCATCGCCTGCATGAACGGCGGACCTTCGCCCGGGTTCGCGGCGGCTGGACGACGGGGCTGCTCCACCCATGACGCACCGCTCGTGACGCACCGGCCGTGACGCAGCTCTTTCATGAAGGGCATGCCCGCGCGCCTGACGACGACGCGCACCGTCATGAACACGGGCACGACCCCATCCACGCGCATGTCCCCCCTGGGCTCACGACGCGCGCCGCGCTAGCCAGCGTCGCGACGGCCTTGTTCCTGCTCGCGCTCAAGGCCTACGCGTCGTGGACGACCGGCTCGGTCGCCATGCTGGGGTCGCTCGCCGACACCGGGCTCGACCTCATCGCCAGCCTGGTCCTGCTCTACGGCGTACGCGTCGCCGCCATGCCCGCCGATCACGACCACCGCTTCGGGCACGGCAAGGCCGAAGCGCTTGCCGCCTTGTTCCAGGTGGCGCTGATCGTCGTCGCCGCGCTGGTGATTGGCAGCCGCGCGATCCAGCGCCTGGGCGACGACGCCGCGACAACCGAGGCTGAGTTCGGCATCGGTGTGTCGCTGATCGCCATCGCGGCCACGCTGCTGCTGCTGTTCTACCAGCGTGCGGTGATCCGCCGCACCGATTCGATCGCGATCAAGGCCGACCACCTCCACTACCAGACCGATGTGCTGCTCAACATGTCGGTGATCGGCGCGCTGGCGCTGGAACAGTTCGCGGGGCTTACCGGCGCCGATCCGCTGTTCGGCATCGCCATCGCCGCCTGGCTGCTGTGGGGGGCGTGGCGGGCATCGTCTCGCGCGGTCGACCAATTGATGGACAAGGAATGGCCGGAGGCCAAGCGAGAGCGATTCCTCGCCGCCGCCGCGCGCCTGCCGGCGCTGAGCGGGCTGCACGACCTGCGGACGCGCACCAGCGGGGCGTCCGACTTCGTCCAGTTCCACGTATGGGTGGACCCCGACCTCACCGTATCCGCCGCGCATGACATGATGGACGCCGCCGAACTGCAGCTTCAGCGCGAGTTTCCGGGAACCGAGTTCCTGATCCACCTCGACCCCGAAGGCCACACGGATCGCGCAGGCGTGCTTGGGCAGGAATTCACCGAGCGGCGGACCCGCTAATGTGATCTCGCCTGCGCCGAGTGGACGGGTCTATACGGGCGACATGATCATCCCCTTCACGCAGGTGGACGCGTTCACGGCGCGGCCCCACGCCGGCAACCCGGCCGCCGTCATGCCGCTCGATGCCTGGCTCCCCGACGACGTGCTCCAGGCGATCGCCGCCGAAAACAATCTGAGCGAGACGGCCTTCACCGTGCCCGCGGATGGCGAGGCAGACTACGAACTGCGCTGGTTCACCCCGACGACCGAGATCGCGATGTGCGGCCATGCCACACTTGCGGCCGGCCATGTCCTGATGACAGGCGACCGCATCCGCTTCGAAACGCGCAAAGCCGGCGTGCTGACGGTTGCGCGCACTTCCGCAAGCGGCGCGCTCGCGCTCGACCTGCCCGCTATACCGGTCGCTCGCGCGCAGCATGCGGGCCTGCTCGCGGCGCTCGGCCTCGCCGCCGCGCCCGCTTTCCTGTCGACCCATGAAGGGCAGGACACGGCGATCATCCTCCTGCCCGACGAAGCCGCGGTCAGGGTCTGCGCCCCCGACATGAAGGCGCTGGCCGCGATCAACCTGATGGCGATCGTCACGGCTCCGGGCGATGCGGCGGACATCGTCAGCCGGGTCTTCGTGCCGGCGTGGGGCGTAGACGAGGATCCGGTCACCGGCTCCGCGCATGCCGCGCTGGCGCCGTTCTGGTGCGACCGGCTTGGCCGCGACAGCATCACCGCCTTTCAGGCGAGCGCGCGGGGCGGTGATCTAGGGTGCCGGGTAGCGGGCGACCGGGTCGTCCTGTCCGGCGCCTGCGTAACGGTGATCAGGGGCGAGTATCTGCTTTAGCCGTGGCGCGCGCCCGTGGGCCCGCCGGTGAGACAATCTTAACGGCAGGTGCCCTACCCTTCCGCGACGCTCCGCCGAGAACCTGCCGCCATGGAACGCCCGACCGAACAAACGGTCTTCTCCCTGTCCGACGCCGTTCCGGATCCGCTCGACTTCGCGTCGGTGGCCGTGGCGCCCGACGCGGACGAGCGGGTGCTCGCCCGCGGCGCGGTCGGCGAATTGTGCTCGGTCCGCAAGCTCTCCCGGCGGGGCGCCGTTCTCCACACCGACACGCCCGTCGCCCTGGGGCAGCACCTCCGCTTCGAACTGATGAACGGACGCACGATCGCGGGCACCGTTTCCTGGGTGCGCGGGTCGGAGGTCATCCTGCGCTTCGCCGAGGATCTCGATGTTCTGGGGGTCATCGCCGCCGAACTCGTCAGCCAGCAGGGCGAGCGCCGCCGCATGCCGCGCGTCGAGCTGGAAGCGCCCGTCAAGCTTTCGATCGGCCCGCGCGTGGTAAACGCGCTCACCGTCGACCTCTCCCAAGGCGGACTCAAAGCCACCATGCGCGAGGAACTGGAGCCCGGCACGGCGCTGGACGTGCAACTTCCCGAGTTCCGGGCACTCCCCGGCCATGTGCGCTGGTGCGACGGCGGCCGTGTTGGCGTGCTTTTCGACGTCCCCCTGTCGTGGCAGGAAATGATGCCCTGGCTGCGCGCCCGCTCCGTTCCGGCCGCCGCGCGCCGCACGTTGACGCCCGCCGTCGGCAGCCCGGAACGGGTGCCCGCGCCCGAAACCTCGAGCGTTGAACTCAACATCCCCGCGCGCATTCGCGACCGGTCGGAACGTTGGGACGTCGCGGTGATGGCGATCACCACCACGGGAGTCGAGTTCACGTCCTACACCCGGCCGCGGTTCGGTTCGCTGATCTCCGTCTCGCTTCCCGGCCTGCCCGGCTGGCCTGGCCGCGTCGTCTCATCGGAAGGCGACCGCTGGAGATGCGAGTTCGACCAGCCGCTGCACCCGGCGGTGCTGGACCGCATGCTGGCCGGCAGGCGCTAGGCCGACGCCAGTTCCGCCGCGATGGTTTCCTCGATCCACCCGCCGCCCAGCACGCGATCCCCGTCGTAGATCACCGCCGCCTGCCCTGGCGAGACGCCGAACTCGGGCTGCTCGAACCGCAGGTTCTCACCGTCGAACAGCGCTGGCGCTGGTCGCGCCATCGACCGCACCTTGACGCTCAACCCCGCGTCCTGCTCCTCGCCCAGCCAGTTGACCCCGCTCAGCCGCGCGCTGCGCACCGCTAGCGCGCCACGCGGCCCAACCACGACGCGGGCGGTTTCCGGCTCCAGCCGTACGACGTAGAGCGGCTCGGCCTGGCCGCCGATATCGATGCCCCGCCGCTGCCCAACGGTGAAGTGGATCAGCCCGCGGTGCCGGCCGAGCACGCGGCCGTCACGGTCGACGATGTCGCCGGGCACCGCCGCGTCGGGGCGCACGGCCTTGACGACGCGGGCATAGTCGCCGTCCGGCACGAAGCAGATGTCCTGGCTGTCGGGCTTGCCCGCGACCGCCAGCCGCATCTCCGCCGCCACCTCCCGTACGAGGTCCTTGGGAAAGTCGCCCAGCGGAAAGCGCAGATAGTCCAGCTGATCGCGCGTCGTCGCGAACAGAAAATAGCTCTGGTCGCGCGCCGGGTCGGCCGCGCGGTGCAGCTCGGGCCCCTGAGCGCCGACAACGCGGCGCACGTAGTGGCCCGTCGCCAGGCAGTCGGCGCCCAGTTCGCGTGCGAGCGTCAGGAGATCGGTGAACTTCACGCCCTGGTTGCACTGGATGCACGGCACGGGCGTGCGCCCCCGCGCATAGTCTTCGGCGAAGCGGTGG
Source organism: Sphingomonadaceae bacterium (assembly GCA_035644935.1). Taxonomy (GTDB): domain Bacteria; phylum Pseudomonadota; class Alphaproteobacteria; order Sphingomonadales; family Sphingomonadaceae; genus CADCVW01. The sequence goes on from DASQNO010000049.1 coordinate 19,655, forward strand.
ATGACGCTTTCCTTGAACGCGCTGGCATAGTCGAAGACATAATGCGCGATGCCGAGGCGTTCGGCGACGGTGCGCGCGTCCGCGATGTCGCGCCCGGCGCAGCACGCCTTGGCGCGGCCGACCGCGGCGCCGTGATCGTAGAGCTGCAGCGTCACGCCGATCACCTCCGCCCCTGTGCGCGCCGCCAGGGCGGCAACCACCGAACTGTCGACGCCGCCGGACATGGCGACGACGATGCGCGCCTCGGCCGGCGGGCGGGAAAGCTGAGAATCGGGAAGCATGGCCGCCCCGACCTAGTCGTTCGCAGGGCAATTCGCCAGCATGCGGGTGCGCGCCGTCCGCCGCCGCAGATGTGAACAGCTAGTTTCCGCCGTCTTTACCTGTGCTTCAGTCCGCGCTGCTAAACCGTCGCCCATGGACATGAGTTCTCACCCGCGCACCGGCGAACCGCTGCCGCCGCGTCTGGATTTTCGGACGCTCCTCGCGGGGCTCGCCACCCAGGCCGCGCCTGGACCGCAAGGCGAAACGCCGGATGACGCTCCGTACGTGAGCGCATCCGGTCTCGCCGGCGATCTTTGTCTGGCGGCGGTTATCCTCGGGCGACCGGGGTGGCGGGACGCGGCGCGCGCGCTGGGCGGCGGGTTCTCGGTCGCGGCGGAGGCGTAACTATTATGAGCGGGCCCTTTACTATCGCGTTTCAGCTTTCCTTCAACGCAGCCGGCGTAGGTCACGGCATCAACACCGCAAGCGCGGCCACCGGCGGCCAGCCCGAGTTGCAAGGACGAGAATGATCGAGAACCAGCCCATTCGCCCGCACCAGGTCATCGGACCGCTGGGCGAGCCGCTGACGGTGGATAGCCTGCCGCCGCCGGAAACGACGCGCTGGGTCGTGCGCCGCAAGGCGGAGGTCGTCGCGGCCGTCACCGGCGGGCTGCTGTCCGTCGACGAAGTCTGCAGCCGCTACCGCCTCAGCGTCGAGGAGTTCGCGTCCTGGCAGCGCGCCGTCGACCGTTCCGGCATGCCGGGCCTGCGCGTCACGCGCATCCAGCACTACAAGACGCTCTACGAACGCCAGCAGAACTATTGAACCCGATCTCTCTCGCACGCGGGAGAGGGCTTTCGTTCAGCCGCCCCGCAGGCTCGCGGCGTCGAGGTCCAGATCGCTCGCCTTGATCACCTCCACGTCCGGGCGCAGGGCGCGCAGCGGCGTGATGAACTTGGCCGCATCGCCGACCACGATCACCGTCGCCCGGTCGCCGGACACCAGTCGCTTGGCCACCGCGCTCGCGCTGTCCGCGCTGACGCCTTCGATCGCTGCCAGGTAGCGCGCCGCCTCGCCCGGCTGCAGCCCCTGCTGGATCAGGCTCGCCAGCACCGCACCGAAGCCCGCGCTGGTTTCCGCCTGCCGGACGTAGCCGCCGGCGATGAACAGCTTGCGCTTGGCAGTGGCGTCGTCGGTTAGCGGGTCGCGGCCCAACCGGTCGAACTCGTCCAGGAAGATCTTGACGACGTCGGCGGCGGACTCGTTCTTGGTCTGCGCCGACGCGGTCAGGACGCTGTCGTCGGCGCGCGCGGGATGGCTGCTGTTGGCGCCGTAGCTCAGCGCCCGCTTGGTCCGCACCTCTTCGAACAGGCGCCCGTTGGAGCCCGACCCCAGAACGGCATTGGCGACGACGAGATCGTAGAAGCCCGGGTCCGCCCGGTCGATGCCGCGCACGGCGGCCAGCACCGCCGCTTGCCCCGCCCCGGGCAGGTCGATCACCACCGTGCGAACCTTGCCCGCCTGCCCGGCGCGCGCGGTCGGCACGGCGGGCGCCGTCCCCTGCCCGCGCCATGTCCCAAACAAGCGCTGCGCCATGGCATTGGCCTGCCCCGGCTCGATGCCGCCGGAAATCACCAGCGCGCTGTTCGCCGGGTGCCACCAGCGGCGATGATAGGCGGCAAGGTCCGCCTGCGTCAGCCTGGCAAGCGAGCCCGGCGTTCCCGAAGGCAGCGACCCGTAAGGCGCGGCGCCGTAGAGCACGGGCAAGGACACGAAGCTGGCGATCGCCCCCGGATCTTTCAGCGCGATGCTGAGCCCGTCCAACGCCCGCTTGCGCTCGCGCTCCAGCTCCGCCTGCGGAAAGGTTGGGTTCTGGACGATGTCCGCCAGGATACGCCCTGCCGCTTCGAGGTTCGCCGCAGGCGCAGTGACCGACAGGATCAGCCCGTCGGGCCCCGCGCCGCCGCCGATCGACGCGCCCAACGATTCCATCGCCGCCGCGATCGCCTGCGCGTCGCGCGTCGTCGTTCCCTTGGTGGCCAAGTCCGCCGCCATGGTCGCGAGCCCCGCCTTGCCCGCGGGATCGGTTGACGACCCGCCCTTCACGACCATCGTCATCGTCGCCAGCGGCACGTTGCCCGTCTTGGCCGCGACCACCGCCAGCCCGGTCGGCAGGCGGCTTTCCGCGATCACGGGCGGGGTCACGGCCATGCCGCGGCCCGGCGCGGGCGGCGCCTGCCGCTGCCCCTCGTCGGCGAGCGCATTCGGCGGTCGCGAGGCGGGCGGCACGCTGGCGAAGCGCGGCATGGGTATGGGATTGGCCCAATTGTCCGCTTGGCCCGCCGGTCGCGCCGTCTCGTTCAGATACCGGATGTCCACCCGGGCATTGGGCTGCAGATACTTGGCCGCGACCCGCTGCACGTCCCCGGCAGTAACGCGCAGGACGGCGGCCAGCCGCTTATCGGCGGCGCGGGGATCGCCCGTCCGCACCAGCGCTTCGCCGAACTCGGATGCGCGGCCACTGATCGTCTCGCGCTGCCGTAGCGAAGAGGCGACGATCTCGTTCTTGGCCTCAGCCAGTTCGGCCGCGGTCACCGGCGCCGTGCGCACGCGCGCCAGTTCGGCGGCAAGCGCGGCTTCCACGGCCGCGACGTCCTTGCCCCCTGCAGCGATCGCGTAGGGCGCATAGTAGCCGCCGTTCTCGACGTCGGACAAGTCGCCGCTGACGCTGGTCGCCAGCTGCTGACGGTATACGAGGCTCTGGTGCAGCCGGCTATTGTCGCCCTGCGTCAGGATCGCGTCCAGCACGGCCAGCGGCGCCATGTCCGGATGCGCCGAGCCCGGCACCTTCCACGTCGACCCGACCACCGGAAGCGGCACGTTGGGCGCATACATCGTCGCTAGGCGCGGCGCGGTGCGCGCCGGCTCGCGCGCGGTGATCGCCAGCGAGCGCTTGTTAGCGCGGGCGGGAATGCCCCCAAAATACTTGTCCACCCAGCGCTGCAACTGCGCTTCCTCGAAATTGCCCGACACGATCAGCGCCGCGGTGTCCGGCCCATAATAAGCCTCGTGGAACGCCTGCGCGTCGCTCAGCGTCGTCGCGTCCAGGTCTTCCATGCTGCCGATGCCCGGCCGCCGGTTGGGCAGCACGTCCCAGCCCTGTTCGTTGAAAAGAAGGCGCAGGCGCCCATAGGGCGGCGTCAGCACGCGTAGGCGGTACTCCTCCTTGACGACGTTGCGTTCAGTTTCGAACACGTTGGCGTCGACCACCGGCCGCGCCATGCGCTCGGCGTGCGTCCACAACATGGTTTCCAGGTACTGGGCGGGGACCACTTCGAAGTAGTTGGTGCGGTCGTACCAGGTGGACGCGTTGCGCTGACCGCCGACATCCTCGGTCAGCTTGTTGATCATGTTGTACGGCATGTTCACCGTCTTGCGGGACAGGATATGCTCGAACAAATGTGCGAAGCCAGACCGGCCTTCGGGATCGTGCTTGGACCCGACATCGTACCACACCGATGTCTGAACGTTGGCGGTGGTGGTGTCGCGCAGCGAGTAGACCGTCAGCCCGTTGGGCAGCTTGCGGACCTTGAACGCGATCGGGGGCACGGAAAGCTGCGTCGCCGCCGCGGCCGGAGCCTGCGCCAGCGCAGGCGGCGCGACCAAAAGCGTTCCCGCCAGTAGCAAAGCCCGTGCCGCGTTGCGCATCCGTCTGTCCTCCCCGGAGATTTCCCGGCGGAGGCTAGCCGCGGGACGCCCTTCTGCCAATTGGCACGGTTCGACCGAAGCGCAATTAACCCATGATTCTTATCGGTGGCGCGCTTTTGCGGCGTTTCGCAGGAACCGGGGCGGGTCGTTACGCGTCTGTACCCATAGTCGTCGCCAAGGGTGCCAAGCCCAAGGCGTCGGTAACAGGGAGAATGTACATGGGTCTCATTATCGCGCTTATCGTCGGTGGCATCATCGGCTGGCTCGCCAGCATCGTCATGCGCACCGATGCGCAGCAGGGAATCCTGCTCAACGTCGTGGTTGGCATTGTCGGCTCTCTGCTTGGCGGTTTCCTGCTC
>DASQNO010000050.1:0-13693 GCA_035644935.1 Sphingomonadaceae bacterium
CGGTGTGGCGATGGCGGGCGGCCGGGGAAGCGGGCCGGCGCCGTCCGGATCGGCGGGCTGCGCCGGGTTGATGTCGCGCAGGCCTTCATTGCCCGTGGCGGTGCCGCCGCCGTTCGCCTTGACGTACTGGTACGCGGCGTCCGCGGTCAGCGTGAACGGACCGAAGCTGAAGCGGCTGTTGGCGCGGACGTTGCCCGTGTTCGATGGGTTGAAGCGCCGGTCGAATTCGGTGCCGCAGCTGGCGAAGTCGCCATTGGGATCGGCGGCACCGTTGGGACCCGTGGAGCCCGCGGGCGCATCGGCGACGCCGGCCTGCGGCGTGTCCGTGTTGCACGGGAAGTTGATGTTGTAGAACCGCTCGTCGCGGTTGGCGGGATAACGGTTCTGCGCCGAAGAGCCGACGACGCGCGGCACGACGCGCAACGGATTGGTGGCGCTGCCCGCGACGCCGATCAGGCGCGTCGTGTCGTTGCGCAGGGGGAGCGAACCGAAGAAGTTGTTGCGGTTCTGGTTGTAGTTACCGGCGATCGACACGAAATCCCCGCCGCCCAGCGGCTGGTAGATGCGCGCATTGTACTGCTGCTTCTTGACGCGCCCGTAATTGTTGAACGGATTGTCGTTCACTGCCCGCGATGCGGACACGAACGCGCGCGTTCCGAACGAGGTCAGGTTGCCCGTTTCGATCAGCCCAAAGACGCGGTGGAAATTGTCCTCGCCGATCGACGCGGACAGCGTGGCGCCGAGCTCTTCGCGCGGAATGATCGTCAGGTAGTTGATCGTGCCGCCGGCCGCCGACGCGGTGGGAGAGTCGACATCTGTCGAACCCAGGCTGACGTTGACCTGCCGGATCAGTTCGGGGTCGAGTTGCTGGCTGCCGAAGATCGCGTAGTTGCCCGAATCGTTCAGCGGGAAACCGTCAAAGGTCAGGCTGATGCGGTCGCTGGTGAACCCGCGGATGTTGAGCGTGCCGCCCGCCGAGCCGTAGGCGTCGTTGTTCTGGTACGACACGCCTGGGATCTGGTTGATCGTGTCGAGGATCGACTGACCGGGGTTCTGCCGGACGATGTTCTCGTTGGTAATCGTGGCGCGCGCCTTGGACGTGTCGGGCGCCTGGATGCCGCCAACCTGCTGCTCGCGCGTGCCGGTGACGACGATCTCCGCTTCTTCGGTTTCCTCGAAGTCCACGGTTCCCGAAGACTGCGCGAAAGCGGCGCTCGGCAGCATCAGCGCCGCCAAGGCGCAGCCCGAAAGATAGCGAATCATGGATTTTCCCCGACGTTATTTGGATCAGCTTAGGGCAGGCTCTAACCCGCCGCGCAAGGCGGCCATGCGCATCGCCTGTGACTCTTCCGCCGCGTTTGTGTGACAGTCCGATGACAGGGGTAAACTGAGGCTTTTGTGCAACGCAGCATCTCTACTCTCCCGCGCGCAGGAGAGAACTGTCAGACCCCCTTCGCCATGATCGCGTCGACGCTGCCGCTGGTCACCGGATGGTACCCCGCCCGCGCCCGCGCATAGATGCGCGTCGCGATCGCCCGCCCCCACGCGTCCTCGTCGACCAGCGCCTGGTACAACGGCGCGACGAACTTGCGTCGGCCTTGCGCCAGCAGGAATCGCTCCAGCGCGGGCACCGCCGGCTCGTAGCGATTGGCCACCGCGCGCATGAGCCACGCGAACAGCACCTCGCTGTTGGTCACCGCCGACAGCCCCAGTTCGCGGTCCAGCGCCGCCACCCGCGCGCGCGGCTCCTCGCTGGGCAGCGCGTGGAGGAAGCGCAGCCGCTCGGCCGTTGTCCAGCCTTTCCAAGCCGCCGTCGGGATCGGACCCGCGCCGCCGCCAAGATACGCCACCGCCGCCGCATCGACGGCCGCAAACGCGCCCGCGGGCGGCGCCACCGCATTGGCGGGCAGCCCCGGCTGATATACCCAGCGGTCGAGCATCAGCCGCCGCTCCAGCGCCGTGTCGCCGGCGATGAGGTTGCGGCGGATGTCGGCCAGGAACGCCTCGGCGGTGATCGGCTGGAACGCGTAACGGTCGAAATAGGATCGCAGGTACGCGTCCCAGCGCGGCCGGCCGACGGCGGCCTCGATCGTGCGCAGCATCGCCGCGCCCTTTTCATACGCGATGTCGTTCATCCCCGCGTCCGGGTCCTTGCCCGCCAGATCCAGGTGCAGCCGCGTTCCCGCCGCCGCCGGCCCGCCCTCGTCGGCGATCGCGGTCTGCAGGTCGTCCCAGCCGAGCGCGATCTGCTGTTGCGCGATCTTGGGTCCGTACAGCCTTTCCATGATCCGCGACTGGAAATAGGTCGTGAACCCTTCGTTGAGCCAGAAGTCGCTCCACGCCGCGTTGGTCACCAGATTGCCCGACCAGCTGTGCGCCAGTTCGTGCGCGATCAGGCTGACGAGGCTGCGGTCGCCCGCCAGCATCGTCGGCGTGAGGAACGTCAGCCTGGGGTTCTCCATGCCGCCGAACGGAAACGACGGCGGCAGCACGATCATGTCGTAACGGCCCCAACGGTATGGCCCGTAGAGGCTTTCCGCTGCGTCCATCATCTTCTCGGTGTCGGCGAGCTCAAATGCGGCGCGCTCGAGAACCGACGGCTCGCTCCACACGCCCGTGCGCGGGCCCAGCGACCGGAACTGGAGGTCGCCCACCGCGATCGCGATCAGGTACGGCGCCACCGGCCGGTCCATCCGGAAGCGGAACCGCCGCCCGCCGGGAACGGCCTCGCCCTGCGGCGTCAGCGCTTCCGCGCTCATCACCGCCGTCAGGCCCGCGGGAACGGTGACGCGGGCCTCCCACGTCTGCCGGATGCCGGGGGAATCCTGCGTCGGGATCCAGGTGCGGTTGAGGATCGCCTGCCCCTGGCTGAACAGGAACGGCTGCTTGCCCCCGGCGGTCTGCTGCGGCGTCAGCCACTGCAGCGCCGCGGCGCCCGGCGTGCTGCGGTAATGCACGACGATCCGCTGCGCGCCGGCGACGCCGGGGTTGGGCAGCGTCACGGCCAGCGGGCTGCCCAGTATCGGGTCGGCGTCGCCTTCCGTGTAGGGCAACGCCCGGCCGCCCGCGTCGGTGACCCGCAGGATCTGCAGACCCTTGCTGTCGAGCACGACTTCGCGCGCACCCGCCGCGGCCTGAACGTCCAGCGTCGCGGTGCCGCCGATGCGCTTGCCCTCGAAGTCGGCAAGCAGGTCCAGCGCGACATGGGTCACCCGCGCCTCGGCGGGCCGTGCGAAACTGTGGATGTCGCGCGCCTCGGCGGTCAGCAGAACGGGCGCGGGCGCGGCGGCGCCGGCCCCGCGTGGCGGCGCGACGGGCTGGGACGCACAGCCCGCGAGCATGGCGGCGGCGGCGACGGTGCACAGAAATGGGATACGCATGGGGCTTGTTCCTGGGACGAGACGACACGCCCGCGACGCGGGCGCCCCACGCTACCCCACTGTCCGGTTCGCCTGCAATCGCGCTGCCGGGCGGAGGTGCGCTACGAGCTGGGGCAAGGCGCGACGGATTCAGGCGATTTGATAGGTCCTGACGGGCTCCGCCGCGCGGGGGCCTGCCAATTTGTCCTCGCACGGCAGATGCAGGTATCGTGCGTCGAAACCCGCCAGCCTCTGCAATGCCTGAAGGTCCGGCACCTGCAGGCGCTGGTCCTTGAGGCGGATCAGCCCGCTGCTGCGCAGGGTCTGCAGCGTGCGGTTGACGTGCACCGAAGTCAGGCCCAGCACGTCGGCGATCTCCTCCTGCGTCAGCGGCAGCGCGAAGCCGCCGTCGCCCGCCGCGCCCACGGCCTGCAGCCGCGCCTGGAGTTCGCACAGGAGATGCGCGAGCCGTTCGCGCGCCGAACGCCGGCCAAGGCACACCGTCCACTGCGACGAGATCCCGTTCTCCACCGCCGCCAGCCGCCCGATCGCCGCGCGGACGCCCGGCTGCCGGTCGATCAGCGCCAGCAGCCCCTCGCCCGGGATCGCGGCGACCGTGCACCGCGTCAGCGACGCCGTGCCGCAGTCCCGCCGTTCAAGATACAGCGCGTCCAGGTCGCAGATGTCACCCGCCAGCCGCAGCGCCGGCACTTGCCGCGAGCCGTTCTCCAGGATCTTGAACCGCGCCGCCCAGCCGTCGAGCAGGACGTGAATCGCGTTGCCGCGCGCGCCTTCGGGGAGGATGACGGTGTTCGCCTCCACCGTCCGGACCTCGCCGCCGAGATCCGCCAGGCTCGCGAGATCGGGCGCGCCGAAGGCCTCGGCCTGACGCATGCGGCAAAGGAACGGGCCAGCGATCGGGCGCTGCAGCCAGCTCACGGTGTCAGTCGCCGTCTGCCCGGCGTGCCGACGGTCCGAAGCGTCGTTCCGGCCGCGACGGACACGATCCGTCGTTGCATTTCGTCCCCCCCTGCGATCACGCGCGTGATGAGGTAACATGCATTTCATCACGCAGCACGACTGTCCAACAGCGTACCGCCGGCGCGGCGCCCGCCCCCCGTGAGCCGCGCAAGGTCCGATATGGCTAAAACAGTTTATGGTGAACGCCCCGCGAACCCCTTAGGAAAGCGTCTCTTTTCGCGGCGCATCCGCATCCGCAGCCGCGCGGCGCTCCTCGTCGCGTCTATTCCGTTGAAAGTTCGCAGGTGCCGGTGATCGACCAGTCATCCGTCCGCAACCGCCTGCTGGCGGCGTTGTCGGCCGACGATTTCGCGCGGCTGGCGCCTCATCTGCAGCCGGCGACCGTCGAACGTGGAGACGTCCTGGCCGCTCTCGACGCGCCCATCCGCTTCGGATGGTTCCTGGAAAGCGCGGTCGGGTCGATCATCGCGGTCTCCCCCGACGGTCACCGGGTCGAGGCCGCCTTGTTCGGGCGCGACGGCTTCGGCCCCGCCTCACTCGCCCGCGGCGTCGACCGGGAGCCGTTCGAAATACTAATCCAGATGCCCGGCGCCGGCTTTCGCATCGAAGCGGCCGCGCTGCGCGACGTCCTGCCCCGCGCGCCGTCCCTGCGTACCTTGCTCGACCTCTATCTCCAGGCGCTTTCGACGCAGACGGGCTACACCGCCCTGTCGAACGCCGTGCATCAGATCGACGAACGTTGCGCGCGTTGGCTGTTGATGATGCACGACCGCGTCGATGGCGACGATATACAGCTCACGCATGAATTCCTGTCGCTGATGCTCGCGGTCCGCCGGCCCAGCGTCACCACCGCGTTGCATGTGCTGGAAGGCCGCGGCCTGATCCGCGCCGAACGCGGCTGGGTAACCGTTCGCGACCGCGCCGGGCTGGAGGCGTTCGCCGCCGACGCCTACGGGCGTTCGGAAACCGAATATCGGCGATTGCTCGGCGCGATGGGCTGATCGCCCGGCCACAAGGCGTTCACCGCCGCCGCCGCCGCCGCCCCCAGAACCGCGCCCGCGCCGACGTCGCTTGGGTAATGCTTGCACCGCGGGATCTGCATCAGCGCCGCCGCCGCCGCCAGCCCGTAGGCCGCGCCACGGTGCTCGGGATAATCCTGCGCCCACGATCCCGCCGCCGCCACGGCGCCTGCCGTATGCCCCGACGGGAAGCTCGACTCGTCATGTTCGTGACTGTCGCCCGCGCCCATTTCGTAGCGCCCTTCCTCCACCAGCACCGTCGGCCGCGTCCGGTCGACCCGGTTCTTGACCGCGGTCTTGGCGCCCGTCGCTAGGCTGTGCGCCAGCAGCATCCGCGCCGCCGCCCGCGCCAGCCGCGCGTCGCCCCGCCACAATCCCAGCGCGAAGAGGCCGGCGCACAGCGCGCGCAGCGGCGGCTGGTCCGCCGCTTCGCTGAGCGTCCCCAGCACCTTCATGACGGGCGTATGCACCACCGGCGCCACCGCCTTGGCAACGGCGACGTCCGCCTGTTCGATCGCATTGGCCTCTGGCGGCGCGTCGGGAATCTCGTGGGGTCCGGTCATGCCACGCCAACGGCCCGCCGCCCGGTTCGCTCCCTCAGCTCGGCTCGAGAAAGCCTATTTGAACAGCCCCGTGCCGTAGTTCTTCTTAACCGACTTCTTGACCTCGGGCCGCGCCGCGGCGCGCGCCGCCGCTTCCGCGTCGTGCGTCGACAGCTTCAGGTACACGCCGTGCGCGCGCTTCAACCGCGTCCGCTCCGCCTCGGTCTTGGCCTCGCCGATCGCCACCAGCGTTTCGGCCGCCTTGGCTGCGTAATCTTCCGGGCTGCTCATGCGACGCGTTCCTTGATGCGAAAGCGGCGCCCTTCCCTTGCACGGGAGGAGCGCCGCCGTTCAACCTGCGCGCTTTGCCGCGCGCACGCAAGCTTGTGGAACTACATGCGCATGGCGCGGATCTGCGCTAGGTGGCCGCGCACCACCGGCACGGCGGCGTTGGCGGTCGCGCGCAGGCTCGGCGTATCCCCGGCCTTGGCGTAGTTGCTGTGCAGCGCCAGCGCCATTTGATGCGCCATCGTCTGCTGCGTCTTGTACTCCCGGTCGAACGCCGCGCCGTTCAGGTTCTGCAGCCGCGCGATCATCGCCGCCTCCTTGGGCATCAGCATCGGCGGTGGCGGGTTCAGTCCCGCCGCCCGCGCCGCCGCCATCGTCGCGGCGGTGGTGCGCGTATGATGGTCGATCATCATCGCCGCATAGCTGCGCAGGTTGGCGCTGACGCCGCGCTGCTGCTGGAGCCGCGAGGACTCGATCTCGTACATGTCGCTGGAGCCCGCCATCGCGACATAGGCCATCGCGCCCTCGGGCGTCATATCCCCGGCCATCGCGCCCATCGCGCCCTGCCCGCCCGTCGCATCGCCGGCCATCGGGGCGCATCCGGCCAGCGCCAGGGCGGCGGCGGTGGCGGCGGTGAAGATCTTGATGGACATGGCGTGAGGTTCCCTGCTGGTTCGTCGGTTCCCATGTAACGGAGCGTGGCCCCTCCCGGTTCCACGCCCCCCGCCAATGCCTTGGCCGCTCTTATCGCAGGTTAATTGCCCGCCGCGGCCCCCAAGTTTTCGCTGTCCTACAGCAAACCATATCGGTTACGCGGCGCCCCATGTCGATTCGCAAGCCCCCAGCCCACAACCGCTACGTCTGCGACCGCTGCCGCGCCTCGGGCGAGGCCGGCGCCGCCCCCTTCGCCGCGCACCCTGTGAAGACGCTCGACTTCACCCCCGTTCCCCGCAAGCACCGCTATGACGGCTGGACCCCCGAACGGCAGCAGGGCTTCATCACCGCCCTCGCCGAACTGGGCTCGGTCAAGCACGCCGCCCGCGCCGTCGGCATGACCCCCGAAGGCGCCTACCATCTCCGCCGCCAGCCCGGCGCCGAAAGCTTCGCCGCCGCCTGGGACGCCGCGCTGGACACCGGCGTCGATCGCCTCGCCGCCGCCACCATGCAGCGCGCGCTCCACGGCGTCGCCGTTCCCGTCTTCTGGCAGGGCAAGAAGATCGGCGAGCGGCGCCAGTACAACGACCGCCTGGCGATGTTCCACCTCCGCCACCGCCTCCCCGAGGTTTATGGCGAGCTCAAACCCCCCGGCCGCGGCGCCAAGTCGCCCGCCACCAAGTTCCGCGAGGGGGGCTGGGACGCGGACGCGGCGGAGGAGGAGGAGCTGGCGAGCGAGCGCATTTCCGAACGCATGCGCCTGCGCGTCAACCGCATGCACGCAAACTGGCGCGCCATGCTCTTCGCCGATCCCGCCAAGCGCGCCGCCTACGAACTGCTCTTCGGCGTGGACGGAGCCGAAGACGCCGGCCACGGCAGCGGCGTCCGCTTCAGCCGCTTTCCCCCCGAACTGTCGCACGCCCTGATCGGCGTCGCCGACCAGGAAGCAGCGGACCGCGCGCGGCTGGAGCCGCCGGAGGACTAACGTTTCTAAGTCCTCCCCGAGTTTACTCGGGGAGGGGGACCATCCGCCGTAGCTTCAGCGAAGGCGGATGGTGGAGGGGTGTCCTCCCACCGAAGCACGCGTTCCCGCCCGCCAGCACATCAATACCGCGCGTACCGCAACTTCTTGGTCTTGACCTTCACCCGCCCATCGTCGCGCACCGTGCAGGTAAAGCTGCGCGCCGCACTCCGCGACCGCTCGTAATATCCCGCGCGATACCCCTCCGCGATCCCGTACACGCGCTGGCTGCGGCGCTTGTACGGCTGCACGTCCTCGACGCGCATCCGGCCGTAGCGTTCGACGGAGGGCCGGCACGCGTCGATCGCGAAGCGCTGCGGCCCGCGCCACCGTATGTCGTTGACGCTCCGGTCGAGCGAGTCCCGCACCCGCCCCACCGCCTGCGCGGTATCGACCACGGTGCGCGCGATGTCGTCGGCAACCTGCCCCGCGCGGGTTTGCGGCGGGGCATATTGCGCCAGCGCCGGCGCGCCCGCGAAAGCGGCGCTCAACGCCAGGCCCAAAGCGATCGGTGTACGCATTGCACGTCTCCTTCCAAACACGAAGGCCGCACCACGCGCGGCCGACAGGACACGAGGAGGACAACGGTTCGGGTGCGGAATGGCTCCGGAGGGGGGGGGTGGAGGCCGGGCGATCTAGATCGCCCGGTTCTTCGGATCGCCCTTAAGCGCGGCGCGGAGTTCGTTCTTGTTCGCGGGGGTAACGGTTTCGCGGCGGATATGGGCGGCTAGGGTGCGGGTGCGGGTGCGGGTGCGGGTGCATGACGCCTTCCATAACGACTAAGTTCCCCTATCACCCTGCACCTGCTTCATACACAGCGCCACCGCCTCCTAACGCCGCCGCCCTGTTGAGCACCGCTCCTGCTAACTTGGGAGGTCAGGTCAGCGGTTAGCAGGTTTGATCGTGCAACTGCTTGCTGAGCGTCTCGACTGCATACATGAAGCTTTGGAAAGGGCTTGACGTCTAGACGTCTAACCAGCAGGGGTCGCCGCAAGAGGTTTTTATATGTCGCTTGCTCCTGGTACCATCCGTGATCTGATCGTCGATCACCTGAGCGCGAGCAGCGCGGACGCATCGGTCGTCGAGATACTGGCTACAGTGCGGGGCCGCTTGGGCAACGTTTCTGCGTCATCAGTCCGATCATACCTCAACCTTAACACGCCGACATCCTTTGAGCGGACAGTTAGAGGTCGATACCGGCTGCGTAGTTCCGTTGCGCTGGACACTCCAATAGTGCCTAAACCCCTATTTGTTGGCCAGGCTGAGCTGTACAACGCTAACTGCTTCGATTGGCTTGCACAACGCGAGCGCACTTCAATTCAGGCGGTCGTGATGGATCCGCCATATGGATTGATCGAATATACATCAAAAGAAACCGCCAAATTGCGTTCAGGAAAAGGTGGGATCTGGCGGGTGCCGCCCTCCTTTGACGGCCATAAGCGCGCACCCCTTCCAAGGTTTACCGTGTTGGACGATAACGATCGTCAACAACTTTATGCTTTTTTCAAGCGACTTGCTGTAGCGCTGAGGAGAGTAGCCGTACCCGGCGCGAATGTAATCGTAGCCTCAAATCCACTGTTGTCCCACGTCGTCGGAGCGGCGATGTCAGAGGGAGGGCTTGAATTGCGGGGGTATATCGCCCGGCAAGTAATGACCATGAGAGGTGGCGATAGGCCGAAGAACGCACACGTCGAATTCGATGGCGTCACGGTGATGCCGCGTTCTCAGTGGGAACCTTGGTTGGTTTTAAGAGCCCCCCTCGAGGGAAGAGTGCAGGACAACCTTCGAAAGTGGAAGACCGGAGGTTTTCGGCGCCCTTGTGCCAACCGGCCCTTCGGCGATTTGATCCGCTCACATCCGACACCGGCCAACGAAAAGAAGATTGCGCCCCATCCATCACTGAAGCCTCAGGCATTCATGCGGCAAGTAGTGAGAGCGGCCCTCCCATTGGGCGAGGGCGTAGTTCTGGACCCATTTATGGGAGCTGGCTCAACACTCGCAGCCGCGAATGCCGTCGGGTATTCCAGCATCGGTGTCGAGCTAGACGAAAGCTTCTTTTCGATGGCTGCGAAGAGTGTAGAGCCTTTATCCAACCTGGTAGTTAAAGATAAGTCTACGTCTGAGTCTCCTGTGTAGCCGGAATCATTTTAAGGACTTAACCGATTTTGCCGTGTTGACCTTGTATATCCAGTTTACCCGTAATTTCTTGACCCCTTCCGCGTGAAGCGTGGCTGTGCGTGTGCCCAAGTCGGAACGCGCATTGCTTCGAAAATCCGCTTCTTCGACTTCAGCTAAATAGACCTCTGTGAAGCGCATCGGAGCTCGCGAAGACGCTGGTTCGGAGACGTTATCAACAGCATACACGAAAACGCACATCCACTGATTTCTGGCACCGTGCGTATCGACAGCGCCGCCTCGCTTACGAGTACTCTTAATTTCCACTCCGTCACCGCCAGAAGCAATGGCATCATTCGCATATTTACCGCGAACGATTAGATCGGGATGACCGTTAAAATGGCGATTTTCTACCAGCGCACGGGAGAACTTAGCTAAAGAAGCTGTGATCATATCAGATATCATGCCGGAGAGCGCCGCAGGACGCATCATATCATCAAGTCTATGCAGTCCCCGTCCCGACAAAAGCGCATTCACGTCCGCAAAGAAATCGTAAACGTCCTGCATGGCGACCTCGAAGTCACTTACACGTAACTCAAACGGAAGGACAGCAGCGGGATTGAAAGATTTCTTATCGACGATTGCTTTGGTCACGTGCTGGTAATCCCTTTGCAGTTTCTCTCACGAAGTAGGTTCATAGACGGCAGCTTGGAACTCCAAGATGGCTTATAGCTTGTCCGAGAGGCCGCTCTACACAAAAGTGGTTCATCCAATAATCCGGCGGAACCGCCGTCGGTACCCGCTCGGCGATGCACACGTAGCTTTATCTGAGAGATACAGTTTCGAGGGGAGACGATGCCGTACGGCTTGAGGATCGTCAATTTCGCGCGTGTCGCGGCGCTCGTTGAGCTTCCACACCTACTCGTATATACGCGTCAATCTTAAGGACGTCCTGATGGCCGCGCACGAGACTAAAACCTTCATGAGCGGCAACAGCGTCGCCTTGCGGCTGCCCAAGAGCCTCGCCATCGGCCCCGACGAGAAGATGGTCATCGAACAGAATGGCGACGTGCTGACCATCCGCCGCGCGCGCGATCCCGCCGAGGCGAAGCGGCGGATGAGGGCTGCGTACGACGCGATGCTCGCCATCGGCGCGCCGGAGGACGGCGTGCAGCCGCGCGCGCCGTTCGACTTTCCGGATCGGCCGGGCCTGCTCTGAGCGCGGACCATGATCTTCGTCGACACCAACATCGCCATCGCGCTGCGCGACCTCGATCGCGTCACTCATGAGGCGGTCCAGACGCTCGACGAGGTGCCGGTCTTCTCCATGATCACGCGCATCGAGCTCGAAAACGGCGTCAACGCCGAGCCGGGCCTGGAGAATAGCCGTCGCCGGCTGCTCGAGGAGCTGCTGAAAACCTACGCGGTGGAGATGTTCACGCACGCAGACATCCTCGCTTATGGCGGGATCATCTACAATCTGGGCTATAGTCGCCAGCTGACGCTTGACCGGCTGATCGCCGCGCAGGCCATTGCGCGCGACGCCGCGCTGATCACCCGGAACGGCAAGGATTTCCGCAAGATCGACGGTTTGAAGCTGATCGAGTGGGAAACCCCGGTCTAACACCAGGCGCGGCGAAGCCGCGCCGTGACGTCGGACGGGTTCTGCCGGGTTGCCCGGCAGCCCCGCCGGCCGGGAGTTCGCGCACTCTTCGCGTAACTCGGCGATTGCTCGCGCAATCCCCTCCTTACGCTTGGGCGCTCACTCCTCCCCCATCCTTAGCGCCGCGATAAACGCCTCCTGCGGGATGCTCACGGACCCATATTCCCACATCCGCTTCTTGCCCTCCTTCTGCTTGTCGAGCAGCTTCTTCTTGCGGCTGATGTCGCCGCCGTAGCATTTCGCCGTCACGTCCTTGCGCATCGCCGCGATCGTCTCGCGGGCGATCACCTTGCCGCCGATCGCCGCCTGGATCGGGATCTTGAACAGATGCCGCGGGATCAGGTCCTTCAGCCGCTCCACCATGCCGCGGCCGCGGGCCTCGGCGGTGCCGCGGTGGACGATCATCGACAGCGCGTCCACGGGCTCCGCGTTGACCAGGATGTTCATCTTGACCAGGTCGCCCGCCCGCGTGCCGATCTGCGTGTAGTCGAAGCTCGCATAGCCGCGGCTGATCGACTTCAGCCGGTCGTAGAAGTCGAACACCACCTCGTTCAGCGGCAGCTCGTAGGTCAGCTGCGCGCGCCCCGCGACGTAGGTCAGGTTCTTCTGGATGCCGCGGCGGTCCTGGCAGAGCTTGAGGATCGGCCCCAGATACTCGTCGGGGACGTAGATCGTCGCCTGGATCCACGGCTCCTCGATTTCCTTGATCCGCGTCGGGTCGGGCATGTCGGCCGGGTTGTGCAGCTCGATCTCAGTCGCGCCCGACGGGTCCGCGTGCGTGAAGTGCAGTTTGTACACCACCGACGGCGCCGTGGTGATCAGGTCCAGATCGTATTCGCGCGTCAGCCGCTCCTGGATGATCTCCAGGTGGAGCAACCCCAGGAACCCGCACCGGAACCCGAACCCCAAAGCCGCGCTGGACTCCGTCTCGAAGCTGAAGCTCGCGTCGTTGAGGCGGAGGCGGTGGATGCTTTCGCGCAATTTGTCGAAGTCGTTGGCGTCGACGGGGAACAGGCCGCAGAACACCACCGGCTGCACTTCCTTGAAGCCGGGCAGCGCCTGCGCGGCGGGGTTCTTCAATTCGGTGATCGTGTCGCCGACGCGGGCCTGCGCGACTTCCTTGATCTGCGCGGTGATGAAGCCGATCTCGCCGGGCGTCAGCTCGGGCAGCTGTTCGATCTTGGGCCGGAACGCGCCGACGCGGTCGATCAGGTGGGTCGACCCCTGCGCCATGAACTTGATCGTCATGCCCTTGCGGATCGCGCCGTCGATGACGCGGACCAGGATCACGACGCCCAGATACGGGTCGTACCAGCTGTCCACCAGCATCGCCTTCAGCGGCGCGGCGGCGTCTCCCTTGGGCGGCGGGATGCGCTCCACGATCGCGTCCAGGATGTCGGTGATGCCGATGCCGGCCTTGGCGCTCGCCAGGATCGCGGTGTCGCCGGGCAGGCCGATGATGTCCTCGATCTCCTGGCGCACCTTTTCGGGCTCCGCCGCGGGCAGGTCGATCTTGTTGATGACGGACACGATCTCGTGGTCGTGCTCGATCGACTGGTACACGTTGGCCAGCGTCTGCGCCTCGACGCCCTGGGACGCGTCCACCACCAGCAGCGCCCCCTCGCACGCCGCCAAACTTCGCGAAACTTCATACGCGAAGTCGACATGACCCGGCGTATCCATGAGGTTCAGCGTATAGCCCTTCCAATCCAGCCGCACCGTTTGCGCCTTGATCGTGATCCCCCGCTCCTTCTCGATGTCCATGTTATCAAGGACTTGGCTGGACATCTCGCGCTCGGTCAGGCCGCCGGTGGTCTGGATGAGACGGTCGGCCAAAGTCGACTTGCCATGGTCGATATGCGCGATGATGGAAAAATTGCGGATCTTAGAAATATCATTCACAAAAATCGCGTTAGCAGCGGCGCTCCCCCCGGTCGAGGCGCGCCGCCTTCGGGAGACGACGTTGACTCACGCTATGCGCACGCTCGCCGGTCTCGCCTTGCTGCTCACCGCCCCGCTCGGCGCGCAGACGCTGATCGTCGGCAACAAGG
>DASQNO010000051.1:0-5988 GCA_035644935.1 Sphingomonadaceae bacterium
GATGCCGGTGAGCACGAACGCGGCGATCGCGCCGCCCGACAGCGCGCCCGACGCGACGTCCAGCGCCCCTTGCCACATCACCAGCGTGATCGAACCAAACACCAGCGAGATGACGATCCCGGTCATCACCGCGCGCACGGCAACGCGCTTGCGCGCGGTGGCGAAGGCGTCTTCGGCGGCGTCGGCGAAGCGCTGGCCCTCCCGGGGCTCCTGTCCGAAGGCCTGCACGATCTTCATCGCGCCCAGCGTCTCGCCGACCATCGCGCCGACGGCGGCGATGCGATCCTGGCTGGCGCGCGACAGTTTCTGCAGCCTTTTGCCGATGATCACGATCGGCAGGATAATGACCGGAATGCCGGCGAGCAGCATCAGCGTCAGCTTGGGTGCCAGCGTGAAGAGATAGACGATCCCGCCAGCACCCATCACGATGTTGCGCAACGCCACGGAGACGGTGGTGCCGACGATCTGTTCGATGATCGACGTGTCGGCGGTGAGGCGAGAGGCGATCTCGCCGGGGCGGTTCTCCTCGAAGAAGCTTGGGCTGAGCCGCAGCAGATTGCGGTAGACGGCGGTGCGCACGTCGGCGACGACGCGCTCGCCCAGCCAGGACACGAAGTAGAAGCGGCACGCGGTGGCGAGCGAAAGCACCGCGACAATGGCGAGCAGGTAGCGGAACGTTTCCCCGATATCGCCGCCGCCCGCGACAAAGCCTTTATCGACGACGCGGCGCAGCCCGTCGGGGATCGCCAGTGTCGCGCCCGCGGCGACGACCAGCGCCACGACGGCTCCCCCGATGCGGCCGGGGTAGCGGATCGCGAAACGCCACACCAAGGCGAGGCTGCCGATCTTGCGCGGTGCCGCGTCAGGAAGGGGATCGGCGGGTGCGGGGTTGGCCATGCGGGGCCGGTAGCAGCCCGAAACGGGTCATGCCAGCGGAGGCGGCGGCGGGTGAGCACTTGCTCCCTTGCGCGCGCCGCGCCACATAGGGATGTTGCAGCGCAGCAGGAGCCCGAATGCTTTACAACGCTTACGAATTCCAACGCTCGCTGCTCGCGGGCGCCAGCACCATGGCCGACATGGGCGCCAGCTGGATGCAGAATCCCGCGAACCCGTTTTCCTACAGCGCCATGGGCCCGGTCGTCGCCTCCGCGCTGGACGTCTTCGCGCACGCCTCCGCGCCGCGCGGCAAGCCGGACTTCGGCCTGGCATCGACGCTCGTGGACGGCCGCACGGTCGCGGTCACCGAGGAGATCGTCGTCGCCAAGCCGTTCGGCGACCTTAAGCGCTTCCGCCGGGCCAATCTCGACGGAAGCTTCGTGGAAGGCGGACCGCGCCTGCTGATCGTCGCGCCGATGTCGGGCCACTTCGCGACCCTGCTGCGCGGCACCGTCGAACGCATGCTGCCGGGGCACGACGTCTACATCACCGATTGGCACGACGCGAAGTACGTGCCGCTGTCCGCCGGCTCCTTCGACCTCGACAACTATGTCGACTACCTCGTCGAGTTCCTGGACGCGATTGCCGCTGTCGATGGCAAGCGGCCGCACATGCTGGCGGTGTGCCAGCCGTCGGTCCCCTGCTACGCCGCGGTCGCTTTGATGTCCGCCGACGACCACCCGGCGCGGCCTGCGACGCTGACCATGATGGGTGGCCCCGTCGACACGCGCGAGGCGCCGACCAAGGTCAACACCATGGCGACGGAGCGCGCCCACAGCTGGTTCGCCAACAACGTCATTGCGACGATCCCGTACAGCTACCCGGGCGCGGGGCGGCGAGTTTATCCGGGGTTTCTGCAGCTGGCCGGGTTCATGACCATGAACCTGGACAACCACCTCAACTCGCATTGGGAGATGTTCAAGCACCTGGTCGCCGGCGACGGCGACAGCGCGGACGCCACCAAGGACTTCTACGACGAATATCGCTCGGTCTGCGACATGACGGCGGAGTTCTACCTGCAGACGGTCGACGCAGTGTTCCAGCGCCATCTGCTGCCCAAGGGCGAGCTGACGCACCGCGGCCGCCCGGTGGACCCGGCCGCAATCACCGACGTCGCGGTGCTGGCGATCGAGGGCGAGCGCGACGACATCTCCGGCGTTGGCCAGACCAAGGCCGCGCTGACGCTGGCAACGGCGCTTCCCGACGCATTGAAGCAGTACCACCTGGCTCCTGAAGTTGGGCATTACGGCATCTTCAACGGCCGCAAGTGGCGCGAGCGCATCGCGCCGGTGGTCGAGCAGTGGATCGCGGCGCACGATTGAACGGGGCGCGGTGATGCGCATCGGCAGGCGGGAGCTTCTTGCGGCGACGGGCAGCGTGCTTCTGCCTGCGACGCCGGCGTTTGCGGCGCTGGAGACGGCCAGCGCCGTCGGCGGGGTCGGCGCGGTGGTCAGGCCGGGCGGGATCGCGGGCCTGATCCTGTCGGGCAGGACACGCAGCGACTCCGGCCGGTCGCTCGCACCGACTGATCGATGGCATATCGGGTCCAACACCAAGGCGATGACGGCCACGCTGTATGCACGGCTGGTTGAGCAAGGCCGCTGTCGCTGGGATGCATCGGTGGCCGAACTGTTCCCGCGCATCCGCGCCGACAAGGCATGGTCGACGATCACCGTGCGGCAGCTGATGGGGCATGCCGCCGGGCTAACGGACGCGCTGATCGACACGCCCTGGCTGATCGCCCGTCACCGCGACACGCGGCTGTTGCCCGTGCAACGGGCGGAGTTCGCGCGCGCGATGCTGGCGGTGCCGCCGGGCGGGACGCCCGACCGCTTCGCCTACGGAAACGCGGGATACCTGGTCGTGGGCGCCGCGATCGAAGCGGCCACCGGGCGCGCCTGGGAAGACGTGGTCGCGTCCGACCTGTTCGCGCCGCTGCGGCTCTCTTCGGCGGGGTTCGGCGCGCCGGCCGGGGACAACCCGTGGGGCCACGCCGAAGGGCCCGCCGGCCTCGTGCCTCTCGATCCCGCGGCGCTCGCGGACAACCCCGCCATTCTCGGCCCGGCCGGGCGCGTCCACCTGGCGCTCGGCGACTACGCGCGCTTCCTGTCGCTCTTTCTGAAAGGCGGCGCGCCGCTTCTCAAGCCATCGACCATCGTGACGCTGCTGACGCCGCCGGCGGGCAGCCGCTACGCCGGCGGATGGAGCCTGGGCGAGGAGACCGCGGCCGGCGCGACGCTCGCGCACGAAGGCTCCAACACTTTCTGGCATGCAATCGCGGTGATCGCCCCCGCGCGCGACGTGGCCTACGCTGCGGTCGTCAACCAGGGTGGCGCGCAGGGGCGGGAGGCGGCTTTGGCGCTGCTCGCGCAGGTGCGCGCATCGGCGGCGGAACGGCCGAGCGCGTCCGGAGGTTGAACGGCCACGAAGGGGCTTGTTGCTCCGCCGCGGGAGCCGAAGCGATGAGTCAGCAGCAGGTCGAACATAACGAGGCGGAGAGCTGCTACGAACTCGCGACGCCGGAGGGCACGGCGCTTGCCGCCTACCAGATAAAGGGCGACGTGATCGCCTTCACCCACACCGAAGTGCCGGAGGCGATGGAGGGGCAGGGGATCGGCGGCGCGCTGATCGCCGGAGCGCTCGCCGACGTGCGCCGGCGCGGACTGGTCGCGCTGCCCTTATGCTCCTTCGTTCGCCACTATGTCGAAACGCACCCGGAGGTGCAGGATCTGCTCGCCCAACGTTAGCGACGGCGGGCGAGCCAGGCCCGCCCGCGCTTCTGCCTGCGGCTCAGAGTATCTCGAACAGCCCGGCCGCGCCCATGCCGCCGCCGACGCACATCGTCACGACGACATATTTGGCGCCGCGGCGCTTGCCTTCGATAAGCGCGTGGCCGGTCAGCCGCGCGCCCGACATGCCGTAGGGGTGGCCGACAGAGATCGCGCCGCCGTTGACGTTGAGCAGCTCGTCCGGGATACCGAGCCGATCGCGGCAGTAGATCACCTGCACGGCGAACGCTTCGTTGAGCTCCCACAGGCCGATGTCGCCGACGCCCAAGCCGAATCGCTCGAGCAGCTTGGGAACGGCGAACACCGGGCCGATGCCCATCTCGTCCGGATCGGTGCCCGCCACCGCCATGCCGACATAGCGGCCGAGCGGCTGCAGCCCGCGGCTTTCGGCGAGCGCGCGATCCATGATCACCGACGCCGAGGCGCCATCGGACAGCTGGCTGGCGTTACCGGCGGTGATGTTGCCCTCCGGCCCCATCACGGGCTGCAGCGCCTTGAGGCCCTCCAGCGTCGTCTCCGGCCGGTTGCCTTCGTCCTTGGTCAGCGTGACCTCTTTTTGGGAGACTTCCTTCGTCGCCTTGTCGGTGACGTGCATCGTTGCGGTGACGGGGATGATTTCGTCGTCGAACCGGCCTGCGGCCTGCGCGGCGGCGGTGCGCTGCTGCGAGCGCAGGCCATATTCGTCCTGCTGATCGCGCGACACGCCGTAACGCTTGGCCACGGTTTCCGCGGTGCCGATCATCGGCATGTAGACGTCCTTGTGCATGGCGAGCAGCTCCATGTCGGGACCCAGCCGCATCTCCGGCGTCTGCACCATGGAGATCGATTCGACGCCGCCCGCGACGCAGATGTCCATGCGGTCGACGATGACCTGCTTGGCGGCGGTGGCGATCGCCATCAGCCCGGACGCGCACTGCCGGTCGATCGACATGCCGGCGACCGATGTCGGCAGCCCGGCGCGTAGCGCGGCGGTGCGGCCGATCGTCGCCTGCACGCCCTGTTGCAGCGCGGCGCCGATGATCACGTCCTCGACCTCCGCCGGATCGATCCCGGCGCGCTCCACAGCCGCCTTGATCGCGTGCGACGCCAGCGTCGGCGAGGGCAGCGCGTTGAACGCTCCGCGATAGGCGCGGCCGATCGGCGTGCGCGCGGTGGAAACGATAACGGCTTCGCGTGTGGTCATGGGTGAATCCTTCTGAAACAACCCTCTCCCGCGAGCGGAAGAGGAGGTGAGGGTCTTCTTCTTCCTTACACCGGGCTAGGCAGGCTCGCTATCGCTTCGCTCCCAGCTCTGCCGCTAGGCGGCCGGAGGCGCGGTGAAAATCTGTCCGATCCAGTCGGCGGTCAGCGCGGGCTTGTCTTCGCCCTCGATCTCCACGGTAACCCCGTGCGTGAACTGCATCTGCCCCGGCTTCTTCTCCTCGAACGCGGCGAGCACGAAGCGGCCGCGCACGCGCCGGCCCGATCGCACCGCCTGGATGAAGCGCACGCGGTCGAACCCGTAATTGACCCCCATCAGCGTGCCGGGCGGGCGCAGCATGATGTCCGAGGCCATCTGGCTGAGCAGCGACAGGGTCAGGAACCCATGCGCGACGGTGCCGCCGAACGGTGTCGCGGCGGCGGCCACCGGATCGACGTGGATGAACTGCGGATCGCCCGTCACGTCGGCGAAGGTGTCGATCATCGGCTGGTCGATCGTGATCCACGGCGACACGCCGATTTCCTCGCCGATGCGGGCGCGAATATCGTCGAGGCTGGCCGTCGGCATGTCTGAACTCCGGCCGCGCGGCGTTGCCGCTGGGAAGGCCGAGGTCTAATGCGGGAACATGGCAACACTCAAGTCCTCCATCGCCCCGTCCGTGGGTGACGCTACGGCATCGGTGCGCGCCGCGATGACCCGTTTGCACCGCGCGCCCGAACCCGACGTCCTGCGCGAACTGCTTCCCGCCGCGACGCTCGATTCGGCAACGCGATCCGCTGTCGAACGCCGCGCATTGGCCCTTATCCGCGACCTGCGCGCGGCGCAGACCACGGGCTGGGTCAACCAGTTCCTGACCGAATATCGCTTGAACACCGCCGAGGGCGTGGCGCTGCTGAGCCTCGCCGAGGCGTTTCTGCGCGTGCCGGACTCTGAAACGGCCGACAGCCTGATCGCCGACAAATTGGGCGACGCCGACTGGCGCGCGCACGCGGGCAAGTCGCACAGCAAGCTGGTCAACTCCGCCACCTGGGGCCTGGTCGTCGGCCGCGCGCTGGTCAGCGA
>DASQNO010000052.1:0-23732 GCA_035644935.1 Sphingomonadaceae bacterium
GCGGCTGGAATGGATCGTCGAGCGCGCCACCGAACTGGGCGTCGCGCGGCTGCTGCCCGTCGTCACCGACCGCACCATCGTCCGCACCGTCAAGCTCGACAAGCTGCGCGCGCACGTCCTCGAGGCCGCCGAGCAGTGCGAGCGCACCGCGCTGCCCGACCTGGCCGAGCCGGTATCGCTCGACCGCCTGCTCGCCGATTGGCCCGCGGGGCGCGCGCTGCTGTTCGCCAACGAACGCGGCGGCGCTGGCGGGCCCGCGCACCCCGCGCCCGCCGCCATTCTCGTCGGCCCGGAAGGCGGGTTCACCGACGCGGAGGTCGCCGCGATCGAAGCCCACCCCTGCGCCCGCGCGATCTCGCTGGGGCCGCGCATCCTGCGCGCCGACACGGCGTGCGTCGCCGCGGTGGCCGCTTGGATGGCGACGAGCGGGGATTGGCCGGGCTCCGCGTCGTAGCTTTTCCCGTCATCCCGGCGAAAGCCGGGAGCCAAGGTCACGATGATCGTCATGAATGCGTCGAAGCGAAGTCTCCGCCTGATATGTTCGGTGATCTTGGGTCCCGGCTTTCGCCGGGATGACGTGTCGGAGCAGGGATGACGCGGGCGCAATGACGCATGGTGACGCGCCCCGCCCGCCCCGCTAAGCGCGCGCCATGACGACGCGCACCGATCTTTCCACCGACGGCCCGCGCATCGAGTCGCGCGCCGACCTGCTCGCCACCTTCTCGGGCGGTGAGAAGCCCCGGGACCGCTGGCGCATCGGCACCGAGCACGAGAAGTTCGTCTACTGCACCGCCGACCACCGCGCGCCCAGCTGGGACGAGCCCGGCGGCATCCGCGACCTGCTGATGGCGCTGACCGAGTTCGGCTGGACGCCGGTGGAGGAGGACGGCAAGGTCATCGCGCTGACGGGCGCCGACGGCAGCATCAGCCTGGAGCCCGCGGGCCAGTTCGAACTGTCGGGCGCGCCGCTCGAGAATTTGCATCTGACCTGCGCCGAGGCCGGCCGGCACCTCAAGCAGGTCAAGGCCGCGGGCGACAGGCTGGGGCTGGGTTTCCTGGGCCTCGGCATGTGGCCGGACAAGGCGCGCGCCGACCTGCCTGTCATGCCCAAGGGCCGTTACAAGATCATGCTCAGCCACATGCCGCGCGTCGGCACGCTGGGGCTGGACATGATGCTGCGCACCTGCACGATCCAGGTCAATCTCGACTATGCGAGCGAGGCCGACATGGCGCGCAAGTTCCGCGTCGGGCTTGCCCTGCAACCGCTGGCCACCGCGCTGTTCGCCAATTCGCCGTTTACCGAAGGCAAGCCCAACGGCTTCGTCTCGTTCCGCAGCCACATCTGGTCCGACACCGACCCGCACCGCACGGGCATGCTGCCCTTCGTCTTCGAGGACGGGTTCGGGTACGAGCGCTATTGCGACTACGCACTCGACGTGCCGATGTACTTCGTCTTCCGCGACGGCAAGTATCTGGACGCCGCCGGCCTGTCGTTCCGCGATTTCCTCGAAGGCCGGCTGTCGATCCTGCCCGGCGAGACGCCCACCGTCGCCGACTGGACCGACCACCTGTCCACCGCCTTTCCCGAGGTCCGCCTCAAGAGCTTCCTCGAGATGCGCGGCGCCGACGGCGGGCGGTGGAGCAAGATCTGCGCGCTGCCCGCGCTCTGGGTCGGGCTGCTGTACGACGAAAATGCGCTGGGTGCCGCCTGGGACGAGGTCAAAGACTGGTCGATCGAGGAGCGCCAAACGCTGCGCGACGCCGTTCCGCGCGAAGGCCTGCGCGCCGCGGTGCCCGGCGGCGGCATGTTGCGCGACCTGGGCGCCCGCGTCCTCGACATCGCCGCCGCCGGCCTCACCGCGCGCGCGCGCCTCAACGCATCGGGGGACAACGAAGGCGGCTTCCTAGACCCGCTGCGCGAGACGATCGCGACGGGCAAAACTCCCGCCGAACGCCTGCTCGACCGCTACAATGGCGAGTGGAACGGCGACATCAGCCGCATCTATGAAGAGATGAGCTTTTAGGCTCCTTCCGTCCTCCCCGGCTTTTGCCGGGGAGGGGGACCAGCGAAGCTGGTGGAGGGGCTCTTGTCGTGCGATTGAAAGAAGCCCCTCCACCATCCCGCTGCGCGGGACGGTCCCCCTCCCCTGCAAAAGCAGGGGAGGACGGTTACGTGCTTCCAGCCTACGCGATCGTCAGCCCGACATCGACATTGCCCCGCGTCGCGTTCGAATAAGGGCAGACCTGGTGCGCGGCGTCGACCAGGCGGCGGGCGTCCTCGGCCGGAACGCCGGGCAGGCTGACCGTTAGGTCCGCGGTGATGCCGAAGCCACCTTCCGAACGCGGGCCGATGCCGACTTCGGCGGTGACCGTCGCGTCGGCGGGAACGGTGACGCCTTCCTTGGCGGACACCGCCTTCATCGCGCCCAGGAAGCACGCCGAATAGCCGGCGGCGAACAGTTGTTCGGGGTTGTTGCCCTGGCCGTTGCCGCCCATTTCCTTGGGCACGCCGAGCTTGACGTCGAGGCTGCCGTCCTCCGTCCGGGCCGAGCCGTCGCGGCCTCCGGTGGCGGTGGCGGTGGTGCGGTACTTGACGTCGACGCTCATGAAAATCTCCTCGGGGTGAGGCGATCAACTAGGAACGCAGCGGCTCCCGGGCAAGCGGTCGGCTACTCCGCCGCGACCGCACGCGGCCGGCGGCCGAGGGCGCGCACCCACGCCACCAGCCGCGGCACTGGTCCGTTGCGCTCCATCCACGCGGCATATTCCCGGTAGGCCGGGTCCATCCCCAGATGCTTCTCTTCGGTGCGCGCGCGCCAGTAGTACACGCCGGTGACGATCAACAGGATGGCGCTGTTGCGCGCCGCCTCGGCGAGGCTCCCCGACACCGACAGGAACGGCATCGACGACAGCCACCAGAACAAGGTCTTGGACACGTAGGCGGGGTGCTTGGTGATCGCATACGGCCCGTGGGTCAGGATGCCGCGGTGCGTCAGGTTGGAAAAGCGGAACCCGAACGCCACCGTCGCCCAGGCATAGACGGCGGTCAGCGTGACCAGCAGGAAGCCGATCAGGGCCTGCGCCGCCGGCTGCCCGTCTAGCCAGACGTTCCAGTCCGCCGTTCCGCGATGGTAGTTCAGCGGCCCGTCGTTCATCATCAGGATGAAGGGCGGGTAGCACATCAAGGCCGCCGCCCATCCGGCCGCGAACGGGTTGGCCGAGCGGATATGCGCGTCCAGCGGTTTCATGGTCAGCATGTAGCCGACGGTCGCGAACGTCACGTCGATCATGAACATCGCCCCGACGAGGTAGACGGAGAGGCTGACCGGGTTGGCCAGGATCTCCCAGGTCGGCCAGCGGATCGCGTCCGCCCAGTTGCCGGGCACGATGGACAGCATGAAGGCGAGGAAGAAGCCTTTCACGAACCACTGGCGCAGGTGCTCGTACACGCGTTCCTTGTCGAACGCGCCGCCGACCAGCAGCTGCCCGAAGTGCCATGCGTTGTCGCGCGGCTCAACCAGGCGGCGGTCGAGCCACAGCACGTAGGGGATCGCCGCCAGCGCCAGCGGCACCACCGACCAGCTGAGCAGCTGCATCGCGAAGCCGTAATTGCCGAAGCGCCCGTCCCAGTACCAGTTGCCCAGCGAATAGAAGATCGCGATGATCCCCCAGGTGGCGAACAGCCCGCCCAATTTGACCAGGCTGACGTCCAGCGTCTCGCCCCACGGCTTGGGCGCCCCGTCCCAGTCGACGCCGGTGGTCGGATTGCGGTGGACGCGGTCGACCAGCAGCGACCACAACACCATCGGCACCCCGCACGCAGCCAGCGCCGCCAGTGCCGCATAGGGCCCGCTCATGTTGAAATAGCGCGCCACCGCGACCCAGGCGAACAGCCCGACGAGCCCGGCGACGCCGGTGCCGTCGCTCACCGCGGAACGCGGGCGGGGATCGGATGCGAGTGCGGCCACGGGGACCTTATAGGAGGTGGCGGTAAGAAATGCGTGAAGAAGTGTACCCCGGCGACGAGAAGCCCCTCCCTTTCAAGGGAGGGGTTGGGGTGGGTGCGTCCGCGGCGGCTCGATGCCGCTGCGGACGCTTCGTTAGTCGAAATAAGCGCTCGCTTCGCTCGCCCCCACCCCAACCCGGCCGGGCGGCAGGATCGTCCCCCCGGACGGTCCCAAGAGCCGCCCGGCTCCTGAAGGGGAGGGGCTTACACTAAAACTTCGGCAGCGCCTGCTCCGCCTCACCCCAACCCCGCAATGCCTTCGAGCCCGCCCGCTCCAGCAACGCCTCCAGGTCGCCGATGCCGAAGTCCGCGCCTTTCATGCCATCCAGCTCGTCCCACGCGATCGGCGCCGCCACCGTCGCACCCGGCCGCGCGCGCGCAGAGTAAGGCATGATGGCCGTCGCCCCGCGCTGGTTGCGCAGCCAGTCGAGGAAGATGCGCCCCTTGCGCTCGACCTTGCGGATGTTGGCGGTGAAATATTCGGGCTCGGCGGCGGCCAGCGCGCGGCTGAAGCGGTTGGCGAAGTCCTTGACCTCCGGCCACTCCGCCGTCTCATCGAGCGGCGCCACGACGTGAAGCCCCTTGCCACCCGACAGTAGCGGAAACGTCACCAGCCCCATGTCGGCAAGCAGCGCGCGCAGCTTCACCGCCGCCGCCTTGACCGCGTCGAAGCCCAGGCCTTCGTCGGGGTCGAGGTCGAAGACCAGCCGGTCGGGCTTCTCCAGTGCATCGACCTTGGATCCCCAGCCGTGGAATTCGATCGTGCCCATCTGCACGCAGGCGATCAGCCCCGCCGCGTCCTCGACGTACAGATAGTTTTCGGTGCCGCCCTTGGACTCGGTGATCGCCACCTGCTTGACGAGGTCGCCGAACGATCCGGCGTCGTGCTTCTGGAAGAAGCAGTGCTTGGCCCGTCCCTGCGGGCATCGCACCAGGCTGATCGGGCGTTTCGCGGTCCATTCCAGCATCGGGCCAGCGACGGCGGCGTAGTAGTCGGCCAGCTGCGCCTTGGTGATCCCGTCCTCGGGAAAAATTACCCGGTCACCGCTGGTGAGCTTGACCCCCGTCGCCGCCGCGCCGCCCGCGCCCGGTGTCGCCGCGACATGCGTTTCGCGCTCGCGCACCACGTCCGCCGCCGGCTTGTCCTCGCGCAACGCGATAAAGCTCGGGTGGCGCAACACGCCGTCCGCCGTCCATTCGGTGAACGCGACTTCCGCGACCAGCTTGGGCGCGATCCAACGCGCGCCGCGTACCGCCGCGCGCGGCGCCTTGACCGTCGGTTCGGCGCGCTCGAGCGGCGTCATCTTCTCCAGCAGCGCGTCGATGCCCGCCATGTCGAAGCCGGTCCCCGCCTTGCCCGCGTAGCGCAGCTCGCCGCCTTCATTGAGGCCGAGCAGCAGCGACCGGAACCCGCGGCCATTCTCACTCGGCGTCCAGCCGACGATCACGAACTCCTGCCGCCGGATGCATTTGACCTTGAGCCACGCCTGCGTCCGCTTGCCGCGATACGCCGCGTCCGCGCGCTTGGAGATGATGCCCTCCATGCCGCCGCGGCACATCGCCTCGAACATCGCCTCGCCGCTGCCGACGACGTGCTCGGCATAGTGGATCGGCGGCTCCGCGTTGGCGAACAAGGCCGCCAGCCGCCCCTTGCGCTCGATATTGGGCAGGTCGACCAGCTTCTCGCCGTCCTGCTCGAGAATATCGAAGCCGAAAAAGGCGAGGTTGCCGCCGCCCTCCTTGATCGACGCCTGCAGCGCCTGGAAATTGGGCCGCCCTTCCGCGTCCAGCACGACGACCTCGCCGTCGATCAGCGCCGATCCCGGCAGCTTGAGGCCGGCGTCGGCCACGGCCCGGAAGCGGTCGGACCAGTCCTGCCCGGTCCGCGTGTACGTGCGGGCCTCGCCCCCTCCCACCGCGAGCAGGATGCGGTAGCCGTCGTACTTGGTCTCGTGGATATACTCGCCGCCCGCCGGCACGTGGTCCGCCAGCGTCGCCAGCTGCGGCGGCTGGAACTCGGGGAGGCGATCCGCCTTCTTCGGCCTCTTCCCGTCATCCCGGCGAACGCCGGGACCCAAGGTCACCGTGGTTTTCGCAACAGACGAAGAGGACTTCGCTTCGCTGTCGGACTTCGCGTTCTTGGGTCCCGGCTTTCGCCGGGATGACGATGGCGTCTCCACCTCCACCCCCGCCGCGATCTCCGCCATGGTCCGCCCGGTGGCGATGCTGGTCAGCTCGCGTTCGACCAGCGTATCGGACGCGCCGGCATGGTCGTCGGCGATCTTTCTGAGCAGCCAATTCTCGTTCTTCTCCCCCGCTCGCGGCTTCAGCCGGATCATGATCCACTCGCCCTTCATCCGCTCGCCCTCGAGCGTGAAGTGCAGGTGTCCCTCGTCCAAGGTCTTTCGCGGGTCCTTGCCGGGGTGCGGGATCCACGTCCCCCGGTCCCACAACATCACCGTGCCGCCGCCATATTCGCCCTTGGGGATCACCCCTTCGAACGTCGCGTAGGACAGCGGATGGTCCTCCGTCCGCACCGCCAGCCGTTTGTCGTCCGGATCGAGGCTTGGGCCCCGCGTCACCGCCCAGCTCTTCAGCACCCCGTCCAGCTCCAGCCGGAAATCATAGTGCAGCCGCGTCGCGTCGTGCTTCTGCACAATGAATGTCGATCCCCCCAGCGCCGCCGCCAGCCCAGGCGGCTCATTCGTTTTCGTGAAGTCCCGCTTGGCGTTGTACGCGTCGAGGCTGAGGTCCTTCTTCATCGGGCGGTACAACCAAACACCGTTCGCCCTGAGCTTGTCGAAGGGCTTTCCTTCTTCTTCCCCCGGGAAAACAAGAAAGGAAGGGCTTCGACAGGCTCAGCCCGAACGGTGAAGAAGGACATCACGCCCGCTTCCGCGTCGATGCGGCGCGCGCCGCCGTCTTGGCCGCCGGCGCGCGGGGCTTGGGCGGCGCTTTGGCCTTTGGCGCGACCGATCCGCTCGCCGGCTTAGCCGCAGGCTTGGCTGCCGGGTCCGCCCCCTTCTCCAAACTCTGCTTCAGCGCCGCCATCAGGTCGATGACGTTGGACCCGCCGCGCGGGGCGTCGTCCGCCTCCGGCGTCACCTTCTTGCCCTTGTTCTTGAGCTTCTCGTCGATCAGCGCCTTGACCGCGTCGATATAGCGGTCGTGGTAATTGGCCGCGTCAAAGGGCGCCGCCTTTTTCTCGATCAGCGTCGTCGCCAGATCGAGCAGGTCCGGGTCCGGCGCCGCGTCCGCGATTTCGCGAAAGAAGCCCTGCGCCTTGTTGACCTCGTCGGCGTAGCGCAGCGTTTCCAGCACCATGCCGCGCCCGCACGCCTTCAGGCTGACGACATATTCGCGCCCGCGCAGCGCGAGCTGGCCGAGCCCGACCTTTTTGGTCTTCTTCAACGCCTCGCGCAGCACCACGAATGCTTCTTCCGCCAGATCGTCGGCGGGCACGACGTAGTAGGGCTTCTCGTAATAAACCTGGTCGATCTCGTGCAGGTCGACGAACTGCGTCAGCTCCAGCGTTTTCTTGGACTCCAGCTTGACCGCGTCCAGCTCGCTTTCGTCGACCAGGACGTAGCTGCCCTTCTCGTATTCGTAGCCCTTGACGATCTCGTCCGGGTCCACGGGTCCCACGCCCTGCACCGACTTTTCGTACTTGATCGGCTTGCCCGTCGGCTCGTGGATCTGCCGGAACGACACGCTCGCCCCCGACTTGGTCGCCGAGTAGATTTCGACCGGGATCGACACCAGCGCCAGCCTGATTTGTCCCTGCCAATAGGCCCGTGCCGCCATGTTGCGCCCTTTTGATTCGTTACCGAACCGATTCAATCATCGACTCGCGGGAGTCGTTCCGTAGCGGCGCGAAGGCGTGCCGGACTGGTGCGCCCGCGCCACGCGTGCGGTGCGAACGGGATTGGATGACCGCCCCTCCCCGGTGTAGGCTCCGGGCCATGCCCATCGATGCAACGCGCCCCTACGATACCGCCAACATCTTTGCCCGCATCCTGCGCGGCGAGGTGCCCTGCGACCGCGTCTACGAGGACGACCACGCGCTCGCGTTCAACGACATCGCGCCCGCCGCGCCGCACCACGTCCTGGTGATCCCCAAGGGCGCGTACGTGTCCTGGGACGATTTCTCCGCCCGCGCGTCCGATGCGGAGATCGCGGGCTTCGTCCGGGCGGTGGGCCACGTCGCGCGCGCGGCGGGGCTGGCCGCGCCCGGCTACCGCCTGCTCGCCAACACCGGACCTCATGGCGGCCAGGAAGTGCCCCACCTCCACGTCCATGTGCTGGCCGGACGGCCGCTGGGGCCGATGCTGGCGCGCTAGAGGCGCGAAACCTGTTGCGCGGTGCGGATCAGCGCGGCTAGGCTCCCGCCCACGACGAAGCGGCGAAGACCGCAAGTGCTTAAAAGGGGACCTCCATGAACTTTGACCGGGTCAAGCCGCTCGACGCCATTTTGGCGACGGCCAAGAAGAAGTCCCTGACGCGGACGCTGGGTGCGTTCCAGCTCACCCTGTTCGGCATCGGCTGCGTGATCGGCACCGGCATTTTCGTGCTGACCTCGGCCGGCGCGCAGAAGGCGGGACCGGGCCTGATGCTCGCCTTCGCCATCGCGGGCTTCATCTGCATCGTCGCCGCGCTCTGCTACGCCGAGATCGCCTCGATGATCCCCGTCGCGGGATCGGCCTACACCTATACCTATGCGGTGATGGGCGAAGTGCTCGCCTGGTCGGTCGGCTGGGCGCTCGTACTCGAATATGCCGTCGCCGCGTCCGCCGTGTCGGTCGGCTGGTCCGGCTATTTCGTCGACACGATATTGAAGGAAACGTTCGGGGTGGCCTTGCCGGCGGCGATCACCGCCGGCCCGGCCGCGCTGGGCGGCGCCCCCGGCGGGTTCATCAACCTGCCCGCCGTGGTCATCGCCTTGCTGGTGACTTGGCTGCTGATGCTCGGCACCAAAGAAAGCGCGCGTTTCAACGCCATTCTGGTCGCGATCAAGGTGACGGCGCTGACCGCGTTCATCGTGCTCACCTTGCCGAAGACCGAGGTCGCCAATTTCAATCCCTTCCTGCCCGCCGGCGTTTTCGGCGGCTTCGGCTCGGGCGTCGGCGCGGTGGGCGCGGCCGCGACCATATTCTTCGCCTATGTCGGCTTCGACGCGGTTTCCACCGCGGCGGAGGAGACCAAGAACCCGCAGCGAAACGTGCCGATCGGCCTGATCGGATCGCTGCTATTCTGCACCGTCTTCTACATCCTGGTGGCGGCCGGCGCCGTCGGCACGATCGGCGGTCAGCCGATCATGGGCCCGAACGGCATCCCCTTCCCCGCCGGTTCCGAAGCGCTCGCCGTCCAGTGCGCGCTGCCCGAACATGCTGAAAAGCTCGTCTGCTCGCGCGAAGCGCTGGCGCACGTGCTGCGGCAGATCGGTTTCGGTCCGATCGGCAACATGCTGGGCATCGCGGCGTTCGTCGCGCTGCCGTCGGTCATCCTGATCCTGCTGTTCGGCCAGACGCGCATCTTCTTCGTGATGTCGCGCGACGGCCTGCTGCCGGACATCCTGTCCCGCGTTCACCCCAAGTGGAAGACGCCGCACATCGTGACCGCGATCGTGGGCGTCGTGGTCGCCTTCGCGGCGGCGTTCCTGCCCGTCGGCCAGCTTGCCGACATCGCCAACGCCGGCACGCTCTACGCGTTCATGATGGTGGCGATCGCGGTTTGGATGCTCCGCGTCCGCGATCCGCACCGCGAACGTTCGTTCAAGGTTCCGGCGCTGCCGCTCGTCGCGACTCTGACGATCCTCGGCTGCCTGTTCCTGTTCTTCAACCTGCCGTTCGAAGCGATGATCGTGCTGCCGGCCTGGGCGGCGATCGGCTTCGTGATCTACTTCCTCTACGGCCGTAGCCACAGCCACCTGGGCAAGGGCATCGTCGAGGTGCCGGAACTCGATGCCGAGGACCTGGAGCCGGGCACGCCGGGCGTGGATCATCGCTAAGATCTGATCCACTCCACCGAAGCGATTCGATCGTCCTCCCCTGCATTTGCAGGGGAGGGGGACCACCCGGCACGGCCGGATGGTGGAGGGGCGAAGCCGCCCAGGCTTCCGGCGATGAGCAGCCTCGTTGGAAAGGCGGCGAAGGGGTCTTTATGGAGAGGTCTACGCCAAGAAGCCCCTCCGTCAGCCTTGCAGGCTGCCACCTCCCCCGCAAAAGCGGGGGAGGACGATTGGAGCCATGTTGACGATCGACCGCGGCGACGAGCGCTTCAGAGGCGGCGCAGGACCCTGGATCTTTACCCCAGCGCCTGATTGACCAACGCCAGCAGATCCTCTTCGGGCCGCGCGCCGTAATGCGAGATCACTTCCGCCGCCGCGATCGCGCCCATGCGCAGGCAATCCTCGACGCTCCGCCCCTTGACGTGCCCGGCCAGGAACCCGGCCGCGAACAGGTCGCCCGCGCCCGTCGTGTCAACGACCCGGGCCACCGGCTCGGCGGCGACGGTGAAGCGCTCGCCGTTCTTGAACGCCGCCGCGCCCGATGCGCCCATGGTCACCACCAGCAACGGCACAAGCGGCGCCACTTCGGCGATCGCCGCCTCCAGATCATCGTTCTGGACCAGGCACTTCACCTCCTCGTCGTTGACGAACAATATGTCGATCAGCCCGCCATCGATCAGCGCCTGCAGGTCGCTGCGGTGCAGTTCGATGATGAAGTTGACCGACAGCGTCATCGCCACCGTGTTGCCCGCGGCGCGCGCGATGCGGATCGCCTCGCGCATCACTTCGCGCGGCTCGGACGGATCCCACATATAGCCTTCGAGGTAGAGCACGCGCGCCCGCTCGATCAGGCCGCCGCCGATGCTCGCCATCGGCAGGTAATGCGACGCGCCCAGGAACGTGTTCATGGTCCGCTCGCCGTCGGGGCTAACCAGGATCAAGACCCGCCCCGTCGGCGGCTCGCCGCCGCGCGCCGGCGTGTCGAAGTGGACGCCGTTGGCGCGCATGTCGTGCGTGAAAACCGCGCCCAATTGGTCGTCCGCGACCTGGCCGACGAACGCACAGCGGCAGCCCAGCGCCGCCGCGCCGGCCAGCGTGTTCGCCGCCGATCCGCCGCTGATCTCCCGGCCCGGCCCCATGCGCGAATAAAGCGACTCGGCCTGGTCCGCGTCGATCAGCTGCATGCCGCCCTTCAACAGGCCCTCCTGGTCGAGGAAAGCGTCGTCCGCCTTGGCGAGGACGTCGACGATGGCGTTGCCGATGGCGACGATGTCCAGTTGATCTTGCGGGGGACGATTGGGCGTCGAGTGCGTTGGGGTCACGAAAGCTCCGGCGGGTTGTGTGGCAAAGCGCAGCGGGTAGCCGGGCATCGAAGGCGAGGCAAACCGACGTGAAGAACGCGATTATCCGAAACCCCGCCACGGCGGCCCTGCTGCTGCTCGCGGCGGGCTGCACCGCCACCGCGCCGACCCCGCCGCCGCGCGTCGGGGCGGCGCCCGCTCCCGTCGCTGCACAGCCGCGCGCCGCCGGGCTCGTCGTCGGCAAGACCACGCGCGAGCTCGAGGCCGCGTTCGGCACCCCGCGCGCCACCCTCACCGAAGGCGATGCACGCCGGCTGCAGTTCGCCAGCGAGACCTGCGTCCTCGACGCCTATCTCTATCCGCGTGGCGGCGGCGAACACGCCGTCACCCACATCGACGCGCGCCGTCCCACGGGCGAGGACATCGACCGCGCGAGCTGCGTCGCGGCGCTGCGGCAGACCCGGTCACCCAGCTGATTTGCCAAACTCGTTCGTCCCGAGTGGAGGCGAAGCCGTAATCGAGGGGCGCTGGCCATCACGCCCCTCGTTTTCACTCGGGACGAACGAAAGGTTGAGCCCACTCTCTGGAAGCCTGGTCAACCGATCCAGCGCCCACCCCGCCGCCTCCGCCACCACCGGGTCCGGATCCGCGGCGAGCGCCCGCACCACCGGCGCCAACCCCGCCTCCCCGCTGTTCCCCGCCGCGATCAGGCAGTTGCGGACGAACCGGTCGCGCCCGATCCGCTTGATCGGCGATTTGGCGAACAGCGCCCGGAACCCCGCGTCGTCCAGCGCCAGGAGCTCGGCGAGCCGCGGCGCTTCCAGCTCCGCCCGGCCGACGAACGCCAGGTTCGCCCCCCCTGCGTCGGCGAAGCGGTTCCACGGGCAGACGCTCAGGCAATCGTCGCAGCCGTAGATGCGGTTGCCGATCGCGGCGCGGAATTCGTGCGGAATGGGGCCGCGGTGCTCGATCGTAAGGTACGAAATGCACCGCCGCGCATCGAGCTGGTAGGGCGCGGGGAACGCCGCGGTCGGGCACGCCTGCTGGCACCGCGTGCACGACCCGCAATGATCTTGCGCCGGCGCGTCCGGCTCGATCTCCAGCGTCGTGAACACCGAACCCAGGAACAGCCACGACCCGTCCGTGCGGTTGAGCAGGTTGGTGTGCTTGCCCTGCCAGCCGATCCCGGCGGCCTCGGCCAGCGGCTTCTCCATCACCGGCGCGGTGTCAACGAACACCTTGAGCTCGCAGCTTGCTTCCGCGACCAGCCAGCGGGCCAGCGCCTTCAGCCGCTTCTTGACGACGTCGTGATAATCGTCGCCGCGCGCGTAGACGGAGATGCGCCCCACCCCGCCGTCGCCCGCATGCGCCAGCGGGTCGACCGCGGGCGCGTAGCTCATGCCCAGCGCGATGACGCTACGCACCGCCGGCCACAGGCCCTGCGGGTGCGCGCGGCGGTCGGAATTGGCCTCCATCCAAGCCATGTCGCCGTGGCACCCGGCCTCCAGCCACGCGTGCAGCCGTCCGGTATTATCCGGCACGTCCGCGGCGCGCACGAACCCGCAGGCGGTGAAGCCCAGTTCATGGGCCTTGGCGCGAATGCGGTCCTTCATAGAAAAGGCCTTTACAACCGAACGTCATCCCAGCGAAGGCTGGGATCTCGGCGGGTGAAGCGTGCAAGTTCTGAACTCACCGGGACCCCGGCCTTCGCCGGGGTGACGCAAACGGGGGAATGCGTTGACCTACGCCATCGAAGCGCACGACCTGGTCAAGACGTTCGGCGCCAACCGCGCCGTCGACGGCGTCTCGCTGGCCGTGCCGCAGGGCAGCATCTACGGCATTCTCGGCCCCAACGGCGCGGGCAAGACCACCACGTTGCGCATGCTGCTGGGCATCATCGACCCGGACGGCGGCCGCCGCACGCTGCTCGGCCGCGAACGTCCGCTCGATGCCGCGACCGAGGTCGGCTATCTTCCCGAGGAACGCGGCCTCTACCCGGCGATGACCGCGCGCGACGCCATCGCCTTCATGGGCGCGCTGCGCGGGCTGCCGCTCGCCGAAGGCCGCGCCCGCGCCGGCGAGCTGCTCGCCGCCAACAACCTGGGCGCCAAGGTCGACGCCAAGATCTCGACCTTTTCCAAGGGCATGGCGCAAACGGTGCAGCTGCTCGGCACCATCGTCCACCGCCCGCGCCTGATCATCCTGGACGAGCCCTTCTCCGGCCTCGACGCGCTCAACCAGGCGCGGCTGGAAGAGCTGATCCGTCGCCAGGCGGAGGCCGGCGTTACCGTGATCTTCTCCACCCACGTCATCGCCCATGCCGAGCGATTGTGCGAACATGTCGCCATTATCGCCGGCGGCAAGGTGCGCTTTGACGGCACGGTGGAGGAGGCGCGCAACCGCCTGCAGCCGCAGGTGCGCCTCGAAACGCGATCGCCCGACGGGCCCTGGCGCGCGGCGCTGCCCGCCGATGCCAAGGCGCAAGGGCGCACGTTCGCGTTCGAACTGCCGCCCACCGGCGTCGAACCGCTGCTGCGCGCGCTGATCGACGGCAATGCCGGCATCCAGACCCTCGCGATCGAACGCCCCGGCCTCCACGACGCGTTCGTCGCCATCGCCGGCGCGGACGCGGCGCGGGCCCTGGCCGAAAGCGCCACTGCCACGGGAGCGGCCGCATGACCTTTCTCCAGTCCGCCTTCGTCGTCGGCCGCCGCGACTTCGTCGCCACCGTCGCGTCCAAGACATTCCTGCTGTTCCTGCTGGGTCCGCTCTTCCCGCTCGCCTTCGGCGTGCTGTTCGGCAATCTTGGCGAAAGCGTCGCGCGCAACGACAACCGCACGGTCGTCGCGATCGTCGCGCCGGAAGCCGAGTTCCGCGAGATCGCGGGCGCGCGCACGCAGCTTAATACGCTGTTCGCGGGCGATCCCATGCCCGAACTGCTCCGCGTCGATGACGTCGGCGGCGACGCCGGCGTCGACCGCCTGCTTGCCGACGACAAGAAGAACGTCCGCGCCGTCCTGACCGGCGGCGTCGACGCGCCCAGGCTGACGGGCGCTGTCGGCAAGGACGGCAATGTCCGCCGCTCGCTGACGCTGATCCTGAACCAGGTGCGCCAGCAGCGCGCGCTTGCCGCCGCCGGCACCTCCGCGCCGCCCGTGCAGATCGCCGTCCGGCAAGTCGATCAGTCGGCTGGCTCCGTCGCCAGCGCGCAGACGTTGACCGCCCGGCTCGGCCAGTTCCTGCTGTTCATGCTCACCATCCTGCTCGCCGTGCAGCTGCTGTCCAACCTGATCGAGGAGAAATCCAACAAGGTGATAGAGATCCTGGCTGCGGCGCTGCCCATCGACGCGATCTTCGTGGGCAAGTTGTTCGCCATGCTGGCGGTGTCGCTGGTCGGAATCACGGTATGGGCGATCGCCGCCGTCATCGGCCTGTCGATCTGGCTCCCCCCCGGCTTCACGCTGCCCGAACCGGCGGTCGGCTGGCCCATGTTCGTGGGCCTGGGAATTCTCTATTATTCAATGGCGTATCTGCTCTTGGGCGCGCTGTTCCTGGGCATCGGCTCGCAGGCGTCCACCGTCCGCGAGGTGCAGACGCTCTCCATGCCCGTCACCATGGGGCAGGTCGCGGTGCTGCTGCTCGCGTCCGCCGCCGTCGGCGCCTACGCCACCCCGCTGGGCATCGCCGCGATGCTGGTCCCCTTCTCCTCGCCCTTCACGATGCTCGCCCGCTCGGCGCAGATGCCCGAGGTCTGGCCGCACCTCCTGGCGCTCGCCTGGCAGGCCTTGTGGGTGTTCCTGATCGTGCGCTTCGGCAGCCGCCTGTTCCGCAGCAGCGTTTTGAAGTCGGGTCCGTCGGCCTCGCCCTGGTGGCGCTTCGGCCGCGCGGGTGCGTAACCGCAGGTTCAGGCGGGCGGCGCAAAAGGTTCGACATGAAAACCGATCACCTCACCCGCCGCGCAATCCTCGGCGGGGGCACCGCGGCGATGCTCTTCGGCGTGTTCGGCGGCGTCGGCGGGGCCAAGCCGACAGGCCGCTTCCCTGTCACCCTGACCGAAGCGCAGTGGAGACAGCGCCTGACCCCCGCGCAGTTCGCCACGCTGCGCCAGGAGGACACGGAGCGCCCCCGCTCCAGCCCGCTCAACGCCGAAAAGCGCGCCGGCACCTATGTCTGCGCCGGCTGCGCGCGTCCGGTCTTCTCCTCGGCCACCAAGTTCGAGAGCGGCACGGGCTGGCCGAGCTTCTGGAAGCCCCTGCCCGGCGCGATCGGTACCAAGATCGACGGCGTCCTCATGTTCAAGCGCACGGAGGTTCACTGCAGCCGCTGCGGCGGGCATCTCGGCCACGTCTTCGACGACGGCCCCAAGCCCACGGGGCTGCGCTACTGCATGAACGGCGTTGCGATGAAGTTCGTGCCAAACAAGGCTTAGGCTCGCCCATCATGCGGCTGAGTTGACCGCGAAATGGCCGAAGCCGTCACGACTCCCGCCATCCGGCGGAGCCAGCGCCGCCCTCGCTCGGCGCCCAGCCACCGGGCCGGCTCGGCGGCCGCAAGGTGGCGCGCCGCCCTCCGCCAGCCGATAACGGGTCCCGCTTCAGCGCACGCTCGCGTCCAGAAGAATGCGCATGCAAGCCGCAGCGCGCGCTCGTCGGCCATGCCGCTCACGCGGTTCGCCTGCACCAGCCGTTCGATCCAATTCTCCGCCCAGCGTAGATAATCGGCGTCGGGGACGACGACAGGCAGCTTCGGATTGCCGAATTGCACATGGCGCGCCACATCGTCCCCCTCCGCCCGCACGCCCAGCCGATCGAGTTGCCTGCCGAACAGGACCACCTTGAACCGTTGCATGTCCCCGGAGCGCTCGCGTATCGTCTGCCCCTTGTGCAGCCGTCGATCGATCAGAACCGAGGGGAGGTTCGCGGTGCGATAATTGGCTGCGATGATCCGCTGAAACTCGTCAACATCCTCGCACACCGGAAAGCCGGGGTCGTACGGGTGGCGGCGCAAGATATCGGTTCGCCCGGTGATTGCCGAATTCTGGAAAGCCGATCGGAACAGCAGCCAGGCGACGATGTCCTCGTGATCCAGCGGCGGCACGCGCACGCCTGCCCGCCGCCGCCCGTCGGGCCGCATCTTCCCCGCGCACGACCCTACGAACGCCACATCGCTGTGCGTCTCCAGGTACGCGACTTGCTCCGCAAGCCGTGTTGGCCGCGCCACGTCGTCGCTGTCCAGCCACGCGACGTAATCCCCCTTTGCAGCATCCAGACCGGTGTTGCGGGCGTGCGGAATGCCGCGATTGCCGCCGTGCCGCACCACACGAACCCGCGCGTCACCCAACTGCTCGACCACTGAAACGCTATGGTCGGTCGAGCCGTCGTCGACCAGGATCAGCTCCAATTCGCGGTGTGTTTGCGACAGAATGCTGCGCACTGCGTCGCCGACGGTGTTCTCGCGGTTGTATACCGGAACGATGACGGAGACTTGAGGCACCGGGCCATGTTTACATGCTACCGCTCAATGCACAAAACGCGCCACGACATCCCGGTACGACCGCGATACCTTAATCTGCGCGCCTGATTCCAGCACCAGGAAGCACTCGCCGTTGGTGTGTGGCTTGACCTGCTTGACGAGGTCCAGGTTGACGATCGTCGACCGGTGCACGCGCTGGAACCGCCTGGGGTCCAGTCGCTTCTCCAGATCCTTCATCGTTTCGCGCAGGATCAGCGTGTTCCCCGCCGTTTGGATGCACATGTAGTCGCCCGCCGCGTCGATGCGCTCGATCGTGTCGACGTCGACGCGGAAGATTTGGCCTTGGTCCTTGATGTTGATGAGCTTCTCGAACCGATTGGATGCGTGCGGCTCGCCGATCGATCCCTCGTCCGCCAACTCGGTCGCGGCCTGCGGCGCGTGCTCGGCCAGGACCTCCTTCAATCGCCCGACTTCCTCGACGCCGCGCTTTTCGCTGAGGCGCAGCCGCACGCGGTCCAGAGAGTCGGACAGGCGATCCTCGTCCACCGGCTTCATCAGGTAATCGGTTGCCTGCGCCTCGAATGCGCGGATCGCGTGGTCGCTGTACGCGGTCACGAACACGAACAAGGGCGGCTCAACTTCCATCAGCCCCTGGATGACCGAGAAACCGTCGAAGCCGGGCATCTGGATGTCGAGAAAGACCAGGTCGGGCTTGTGCGTCTTGATCGACCGGATCGCCTCGCGGCCGTTGGTGCAGGTGTCGATGATCTCGACGTCGCCATGCGCCTGCAGGCGCAGTTGCAGCCCCTGGATTGCCAGGGTTTCGTCATCCACCAGGATGGTGCGTATCGCCATATTCAGTCCTTACGCGCGCCCGGCACGTGCCGGGGAGCCATTCTTAAACGCCAACATCGTACGGGATTTCGATCGTTACGGCGAACCCCCCTTCCGTATCGTTGGCTTCGATATGGTGGTCGGCGCCATAGGCCTGGCTTAACCGATCGCGAATATTCGCCAGTCCGACGCCTGTGGACGGCGAGCCGCCG
This sequence comes from Sphingomonadaceae bacterium, assembly GCA_035644935.1. Classification (GTDB taxonomy): domain Bacteria; phylum Pseudomonadota; class Alphaproteobacteria; order Sphingomonadales; family Sphingomonadaceae; genus CADCVW01. The sequence goes on from DASQNO010000052.1 coordinate 17,833, forward strand.
ACTTGCGGCCCCCGTGTGCCCGGGCCGGTGTCGGACACGGTGATCCGCACGCGGTTGCCGACGCGCCGCGCGTCCACCGCGATGTCCGCTCCGCCCTCCTGCGGCGTCACCGCATATTTGATCGCGTTCTCGACCAGCGGCTGCAGCAGCAGCGACGGCACGCGGGCGTGCATCGCCGCCGGGTCGACGTTGAACGACGGCCGCATCCGCTCTTCGAACCGCATCTTCTCGATTTCGAGGTAGAGCTTCAGCGTCTCGACCTCCTGACTCAGCGTCACCTGCGCCGCCTGTTCGTTGACCAGCGTGTAGCGCAGGAAGGACGCAAGCCTCGACAGCATCGCATTGGCGCGCTCGGTCTGCTTCAGCAGCACCAGCGTCGAAATCGAATTCAGCGTATTAAACAGGAAATGCGGGTTGAGCTGATAACGCAGCATCGCGAGCTGCGCCGCGCTCGCCTGATGCTCCAGCAGCACCATGCGGTCCGCCTGTTCCTCCAGCAGCAGGTAGTAGTTGATCGAATAATAAAGCGCCGACCAGGCGGCGAGGATCGCGAAGTCGAGCAGGATGGCGCTGAAGAACTCGAGGCCCACGGGCATTGCGCCGGGTTTGACGAAGGTCGCGTGGCTCCACGTCTCGATGGCGGAGAACATGGCGGCCGCGAGCAGCACGATCACCACGGTCGCCGGCCAGGTAATCAGCGCCTTTTGGCGGATCAGCCGCCGGTATGCGGTCGCCATAAGCAGCGTCAGCGAATAGCCGGTCGCGGTGAGCAGCAGCGTGTGGATGATGAACGTGGCGCCCTGGGCCGTGGCGATGCCGTTCAGCGTGCGCAGCATGAAAAAGCCGGTCCATCCGACCGACTGCAGCACCCAGAACGCGCGGTTCTTGTCCTGGAAGAAGGGCTGGCCCCGCAACCCTTTGAGCGACGGCGGGTCGCCGGCGCGCACCGCCGCCGCGGCATTCGCCGCCGGCCGGGCCACGCCCCATTCGCTGGTATCGGTCGCCATCCCGGCCAACATAGGGCAGCTTGGATGTAACGTCATCCCGGGCCGACTGTCATCCCGGCGAAGGCCGGGATCTCAGTGAGGTGGCCACGAAGGTTTCGCGCGAGACGCCACTGAAATCCCGACCTGCGGGGTCCCCGCAAAGTACTACTTGGCGGGGTACTCCTGCGCCGGGATGACGCGGATGTTGGCAATACCCGCCGACAGGCGTAGCTTCCCCTCATGGACACCAACGCAGGCCAAGCCAGCTTCCGTCACATGACCGAAGGAACCGCCGAAGACTGGGGCCACATCGCGCGTCATTTCCGCCCCTTCGCCGCCCAGCTCCCCGATCGCATTCTCGCGCACCTGCAGCTTCTCGACGGCGATTACGGCGGCTTCCCGGTCGACCGCCTCCAGCACAGCCTGCAGACCGCCACCCGCGCGCACCGCGACGGCCAGTCCGAAGACTATGTCGTCATGGCGCTGCTCCACGACATCGGCGACACGCTGGGCAGCTACAACCACCCCGAAATCGCCGCCGCGATGCTCAAACCCTTCGTGTCGGACGAACTGCACTGGATCGCGCAGCAGCACGGCATTTTCCAGGGCCACTATTATCTTCACCACCTCGGGATGGACCGAAACATGCGCGACGCCTTCCGCGGCCACCCGCATTTCGAAGCCTGCGCGCATTTCTGCGAAGCCTACGACCAGGCCGCTTTCGACCCGGCGTACGACAGCGCGCCGCTGGACTTCTTCGTACCCATGGTGCGGCGGGTCATGGCGGTGCCCCGGAACGGCATGTTCGCCGGCGCGCACACGGACGCTTGAGCGCGATCAGTCGTCCCAGCGAAGGCTGGGACGACGTGTTACCCCGCCTTGCGCCGCGCCTGCCCCATGACCAATTCGTTCGCCCGCGCATAAGGCATCGGCCGCCCGAACAGATATCCCTGCATCGTGTTGCAGCCGAGTTCGCGCATGCGCTCGAAGTCCTCAACCGTTTCGATCCCCTCGGCGGTGACGTTGAGCCGGAACGAGCGCGCCAGCTGGACGATCGACTTGATGATCTCGATCGTCTCGGGCCGCGTGCCCGCTTCGCGCACGAAGCTGCCGTCGATCTTGAGCTTGTGGAAAACGGCCTTGTTGAGATAGCCGAGCGAGGAATAGCCCGTGCCGAAATCGTCGAGCGCGATGCCGACGCCCAGCGTGCGGAGCCGCTTCAGGACGTCCAGCGAGCCGTCCGATCCGTCCATGAAGACCGACTCGGTGACCTCCAGCTCGATCCGGTTGCCGGGCAGCCGGTGGCGGGCGAGCGCTTCGCCGACCGTGTTGGGCAGCGCCGGGATGACCAGCTGGCGGGGGCTGAGGTTCATCGCCACCGTGATGTGTTCGGGCCAGCTGGCCGCCGCGCGGCAGCCTTCGTTGATCACCCATTCGCCGATCGCGACGATGAGGTTCGATTCCTCGGCGATGGGGATGAAGATGTTGGGCGGGACGACGCCGCGTTCCGGGTGGTTCCAGCGCAGCAGCGCCTCGAAGCCCAGCAGCGTCTGCGTCTGAGCATCGATCAGCGGCTGGTACAGCAGGTGAAACTGGTCGCCCTTCAACGCGGCGCGCAGGTCGTTCTCGACGCGCACGCGGTCCTCCGCCTCGTTCTGCAGGTTGGCGGAGAAGTAGCAGACGCGGCCGCGGCCCTGGCCCTTGGCTTCGTACAGCGCCAGATCGGCCTTCAGGATCAGGTCGTCGACGCTCTGCCCGTCCATCGGCCCGTAGGCGCAGCCGACGGAAATGCCGATGCGGATCTCCATCTTGTCCAGCCGATACGGCTTGCCGATCGCCTCGATGATACGGTCGGCCAGATTTTCGACCGACTTGCGGCTCTGCGCGTCGCGGATGACGATCGCGAACTCGTCGCCGCCCATGCGGCCGACGGTGCCGAAATCCTCGGCCTCCTTGACCAGCCGCTGCGCCACGGATTTCAGCACGGCATCGCCCGCGGGGTGGCCATACGTGTCGTTGACCGGTTTGAACCCGTCGAGGTCGAGGAACAGGATCGCGCACGGGACCTGCGACTTGATCGACGTCGACAGCGCCTCGCCCAGCAGCTGGCGGACGCGGCCGCGATTGGGCAGGCCCGACAGCACGTCGACATTGGCAAGGTTGGTCAGCCGCTCCTGCGTCCGGCGGACGTCCGTGATGTCCGATCCCACGCCGCGGAAGCCCTCGAACTGGCCGTTGGCGCCGACGATCGGGTCGCCCGCGATGGAAATCCAGCGAGGTCCGCCCGGCGTCTTGATCTCCATCTCGAGCGCCGAGAACGGCTCGCGCGCCAGCAGCGCCTGGCCCAGATTGCTCATGCCGCCGAGCGAGGCAGGCAGCGAATGGCCGGTCAGCTGGCCCGTCGACTTGCCGATCATCGCGGTCATGCGCGACGAGATGTAGGTAACGCGGTTTTCGGCATCGACCTGCCACAGCCAGCCGGCGCCGCGTTGCTCGTATTCCTTGAGCAGCAGCGTCGCCTCTTCGCTCTTGCTACCGACCTTGGCGTTCATTTCGATCTGCTTGAACGCCCAGCGCGAGATGCGCACCACGCTGCCGATGCCCATGCCGGCGATCAGCACCAGCGCCGCCTTCTGCACGAGGCTGAGCGACCCGTGGGCGAGGAACAGCACGCCGGACAAACCGCCGCACATCGTCAGCAGCCACGCGGTCGCCGCCACCGGGACGGACGCATAGGCGATCGCGGTGCCGGTCATCGCCGCCATCACCGTGCCGATCACCATCTGCACCTCGGGCGACTGGCCCGGGAACGCGTATAGGGGCAGCGAGCACCACAGCGCGCCGCGCCCGACGACGTTGACGATGAGGCCGGTGTCGTCGGCCTTGCGGCGCATGCGGCTGAGGCCGAGCACGGCTTGCGATTCGGCATTGCGCATCAGCAGGACGTTAACCGCGACGACCAGCAGGCCCCAGCCGGCTACCAGCCAAAGCGGCGTCGCATCGATCAACGCGTAGCCGACCCCCAGCGCGCCGACGACATTGGCCGCGGCGAAATAGGGCGCGAACTGCCCCCGCGACAGCAGCTGCGCGTTTCGGACCTCGGGTCCGTCGGCGAGGCGCAGGCTGCCGCCCGCCTCCCCGTCATCGCGTGCGTCGGCACCCGAAGCGACCAGCTCGGTAGACTCGCTGGCACGGAAACGTTTGGGTGCCTCGTACATCAAAACTCACTGGCAACGGCTCGGGTTCACCTGGATTAGCCGAAGAGCTTTGATGGATCGTTAAGCAGCGGAAAGGATATGTGGCGCGGAAGCCACCAGCCCCCACGCGAAAACGCCCGGCACGAAGGCCGGGCGTCCCCTGTGACTAGCGGTGAAGCGGGGAGCGGCACCGCCCCTCCCCGGGTTCCGATCAGAAGCTGACTACCAGCGTCCCGCTGACCGTGCGCGGCGCACCCAGCTGGACATTGGGCGCATTGCCGAACCCGATCAGCGTTCCGGCCGGGATGGTCTGCGGCGTCGCAGTGCCCTGCGTGGTGATCGACTGGTTCAACCCGCCGCCAAACCCGCCGACGTAGAACTTGTCGAACAGATTGTAGACGTTGAGCTGCACGCGCGTGCGGTTCAGCCCGAGCGGAGCCAGGCTGACGCTGGCGTCCAGGTTGACCAGCCAATAGGCCGGCACCGCGGCCGGGAACACGACCGTGTTGGCGGTCGCGGTGCCGACGCCCGTCGGGCTGAAGGCGCGAACCGGCTCGTTCGTGTCGTAGATGAAGCGCGGCCCCGTCCGCTTGGCGGTGATGCCCGCCTGAAACGGACCGAACTCGCCGCGCACGGTACCGCCGTACGTGTACTTGGGCGCACCCGCTTCGCGCTTGCCTGCCGTGAACGCCAGAATCGGCGCACCGACACTCGCGCAACCCTGGAACCCGATGGTGACCTGCGCCGCGGTGCATTCGCCGATGATCAGGTCGTCCTTGATCTCCGACTTCAGGTACGATCCGAACGCCTGCAGCTCGATGCCGCGAACGGGCTCGAACGCGATGTAGCCGTCGACGCCGTACTTATCGACATCGCCCAGGTTGCGGAAGATCGTCTCGTTGAGCTCGGGATCGAACGCCGAGGCCGAACGGTCCTTGTACTTGTTGAAGAAGCCCGAAATCTGCGCCTGCACGCGGCCGCTGCGGTAACGGACGCCGAGGTCGTAATTGTCCGTCCGTTCCGGCCGCGGCTGCGCCTGCGGCGTGTCCGGAGCGAAGAAGAAGCTGTTGTACAGATTGTCCGTGCCGGGGACCGACAGGCCCTTGGAATAGTTGGCGAAGACGCTGACCCGGGGCGCGACGTCGTAGACCAGGCCAACGCTGGGCAGGATCTCGTCATACTTGAACACGCGCCGCTGCGGTCCCTGTCGCGCCGGGTTGAACGTCGCGAACTGCGCCGCCGCCGCCGTGTTGGTGCCGAAGCAATCCACGAACCCACCCGCCGACGTGGTGGTGCAGAAATTGTTCAGTTCGCGCTTGAAGAACGGCGCGCGGACCCCCGCGTCGATGTTCAGCGCGCCGTCCAGGAAGTCGCCGCGATACTGGCCGGCGATCTGGTGCAGGATTGCATAGGACAGGCGGTCGCGCCGCTGCAGGATCGATCCGGACACATCCGCCTGCGGATCGTTGACCGGGAACACGTCAAACGGGGTGCCCTGAAAATCGAGCAGGCCAACCTGGCCGGTCTGGCGATGCCGGGCCCGATCGAACGTGTAGGCGATGCGCACCGAATGGTTGTCGTTGATGTCGTAACGGATGCCGGTGATCGCCGTGTAGCGATGCGTCTGCGTCTGGTTGGGCGCGAACACGGTTGCCGTGTCGAGCACGTCGCCGTCCCCGTTGATGTCGCGCCCGAAGAACGCGGTGCCGCCGATAAA
>DASQNO010000053.1:0-15492 GCA_035644935.1 Sphingomonadaceae bacterium
CGCGGACGCAGCCCAGCAGCTCGCCATCGATAATGTCAGCCGGCGGTTGGATCGTATCGAGCGCAGGTTGGAACTGACACACTGATCGCCAGAAGGAAAACGGATGAAGATCCTGGTCCCCGTCAAGCGGGTCATCGACTACAACGTGAAGCCCCGGGTCAAGCCGGACGGGTCCGGCGTGGACCTCGCCAACGTCAAGATGAGCATGAACCCCTTCGACGAGATCGCCGTCGAGGAAGCGTTGCGCCTCAAGGAAAAGGGCGCGGCGACCGAGGTCGTGGTCGTGTCGATCGGACCCGCCAAGGCGCAGGAAACGCTTCGCACCGGCCTCGCCATGGGCGCCGATCGCGCCATCCACGTGGTCGAGGACAGCGAGGTCGAGCCGCTCGCCGTGGCCAAGATCCTGGCCGGCATCGCGGCCGAGGAGCAGCCGGGGCTGGTCGTCATGGGCAAGCAGGCGATCGACGACGACAGCAACCAGACCGGGCAGATGCTGGCCGCGCTGCTCGGCTGGGGCCAGGGCACGTTCGCGAGCAAGGTCGAGGTCGCGGGCGATGGCGTGCACGTCACGCGCGAGGTCGATGGCGGGCTCGAAACCGTCCAGCTCAAGCTGCCCGCGATCGTCACCACCGACCTTCGCCTCAACGAGCCCCGCTACGCCTCGCTGCCCAACATCATGAAGGCCAAGTCCAAGCCGATGGCTCAGAAGACCGCCGCCGATTACGGCGTCGACATGGCGCCGAGGCTCACGACGCTCAAGGTCGAGGAGCCGGCCAAGCGGCAGGCGGGCGTCAAGGTCGGCTCGGTGGACGAACTGGTCGACAAGCTGAAGGCTTTGGGAGTGGCGGCATGAGCCGCCGCGGGACACGCGGCGGGCGCCGCCTTGCGGGAGTGGAGGCATGAGCATCGCTTTGGTCTGGGTCGAGCATGAGGGCGGAACCCTGCGCGACGCCACCTATCCGACGGTCACCGCGGCGGCGAAGCTCGGCGAGGTGCACGCGATCGTCGCGGGCAGCGGCGTGTCCGCCGTTGCGCAGGCCGCGTCGCAGATTGCGGGCGTGACCCAAGTCCACGTCGCCGACGACCCCGTGTACGACCACGCGCTGGCCGAGAACGTCGCGCCGCTGATCGCGGCGCTGGTGCGCGATCAATGCGATTATTTCGTCGCTCCGGCCTCCACCACCGGCAAGAACATCGCGCCGCGCGTGGCCGCGTTGCTCGACGTCATGCAGGTGAGCGAGGTCGTCGCGATCGAAGGCCCCGACACGTTCGTACGGCCGATCTACGCGGGCAACGCGATCGCCACCGTCCGCTCGTCGGATGCCAAGCGCGTGCTGACCGTCCGCACCACCGCGTTCGACAAGGCCGATCCGCACGGCGGCAACGCCGCGATCGAAGCGGTGGCGGGCGCCGGGGACGCCGGCCTGTCGCAGTTCGTCGGCGCCGAGGTGTCGAAGTCGGAACGCCCCGAACTCACGTCCGCCAAGATCATCGTCTCGGGCGGCCGGGCGCTGGGCTCCGCCGACCAGTTCCACGCGCTGATCGATCCGCTCGCGGACAAATTGGGCGCCGGCGTCGGCGCGTCGCGCGCGGCGGTGGACGCAGGCTATGCCCCCAACGACTACCAGGTCGGCCAGACCGGCAAGATCGTCGCGCCGGAGATCTACGTCGCGGTGGGCATTTCGGGCGCCATCCAGCATCTGGCGGGCATGAAGGAATCCAAGGTCATCATCGCCATCAACAAGGACGAGGACGCGCCGATCTTCCAGGTCGCGGACGTCGGCCTGGTCGGCGACCTGTTCAAGATCGTGCCGGAGCTGACGAGCAAGCTGTAGTTGGCGTTCTCGGTTCAAGCGCGGACCGTGAGCCTGGATGCCGACGACATCCGGGCGTACCGAACCGCGATCGTGCATGGTTCCGGAGCGGTGCGGACCGCGGGACGCCGCCGCCGCGTGCGGCAAGTCGACTATTGTTGCGAAACCCTGCCCGAGGGTTGGAATGGGTCGTCCGCGGAGGCTGACGGGGCTTTCCTATAGCGGCACCAATATACTTGACCGGTGGGCCGGTGCTTTGTCTCGAATGTCAGTTTCCGACTCTTAGCGGAGGGTCCGATTGTCCGCTTTCAAGCAGGCCTCATCGACGCCGAGAGGTTCGAAGCGACTCCTAAGCGCGTCATAGGTCGCAGGCGCTATGAAGAGGCTACGACCATCCTCCTGGTTTCGGGCGTCGATCCGCCTGCGCGCTTCGTCGTCGGGGCACTCAAGGCGATAAAGGCATGCACGCGCGCCGAGTCCCTCCACGACCGCGCGCACTTCGTCACGTTCTTTGCGTCTCCAGAAGCCGTAATCCAAGACTACATCCAAACCGAGCGAGAGGCAGCGCGTCCACAAGGGTTCGAGTAACTCCAGAATGGCCGCGGCGTTCTCCGGGAAGCTCTCGGCGGGAGGATCGTCTCCAAACAGGCGCGCCATCCACTCGTCGGGTGTGAACCGAACCGCCTTGTGCTCGACCTCCAGGCGCTTGGCGAAGGTGGTCTTACCCGATCCCAGGTAGCCGAACAGAAGATGCGCCGTAGCCATTCTCTCATATTACGGGCGTGCATGTCCGCTCACCACCCATTGCGGACATTCCGAGCCTGTGAGAACTTCTGCCGGTGCGCTTAATCCGCCTATCATCGACACTGCTCGCTTGTGCCGCCTTGGCTGCCTGCTCAGGTGGGAGCGCCGTAGACGGACTGTTCAACAACGAGCGTGACTTCAATGCCGCCCATGCTGCGCATGATCAGGCGTGGGGGCGTGAATATGGCGATTCAGTGGATGTTGAAGTCGTCCGGAGAGCATTCCAGAGACGTGGAGGCGAATGCGCGATACCCAAAGGCCTCACCGTCATGGATTGTGCCGTTGATGTTCTCCCGAGATACCCCAGTATCTTCACGCGGCGGATCATGTGGGCAGTGCGGTTCGAGCCGGATGGAGCCGGTCGGGTGCGTCCGCAGGAAACCAGGTTAAGTCATCTGGGATTTGACCTCTAGGGCCATGTCCGCTTTCCACCTAAAGCAGACATTCGGCTCCCACAAGAAATGGGCCGCCGAAGCGACCCCCAGCCGTTCATGCCAGTGTCCCGAAGCGGCGATAACCCCGCTAGATTAGCGGCGGCGGTCGTGAGGACGCACGCGGACGACGCGGCAAGAGCCCCGCGGCAGGTTGCCATTGAGCTCGGCGCGAGATCGCCAACGGCGGCCGCTGGCCTGGGTGGAACGCCGGCAATCCCGTCGCCGCTGGGAGGGAAAGCAGCGCCGCCTCTCGGCCCCAAGGCGCGCCAGCGCCGGTAAACGCTTGCTCTCCCATCCGAAATGGACATGATCGGTCCGGATCGGACGAGCAGGGGGCTGCATGTTGGACGGTGCGCTTGCCGGCGCCAGCATGGCCGCGCGCGAACTGGCGCTGTTCGCGGCCGTCGGGTTCGTGCTGTTCGGCATCGATGATCTGCTTGTTGACCTGATCTGGATCGGGCGCACGCTGTGGCGGCGGATGACGGTCTACACCCGCCACCGGCGCGCCGACGCGGCGACCCTGCCGCCGCCGCTCGCACCCGGACGCTTCGCCGTCTTCATCCCCGCGTGGGACGAATCGGACGTCATCGGCGGCATGCTGGCGCTGACGCTCGAACGATGGCGCGGCGGGAACTGCGACCTGTTCGTCGGCTGCTACCCCAACGATCCGTCCACCGTCGGCGTCGTCCGGGCGTTCGGCCGCAGGGACGCGCGGGTCCGGCCGGTGATCGCGCCGCGGCCCGGCCCGACGACGAAAGCCGATTGCCTGAACGCGCTGTACCAGGCGATGACGGGCGTCGAGGCCGACACGGGCGTGCCTTACAAGGGCGTGGTGCTCCACGACGCCGAGGATGTCGTCCACCCGGACGAGATCCGCGTGTTCGACGTGATGCTCGAACGCGCCGGGCTGGTGCAGCTGCCAGTCCTGCCGCTGATCGACGGCGCATCGCGTTGGATTGCCGGGCACTACCTCGACGAATTCGCGGAAAGCCACGGCAAGGAACTCGTGGTGCGTGAGGCGATCGGCGCGGCGGTGCCGTCGGCGGGGGTCGCCTGCGCGATCAGGCGCGACATCGTCGCGGTGTTGGCGGGGGATGACGGCGAGCCGTTCGACCGCACCAGCCTGACCGAAGACTACGAGATCGGACTGCGGCTCGCCGACCTTGGCGAACGCGGCATGTTCGTCCGGCTGCCCGCCGCCCGTGGCCGAACCGTCGTCATGACCCGCGAGCATTTTCCCGCGACGCTGAGAACCGCCGTGCGGCAGAAATCCCGCTGGATGCTGGGCATCGCACTGACCGGATGGGACCGGCTCGGCTGGCGCGGCGGCGTGGCGGAGCGCTGGATGCGGCTGCGCGACCGCAAAAGCGTGCTTGCGGCCTTGTTCGTGCTCGCCGCCTATGCCGGGGGGCTGCTCTGGACGGCGTCGTGGGTGGGCCATCTGCTCCTGGGGTCCAGCATCGTGCCTCCGTCGGCGACGCTGGAGGCGCTGATCGGGGTCAACCTGCTCCTGTTCGCCTGGCGGCTCCTGATGCGCTTTTCGTTCGTGACCGCCGCCTACGGGATCATCGAAGGATTGAGCTCGATCCCGCGCGTGTTCGTCGCCAACCTAATTGCGGTGCTCGCCGCGCGGGCGGCGCTCAGCGCCTATCTGCTGTCTCGCCGAACGGGCGAGACGAAGTGGGACAAGACGCGGCACGTCTTTCCCAGCGCGGTGCCCGCCGAATGACCCCGCCGATCCGCTTCCTGGCGCTGGTGCTCGGCGCCTGGACGATCGCGCGGGGTTTCGCGTGGGCGCCGGATGCGGGAACCGCACCCGCACCCGAAATCTTGCAACGCGACCCAGCACCAGTGACAAGGCCGACCCCCCAGCGCCAAGCTCAATTCCCGGTGGCGTCGTTACGAGGAGCAGCATTGGCTCCCCGCCGTGGACCTGTCGGGCTTGCCGATGCTCAACCGTTTACCGTCCCGCCACCTGGGCGAACGGCGCAAAAGCCCCTGCGTTGGGGGGCGGTCACCGAAGCAGCCGTCGGAGCGCCTTCAGCTCGTGTATTTGCTTCACCCGCGCTGATCGAGCCGGCGGCGCCCCTAGCGGCACCCGCCGTCTTCCCTCGGCCGCGGCCAGCACAGACCGCTATGGCGGCGGCCGCCCCGGCTGCCCTCGGGAAACCACCGGCCGCGGGCCTGGCTCGCGCGGGCCGCCTCTCCGCCGACGCGTGGATGCTGGCGCGCGGGGGCGACGGCGCGGCGGCGCTCGCGGCCGGCGACGGCCTGCTTGGCGGCAGTCAGGTCGGCACGCGAATTCTCTACCGGGTCGCCGGGGAGGCGAGCGCGCCGCTGTCTTTGTCCGCGCGCCTGTCCTCGCCGATACGGCGCAACGGGGCGGAGGCGGCGGTTGGCGTCGAGTGGCAGCCCGTGGCCGGCCTGCCCGTGCGCGTGCTCGCCGAACGGCGGCAACGCGTCGCTGGAACGGGGCGCTCGGCGTTCGCGCTGCTGGCGCATGGGGGGTTAAGCGACCTCCCCGCCGCGGCCGGGTTCCGGCTGGACGCCTATGCGCAGGCGGGCGTGGTGGGCGCGCGGCGGCGGGACCTGTTCGCCGACGGCGGCGCGACGCTGGTGCGGCCGCTGGGTTCGGCGCCCGACGGGCCGGCGGTGGGGATAGGAGCGTGGGGCGGCGCGCAGCCGGGCGCGGCGCGGCTGGACGTCGGTCCGCGGGTGACGACCACGATCGGCGCGGCGGGCGTTCGCGCGCGGGTGTCGCTCGATTGGCGGTTCCGGGTTGCGGGGGATGCCGCGCCCGGCTCGGGGCCCGCGCTCACCGTCGCCACCGGCTTCTGACGGGGTTCCGCCGCCGCGCCATTGGGCTTAGCAAGGCGGGGCCATGGACCTGTATCTTCCCATCGCCGGCGTTTCGGTCAACGCACTCTACATCGTCGCCTTGGGTGGGTTGGTGGGTGTGCTGTCGGGCATGTTCGGCGTCGGCGGCGGGTTCCTGACGACGCCGCTGCTGATCTTCTACGGCATCCCTCCTACGGTGGCGGTCGCGTCGGCCGCGACGCAGATCACGGGGGCCAGCGTTTCGGGGGTGCTGGCGCATACCGAGCGCAAGGGCGTCGACTACAAGATGGGCGGGGTGCTGGTCGCGGGTGGGCTGCTCGGCACGCTGGCGGGGGCGTGGATATTCCGCGCTCTGCAGGAAGGCGGGCAGATCGATACGGTGATCGAGCTGCTTTATGTCGCGCTTCTGGGGTCGATCGGCACGTTGATGGCGCGCGAAGCGGCCACTTCGCTGGGTTATCTGACCCCGAAAAAGCCCGCCAGCACGCGCGCGCACCGCCACAACCGCTTCCTGATCCGCCTGCCGATGCGCTGGCGCTTCTACGGTTCGGGCCTCTACATCTCGCCGCTGGCGCCGCTGATGCTGGGCTTCGTGTCGGGCGTGCTCACCGTGCTGCTGGGCATCGGCGGCGGGTTCATCGTCGTGCCCGCGATGATCTACCTCCTCGGCATGACGACGCGCGTGGTGGTTGGTACGTCGCTGATCATGATCCTGTTCGTGACCGCGGCGACGACGCTGGTGCACGCATTGACCACCAAGTCGGTCGACATCGTGCTGGCGGGCCTGCTGCTGCTGGGCAGCGTCGTCGGCGCGCAATACGGCTCCCGCTTCGCGCAAACCGTCCGCCCCGACTTCCTCCGCCTGGCGCTCGCCGCCGTCGTCCTGCTGGTCGCGCTACGCGTCGGGCTTGGGCTCGGCTGGCGGCCCGAAGAAATCTACACGGTCCAGTATTTGTGAAGCGGGCGTTCGCACTGGCCGTGCTCGCGCCGCTGCTGCTGGCGCAGGGCAAGCCGCGGCTGGTGCCCGACGTGTCGCAGGACGACATCAAGATCGTTTATTCGTTTACCGGCGCCGAGCTGCTGCTGTTCGGCGCCATTCTCTACCCCGGCGGGCGCATTCCGGCGAAGCCGCCGGACATCGTCGTGGTGCTTAAAGGACCCTCCCAGCCCATCGTCGTGCGCGAGAAGCAGAAGGTGGCCGGCGTCTGGATGAACGTCGACGACGCGCGCTTCCGCTCCGCCCCTAGCTTCTACGCGGTCGCCTCGTCCCGGCCGATTGCCGAGTTGATCGACGAGCGCACGGCGGCGATCTACGAACTGGGCGTGCAGAACCTGTCCTTGTCGCCCGGCGGCGGCACGTTGCCGGAGGAGGCGCGCCGGTTCGAGGCGGGGCTGATCGATCTCAAGCGCCGCAGCGGCCTGTATGTCGAGGAGCCGCGCGGCGTCGAGATCAGCGAAGGCGTGCTTTACCGCGCGCGGCTCTACGTGCCGGCGCGCGTCCCCGTCGGCGAATACACGGCGGAAACCTTTCTGGTGCAGGACGGGCGCGTGCTGGCGGGCGCGGTCAAGGACGTCCGGATCGACAAAGCGGGGTTCGAACGCTTCGTCGCCAGCGCGGCCGAGCGCTGGTCGCTGGTCTACGGCATCACCGCGGTGCTGCTGTCGCTGGCCATGGGTTGGGCGGCGGCGCGCCTGTTCCGCCGCGTCTGAAGCGGCGGGGTCGCCGAGCGCGGGGCGAGCCCTAGCTATTCCTTAACTCTGCCTCGGCTAGTCCGCGCGGAGATTTCGAGCGGCGTGGAAGAGTTTAGCATGACGGACGCGGTGAGCCTTCGCGAGTTTCTGGACGATATCACCTCCTATTCGCTCGACGGCGAGGCCGACCCCGACGGCCCGCCTTTGCCCGCCCACCGCGAGTCGATCGGCAAGGTTATGGAGATCGCCGGGTCGGGCTCGCAAATATGCATGAACGGCCCGCGCCTGGCGCAGCTGGCGGAGGACAAGGATCCGTCGATCGCGATGTCCGGCCAGGTCGGCAGCCAGGTTAAGATGCTGGTCGGCGCCAACTGGCTGATCGCCAACGTCCGCACGATGAAGATCGCGCCCGACGAGGCAAGCGTGATCGCCTATATCGACTTCCTGGGCGAGGGGACCAAGGACGCGGTCACCGGTCAGATGACCAATTTCCGGCGCGGCGTCACCCGCTATCCACTGCCCGGTGCGCTGGTCCACGCCGTCAGCACCGACGACCTGTCCTCCGTCTTTGCCGCCGACGAGCGCGCGTACGTGGAGATCGGCACCGTCTATCCGACCGAAGACATTCGCGGCGCGCTCTACGTCGATGCCATGCTGTCCAAGCATTTCGCAATCCTGGGTTCGACCGGCACGGGCAAGTCGACGTCGGTGGCGCTGATCCTCCACCGCATCTCGCAGCTCTCGCCCGAGGGCCACATCGTCATGATCGACCCGCACGGCGAATATTCCGCCGCGTTCAAAGCGACGGGCGAACTGTTCAACGTCGACAACCTCCAGATGCCCTACTGGCTGATGAACTTCGAGGAGCATTGCGAGGTGCTGCTGTCCTCCAGCGGTTCCGAGCGCCAGCGGGACGCGGACATCCTCGCCAAGCTGCTGCTCGCGGCGCGTAGCAAGAACAAGCCGCCCGAAGGCGTCGGCAAGATCACCGTCGACTCGCCCGTTCCGTACCTCCTCACCGATCTGGTCGGGCTGATCACCAACGAGATGGGCAAGCTGGACCGCGCCGGCGACACCGCGCCGTTTCAGCGTCTGAAGACCAAGCTGGACGAGCTGCGTGCCGACCCGCGCTACGCGTTCATGTTCTCCGGCATGCTGGTCAGCGATTCCATGGCGAGCTTCATCTCCAGGCTGTTCCGCCTGCCGTCGGGCGGCCGTCCCATCTCGATCGTTGACGTGTCGGGCGTGCCCGGCGAGATCACGTCGGTGGTGGTCGCGGTGCTCGCCCGCATGGTGTTCGACTTCGCGCTGTGGTCGCGCAACGAGCCGCAACGGCCCATCCTGCTCGTGTGCGAGGAAGCGCATCGCTACGTCCCCAAGGACGAGATCAACGGCACGCAGACCGTGCGCAAGATCCTGGAGCGGATCGCCAAGGAGGGCCGCAAGTACGGCGTGTCGCTGGGCCTTATCACGCAGCGCCCGTCGGACCTTGCCGAAGGCGTGCTGTCGCAATGCGGCACGATCATCTCGATGCGCCTGAACAACGACCGCGACCAGGCCTGCGTCAAGGCGGCGATGCCCGAAGGCGCGCGCGGCTTCCTCGATTCGATTCCGGCGCTGCGCAACCGCGAATGCATCGTCTGCGGCGAGGGCGTGTCGATCCCGATGCGCATCCGCTTCGACGACCTTGAGCCCGAGAAGCGGCCGGCGTCGAGCGACCCGGTGTTTTCGGAGCTGTGGCGCCAGGAAGGCGGCGAGGTCGGCATCGTCGAGCGCACGATCAAGCGCTGGCGCGGCCAGGGGCGCTGACGCGGATCGGCCAAAGTGGTACTTTGGCCGAAGCGGCCCGATCAAGATAAGTTCAGCTTGCAGTTGGCCGGAGGGACCGGCCGGCATGACCTGAACGCTTAGCCCGCGACTAGGCCTTTGTTCGCGGCGCGGGCTTGGCCAAGGCCTGGGCGGCGGCAAGCTCCCGGTCGGCGCGCGCGAGCGCGGCGTCGATGCTGGCCGCGCTCGCCGCATTTGCCGGGCTTCGCGTGCAGCCGGCGAGCGAGGCTGCGCAGCATAGGGTGATCAACAATAGGCGCATGGTGCGGCTCCCCTGTTGGGGACGCGCGGCTCAGACGATCTGAACCGCGGGTCCGACGGCAGCGGCGACCAGGACAGCGGCGGCGATCACGGCGCCGACCAACGAAGCGGCGATCTGGGTCAGGTTGGAGGTGTTCATCGTGGGGTCCTTCAGGCTTGAACCGCGCAACCATCGTGCGGTTGCCCGAAGTATTGCAGCATCCATGCCAAACCCGCGTCGCGTTGTTTTCGTTGCAGAAAAGTGAAAGCGGTTCTTGTAGGCAGGCGCGGAGTGATCGAACTGTTGGCGAAAGACGCCAAGGCTTGGCGAATCTGTGGGACGATTAGCCTTCAGGTCCGGTCCGGCCTGCCCGTCTTCAACGCCGTCATCTCGCGCAGCCTCGCCTGGAACGCCTGCAGCTCCGCGCCCTCCAGCAGCGAGCGGGTGACGAAGCGCACCGACAGGGGATTGATGGCGACCCCGTTGCGGTAGAGTTCGTAGTGGAGATGCGGACCGGTCGACAGGCCGGTGGAGCCGACATAGCCGATCACCTGCCCCTGCCGCACGGCCGCGCCGGGTTCCGCGACGATGCGGCTCATGTGGCTGTAGCTGGTCAGCAGGCCGCCATCGTGCGCGATGCGGACCTGCTTGCCGTAACCGCCCGCCCATCCGGTCCGCACGACTTGGCCGGCGGTGGCGGCGTAGATCGGTTGGCCGTAGCCCGCAGCGAAGTCGACACCGCGGTGCATGCGCGCAAAGCGCAGGATCGGGTGGCGGCGCATGCCGAACCCGGACGTGATCCGCCCGGCAACGGGCTGGCTCATCGATCCCGTCGTGCGGCCGACGCCCGAAGCTTCATACCAGCGCGTCTCCCCGTCCACTGTCCAGGGCAATAGCTGCACGTCGCGACCGGCAGCGCGATCGAGTCCAGCGTAAAGCAGCCGGCCGCTCTCCGCCTCGCCGCTGGCGGTGCGGCGATGGGACACGACGATGTCGAAGCGGTCGTCGGCGGCGATGTCGCGGCCGAGGCTCATCTGCCCGGACAGCGTGCGGATATAGGCCTCGACAGCCTTGGCGGGAACGCCGGCCGCGCGCGCCGAGAAGTAGAGCGAGGCGCCGACCCGGCCGGAAATGCGCAGGGGCGTGTCGTCCACCGCGATGCGCAGCGGCTGCAGCACCAGCCGGCCGTCCTGGCGCGCGACCACGACCTGCATGTCCAGCGCGGCGCGGAACGACAGCCGTTCCAGCGGGCGCGCGGCGCGCTCCGCCGGGCGGCGGCCCAGCCGGATCTCCATCGGCGTGCCGGGGCGAATCGCGGCGGGGGACGCGACGCGCGCGATCATCGCCTCAACCGCCGCCGCTTCCGCGTTGCTGACGCCCGAGCGTTCCAGCACCCGCGCGAAGCGATCGCCGCGGCCCAAGGTCGCGAGCAGATCGATCGTCGGGCGTTCGGGCGCGCGGTCGATCGTGCGCACCGCGTCGGTGGGCGCCATGCGGCGGCCCGTGTCGGCGCCCAGCCCCAGCGGCGCGACGCCCAAGGCCCGCGCCTCGGCCCATTGCGCATCGCCCAGCGGCGCGGCGGCGGGCACGGCGATCGCGCGCATGTCGGGCGCGAACGCCGCCGCGACCAAGCACAGCGCCAGGCAGGTGCCGAGGCCCTGCCACCAGCGCCGCGAGCCGATGCCGGAGCCCAGGTCGACGACGAGCGAGAAGGGTGGGGCGGCGGCACGCGGCCTGGCCCGGCCAAGGCCGCCGTGCACGGGGAACGAAGCGGCGGCGAGCGGCCGATCGAAGCGCAGCGCGGTTCCGCCGCCCCCGCCGATCCCGAACTCGTAGCGTCCGTACAAGAAACCGCCCCCATTCGCGCGTGCGGGCGCCGCAAGGGGGCGTCCGATCGGAACGCTTGCTGTGCAACGGCAAGGTTAAAGTCAAATTAAAGCCTGTCCGCAGCGGTTTAACCGGCGGCCGATCGCCCCGTGGCCACGCCCGCCAGCCGCGCCGCATTTGGGGCGGTCGCTTGCCGCACAAATCCGCTTGCGTCCTGCCGCCGGCGCGCCATCTTGTGGCGAAGATGCTCGTCAAGGCGATCCTCGGGCCGACCAACACCGGCAAGACGCATCTGGCGATCGAGCGGATGTGCGCGCATTCCAGCGGCATGATCGGCTTTCCGCTGCGCCTGCTGGCGCGCGAGGTCTACGACCGGGTGGTCGCGATCAAGGGCGAACGCCAGGTCGCGTTGATCACGGGCGAGGAGAAGATCCTGCCCCCTGATGCGCGCTATTTCCTGTGCACCGCCGAATCGATGCCCACCGACCGTGATGTCGCGTTCGTCGCCGTCGACGAGGCGCAGATCGGCGCCGATCCGGAGCGCGGGCATGTCTTCACCGACCGTATGCTCGGCGCGCGGGGGCGCGAGGAGACGCTGATCCTGGGATCGGAAGCGCTGCGCCCGATGGTGCGCGCGCTGCTGCCCAAGGCGGAAATCGTCACGCGGCCGCGCTTTTCGACGTTGAGCTATGGCGGCGCGACCAAGTTGTCGCGCCTGCCGCCGCGGTCCGCCGTGGTCGCCTTCTCCGCCGAGGAGGTCTACGCCGTCGCCGAAATGCTGCGCCGGTTCCGCGGCGGCGCGGCGGTGGTTATGGGCGCGCTATCCCCGCGCACGCGCAACGCGCAGGTCGCGATGTATCAGGCGGGCGAGGTCGACTACATCGTCGCCACCGATGCGATCGGCATGGGCCTCAACATGGACGTCCACCACGTCGCGTTCGCCTCGCTCGGCAAGTTCGACGGGCGTCGGCAGCGGCGGCTGACCGTGCCGGAAATGGCGCAGATCGCCGGCCGCGCCGGGCGCCACCAGCGCGATGGCACGTTCGGGACGCTGCATCTGGGCGGCGGCAAGTCCTCGCCGGAATTCACGCCGGAGGAGATCGAGGCGATCGAGGAGCACCAGTTCCCGCCGCTCGACCACCTCTACTGGCGCAACAGTTCGCCCGATTTCAGCAGCATCGACGCGCTGGTCGCCAGCCTGGAGGCGCGGCCGCGCGTGCACGGGCTGCGACCCGCGCCGGAGGCGGTCGACCTCGCCGTGCTCAAGGCGGTTGCCGACGACGGTGAGGTCAGGGCGCGCGCGCGGCATCCATCGGCGGTTAAGAAATTGTGGGCGGTGTGCGGGCTGCCCGACTTCCGCAAGTCGGGGCCGGTGCATCACGCGCAGCTCGTGCGCCGCCTGTTCGGCCACATGACCGAAGGCCCAACGTCGGAGAACAGGGGGCACGTGCCGCATGGCTGGTTCGCCGACCAGGTCCAGCGGCTGGACAATGTCGCGGGCGATATCGAAACGATCGCGGACCGTATCGCGGGCGTGCGCACCTGGGCGTACATCGCGCACCGCCCCGCCTGGCTCGCCGAACCGGAGGCGTGGGCGGAGCGGACGCGCGCGGTGGAGCAGCGCCTGTCGGACGCGCTGCACACGGCGCTGACGCAGCGCTTCGTCAGCCGGCGCACGGCGGTGCTGCTGCGCGACCTGGGGGCCAAGGGCGCGGACACGCTGCCGATGGCCATCGCGGAGGATGGGGAGGTGACGGTCGGCGACGAGCCGATCGGGCGGCTGGACGGCTTCACCTTCGCGGTCGATCCCAACGCGCGCAACAGCGACCGGCGCATGCTGCTGGCGGCCGCCGAGCGCCGGCTGGGCGCGGAGTTCGAGCGGCGGGCGGCGGCGCTGGCGGGCGATGAGGACGCCGCGTTCGCGGTGGACGGGGACGGCGCGGTCAGCTGGCGCGGGCACCGCGTCGCGACGCTGGCGCCCGGCCGGACGCTGCTGACGCCGACGCTGAAGCTCGTACCCGCACTGGCGCGGCTGTCGCGGGGCGGCAAGGCGGGAGTGGAGGCGCGGCTGCGCGGCTGGGTCGATGCGCGGGTCGCGCGCGTGCTGGGGCCGCTGGCGGCGATCGAGCGGGCGGCGCGGGGGGCGGACACGCCGCCGCCGGTGCGCGCGCTGCTGGCGATGATCGTGGACCGCGGCGGCGTCGTCCCGCGCGCGGCGGTGGCGGACGCGCTGGCGACCTGCGACCGCGACATGCGGCGGGTGGCGACGCGGCTGGGCATCCGCATCGGCGCGCTGGACCTGTTCGTGCCCGCGATGCTGAAGCCCGAGGCGCTGCGCTGGCGCGTGCTGCTGGGCGGCATCGCCGGATCGGACGCACCGAACGGCGGCGCTACCGCGGTGGCGGCGGACGACGGCGAGCGGGCGCAGCTGGCGCGGCTCGGCTACCGCGACCTTGGCGAACAGATGCTGCGGGTCGACATGGCGGAACGGCTCGCCACGCATGCGCACCGCGCGACGGGCGACGATCCGGTAGACCGCGCGCTGGCGACCTCGCTCGGCCTGTCGGAGGCGGCGGTGGGCCGGTTGATGGCCGATGTCGGCTTCCGCTGCGACGCGGGCGGACGCTGGCGATTCCGCGCGCCCCGCGCACCCGCCGCCGCGTCCAAGCCGGCCCGGCCCGGCAACGCGTTCGCGGCGCTGGGCGAGCTTCGCCGCCTTGCCTGAGGCCGCCGGCGCGATGGGGGACGGACTGCGCCTCGACAAGTTCCTGTGGTTCGTGCGGCTGGCCAAGACGCGCTCCGCCGCGCAGGCGCTGGCCGCCACCGGGCACCTGCGCCTCGACGGCCGGCGGGTGGAGCGCGCGCATGCCTGCGTTCGCGTAGGGTCCGTGCTGAGCCTGCCGACGCCGGCGGGCGCGCGCGTCGTGCGGGTGGAGGCGCTGCCCCTGCGCCGCGGCCCCGCGCCCGAAGCGCGCGCCTGCTACACGCCGCTAGGCGAGAACGGGCGCGAAGAGGCGTTGACGACCCGCGCAGGCGGGGACTAGCAGCGAAGGCCTAGAGCCTCGAGGAAGCCGCCATGACCTACGTCGTCACCGACCTGTGCATCAAATGCAAATACATGACGTGCGTCGAGGTCTGCCCCGTGGACTGCTTTTACGAAGGCGAGAACATGCTCGTCATCAACCCGTCCGAATGCATCGACTGTGGGGTTTGCGAGCCCGAATGCCCGGCCGAGGCGATCCTGCCCGACACTGAAGCCGGGCTGGAAAAGATGCTGGAGATCAACGCCACTTTCTCCGCGCAATGGCCCAACATCACCCGCAAGCGCGACGAGCCCGCGGACGCCGACCAGTTCAAGGGCATGCCGGGCAAGTTCGAGCAGTATTTCTCGCCGGAGCCTGGGCAGGGGGATTAGCTCCTCCTCATCCCAGCGCAGGCTGGGATCTCTGGGCGTTCGGACACAGCACGCTCCACCCGCTGAGACCCCGGCCTTCGCCGGGATGACCTTCGTGGCAGCGTGGCCGCGCAGGGCTGACACGCGCCCGTCACAAACATTGGCTTTCCGGCCAAAACTATGTTATGACCTGCCCAGTCACGAGAAGTCGCGTTTTTGCGATCTCGGAGTACTGACCCGTCGCGTCGAGCCCGCACATGACGATTTTTCCGGTCCGCATCGCACAAGGCGATACGGGCGGACGATCTCGCGGATGGCGCAAGCTAGGAAGGCACAGAAGCAATCATGGCAACCAAGCCGCTCAACTTCGATGTTGGCGATTACGTCGTTTACCCAAAGCATGGCGTCGGCAAGGTGATGGAGGTGCAAAGCTCCGAGATCGCCGGCATGACCCTGGAGCTCTACGTCCTGCGCTTCGAGAAAGAGCGCATGACGCTGCGCGTTCCGACCAACAAGGCGGAGTCGGTCGGCATGCGCAAGCTGTCGTCGGACAAGACGATGCGCGACGCGCTCGGCACGCTGGAAGGCAAGCCGCGGGTCAAGCGCACGATGTGGTCCCGC
>DASQNO010000054.1:0-37823 GCA_035644935.1 Sphingomonadaceae bacterium
CGGGCAGGGCGCCAGAAACGTGAAGTCGTACATGTTGGCGGGCGGCGCGATCGAGATGAAGCCCTTGATTTCCGGCCGGCGCATCAGCAGCTGCATTCCGATCCACGCGCCGAAACTGTTACCCGCGATCCAGGTCTGCTCGGCCTCCGGGTGGATCTGCTGCACCCAATCGAGCGCGGAGGCGGCATCCGACAGTTCGCCAACGCCATTGTCGAACGTGCCCTGGCTCTTGCCGACCGACCGGAAGTTGAAGCGCAGCGTCGCGAAACCGCGCCGCACGAACGTTTTGTAGAGTTCCTGTACCATGCGATTGTTCATTGTGCCGCCGGCCTGGGGATGCGCGTGCAGAACCATGGCCACGGGCGCGCGGGGGCGGGGACCCGGATGGAAACGGCCCTCGAGCCGGCCTTCAGGACCGGGAAAAATGACTTCGGGCATGCGGTCTTCTTTATAAAAAACGGGGCGGGAGCGCCGGCGGACGTGCGCGCGGCGATTGCGCCCTATATAGATGCGCGGCGATCTTCCGCAATTATCAGGAACCCGCCCCATCGCGGCACAGCGCATCTATCTGGACCATGCCGCGGCAACCCCGATCCTGCCGGCGGCGCGCGCGGCGATGCTGGACGGGATGGCGCGCTGGGCCAATCCCTCGTCGCAGCACCGGGAAGGCCGCGCCGCCCGCGCCGCGTTGGAGGATGCCCGCGCCCGCATTAAGGCGGCGCTCGGCTGGACCGGCGAACTCATCTTCACGAGCGGCGCAACGGAGGCGGCGGCGCTGGCGTTCGCGCCGTGGCGGCGCAAAGGTCACAAGCCGCTCGTCTCCACCGTCGAACACGACGCCGTTCTGCGGCAGGCCGGACACGGCGATCGGCTCGACGTTCCCGTTGACGCGCTCGGCCGCATCGATTTCGAGGCGCTCGCACGGCTTCTGCACCTCGCGCCGGGCGGGCTCGTCGCCGTGCAGCACGTCAACTCCGAAACCGGAGTCATCCAGCCCATCGACGAAATTCTCGAGGCGGTGGACGCCAGCGGCGGCATCCTTTTCGCCGACTGCGCGCAATCGGCGGGCAAGCTGCCGCTCCCGCCCGCCGACCTGCTCGCCGTCAGCGCGCACAAATTGGGCGCCCCCCCGGGCGTCGGCGCGCTGCTCGTGCGCGACCTCAAGTCGCTGGACGCCACCGGAGGGCAGGAGGCGGGCTACCGCGCCGGTACGGAGAACCTGCCCGCGATCCTGGGCTTCGCCGCGGCGCTGGACTCTCCCCGCGACGCGGACGGCGCGCCATCCTGGCTCAAAGACCAGCGCGCCAATCGCTTTCAACTGGAAACCGCGATCGAGGCGGCGGGCGGCGTCGCCGTCTGCGGCGACGCGTTGCGCAGTCCCACGGTCGCCTCCTACCACATGCCCGGCATGACCGGGGCGGCGCAGCTCATCCGCCTCGACGCGCAAGGATTCGCCGTGTCCGCGGGCAGCGCCTGCTCGTCGGGCGCATCGCGGCAGAGCCACGTCATGGCCGCGCTCGGCCTCCCCCCCGAATGGAGCGCCAACGTCGTCCGCGTCAGCTTCGGTCCGGCGACCACGGCCGACGAGGTCGCGGCGTTCGCCGACGCCTGGACGCGGCTCGCCATCGAAGCCCGGAGCCGCGCCGCATGATCTACCTCGACTACCAGGCGGCGACGCCGCTCGCCCCGGAGGCGCGCGCCGCGATGCTGGCGTGGCTCGGCGACGACTTCGCCAACCCCAACTCACCGCACCGCGAGGGCCGCCGCGCCGCCGCGGCGATCGCGGTTGCGCGCGACCAGGTGACCGCCGCGCTGCACGACCAGCCGGGGTCGCCCAAACGGTCTGGGCGTCTTGTGTTCACGTCCGGCGCCACCGAAGCCGCCAATCTGGCGATCAAGGGCGTGGCCGCGCTCGCCCCTCTGGACCGGCGGCACGTCGTCACGATCGCCACCGAACATGCCTGCGTGCTGGACAGCTGCGACTGGCTGGAAAGGGAGGGCTGGCGCGTCACGCGCTTGGGCGTGGGCGTTGACGGACTGGTCGACCTGGACGAGGCGGAAGCCTTGATCGGCGCGGACACGGCCTTGGTCGCCGCGATGCTGGTCAACAACGAGATCGGCGTCGTGCAGCCGATCGATGCGCTCGCCCGCATGGCGCGGCGCGCGGGCGCGCTGATGTTCTGCGACGCGGTGCAGGGATTCGGGCGCGTGCCCGTGCCGGTGGCCGATTGCGACCTCGTCGCTTTGTCCGCGTACAAGATCTACGGTCCCAAAGGCATCGGCGCCTTGTGGATACGCGCCGGCGTCGACGTCGCGCCGCTGATCCACGGCGGCGGGCAGGAGTTCGGATTGCGCTCGGGCACGCTGTCGCCGGCCCTGTGCGCAGGGTTCGGCGCCGCAGCGACGCTCGCGTCCGCGCGCATGGCGCAGGACGCCGCAGACGTGGAGGCTCTATGGACGCAAGCGCAGGGCCTGCTCGACTGTGGCTGGAGGTTGAACGGCGCGGCGAACCCACGCTGGCACGGCAATCTCAACCTGCGCCGCGACGGTCTGGACGCCAACCGTCTGATCTCCGAACTGCGCGACATCGCCTTTTCCGCCGGTTCGGCCTGCGGCAGCGGATCGGGCCGCCCCAGCCACGTCCTGCGCGCGCTCGGCCTGTCCGACGTGCAGGCGAGTTCCAGCATCCGCGTGGGCTTCGGCCGCGGCACCGATCCCCAGGCGTTCGCGGACGCGCTGGCCGTGATCGACGCCGCCGCCGACCGCCAGCTCCGCACCTGACGTGGTCACCGTCCGCTTCATAGCCGCCGACGGTCGCGTGACCGAAGTCGACGCCGCGCCCGGCGCCCGGCTGCTCGATGTGGCGCAGAACTGCGGCCAACCGCTGGAAGGCACGTGCGAGGGCCAGATGGCCTGCGCCACGTGCCACGTGATCGTCGATCCCGCGGACTTCGCCCGCCTGCCGCCGGCAAGCGCAGACGAGGAGGACATGCTCGACCTGGCGCCGGGCGCGGCGCGCTGCTCCCGGTTGTCGTGCCAGATCGTCCTGGACGGGGGGATGCACGCGATCACCGTGAACGTGCCCGGATGATCGCCCGGAGGCGCCGATCCTCGGCTGCACGAGGCACGCCACGGGTCCGGTCCACCTTCGATTGGACCTCCATGCGCCTTTGCAGTCTGTTCCTCCTTGCGATCATGCTCGGCTCGCCCGGCATCGCCCAACGCGCAGGCGCGCCGAGCCCCTCGGACCTTGTTGTCGCCGAACGCGGGGCGAATGGGGCGGTGATCGTGGTCGCGGCCAATGCCGGTCCGTGGGAGCAGAAGGCCGCCGCCGACCTTCGCAAGTATATCGGTCTTATGACCGGAACCGAACCTGCGGTCACGCCATTGCTTCCCGCCTCCGGTGTCGCGATCGTGGTCGGCCGCGCCGCCACGGCTGTCGACCGCGCGACCGCAGCCGCGCTGCGTCGCGCGGCCAAGAAGGATCCCGTCGTACAGGCGGATGCGATATCCGTTCGGCGGCACGGCGACCGCGTCTTTGTCGCGGGTTCGAACGACGAATCGCATTATTTCGCGGCGTCGTGGCTCCTGCAGCAATGGGGCTGCCGCTGGTACATGCCGACGGAATTCGGCGAAGTGGTTCCGGAACATCGGCGGCTTACCGTCGGCAATCTCGACTTCGCCTATGCACCGCCGTTCGAGATCCGGCGCTACTGGCTGTCCTGGAACGGCGACCCGAGCGGTCGGGACGAATTTCAGCGCCGCAACTTCATTTCGGGCGCCACAATGCCGGGGTACGGGCACGCGCTTGATCATTACACCGCGGACCTCGCTCCGCCCGGCGGGTCGCATTTCAACGTTCCCTTCGCCGATCCCCGCACGGCCGAGCACGTCGCCGCCAAGCTGGAGGCTGATTATGCGGCGGGAAAGAACATCAGCATCGCGGTCGCCGACGGCGCCTATACGAACGATCACCCGGCGGACCGGGCACTGGGCGGCACCTACGACCCCTATTTTCTGAAGCCGTCGATGACGGACGCGATGATGACCTTGTACAACGCCGTCGGCCGGCGTTTGCGCGTCAAATATCCCGAAAGCCCCGCCCGTTTGGGCGGCATGGCCTATGTCAACGTGACGCTGCCGCCGACCAGGGTGAGCGCGGTCGAGCCCAACATCGTTATGTGGATCGCGCCGATCGATATCGATCCCAACCATGCGATGGACGACCCGCGCTCGCCCCCGCGCCGGGAATATCGGCGCATGGTCGAACGCTGGTCCACGCTGCTGAAGGGGCGCCTGGCCGTCTACGACTACGACCAGGGCATGCTGGTATGGCGCGATCTGCCAAACCCGTCGCACCACGTCTTCGCGCGCGACGCCAAGATCTACCGGCAGGCGGGGATACTCGGGATTCAGACGGAGAGTCGTGGGGCGCTGGCCGCGACCTTCCTCAATCTCTTCTTGCGCGGACAGCTCATGTGGAACCCCGACGCGGACGTCCCGGCGCTGCTCCGGGAGTTCTATCCCGCCTTCTACGGTCCGGCCGGCGATCCGATGTCGCGCTACTGGAGCAGGATCTTCGACGCCTGGGAGAAGACCGGGGTGACCGAGCACGAGCATATGGTCGTGCCCGCGATCTACACGCCGGAGCTCGTCGCGGCGCTCGGGGCCGACCTCGACGCTGCCGAAGCGGCGCTTCGCGCCATGCCCGACACGGCGCGCCTCGCCGCCCGGTACCGGGAACGGATGCGGTTCACGCGCGCGGGGTTCGAACTCCTCCGGAACTACGTGGACATGGTCACCGCCGGCGCGCGCAATGCCGACTATGCTTCGGCCGTTTCCGCCGGCGAGAAGGCGGTGGCAGCGCAAGGCGCGCTGCGGGCGATCAACCCGCTCTTCACCAGCGGACTGGTGGGCGGCGAGGAGCAGGGCACCTCCTGGCTGCCTGGCGAGGTCCGGCAGATGGCGAGCCTGCGCGCGCTGACCGATGGCCGGGAGGGCACGCTGGTCGCCCGGCTTCCGCTGCATTGGCAGTTCAAGGTCGAAAGGCCGCTCCCGAACGACTGGCGCTACCGGGGCATGGAAGGGCCGGTACCGGGCCGTTCCGAGTTGGCGGTGCAGGACCCGACCGACGCGAACGGATGGCGCGCCGTCCGCACCGACATCTATCTGCAGGGGCAGGGCATTCTGGCGAAGGATGGTCAGAGTCACCTGGGTCACTACTGGTACCGCACCGCCGTGCAACTGCCGGGCGGCGCCGCGTCGAGGAAGGTTCGGCTCAGGCTGCCGGGACTGTTCAACGAGGCCTGGCTGTATGTGAACGGCAAGCTCGTCGGGCATCGCCCCTACACCGAGCCGTGGTGGCAATCGGACTACCGTTTCGAATGGGACGTCGATGTCGGCGCGCACCTTCGCCCGGGCGTCAACGACATCGCGCTGCGCGGCTTCAACCCGCATCATTTCGGCGGGCTCTTTCGAAGAACCTTCCTCTACACGCCCGTCCCATCGCCGAAGCCGGGTGCAGCCACCCCCGAGTAGGACCCGGTCGAATGTCACTGGATCGGCGGCAACTTGCAGCGCCTGCCGCGCGCGTCCATATGCGTCGCGGGAGTCGGGCGGACGGTGTACTCGCCAACCCGGTCAGGTCCGGAAGGAAGCAGCCGTAACGAATTCGCGCCGGGTCGTTTCCGGCTCCCACCGCGTAGCGCGCCTGGTGCGAACGAGGGCCGACGTCACGGCTTGGCCTTGACGCTTCGTTTTGGCTGACCTGCTTGCACTTTCCTACGCTGCTGGTTCCTGCTATGTTCCTCCGATGGAAGAGCATTCAGCCATTCGACGCGCCGGAGCGGCGCGCAAATCGAGCGCCGCTTACTCGCTTTGTATCGGCAAAGATCACGATTTCCGTGCAGCACTGTGATCTTCATGATCTTGGCCCCGATTTCGGCCACCCTGTCGCCGGTTCGACGCTGACGGGGTAGGGTTCGGGAATGTCCACCGACTCGGAAGAACCCGCGCTCTTCGGCGACGCGCCGCCTTTGCCGGCCGCCGCCGTGGCGACGCCGTACCGCGTGCTCGCGCGCAAATACCGGCCGCAAAGCTTCGGCGCCTTGATCGGCCAGGACGCGATGGTGCGGACGCTCGGCAATGCCATTGCCCGCGACCGTCTCGCCCATGCCTTTCTGCTCACCGGCGTCCGCGGCGTCGGCAAGACCTCCACCGCACGGCTGATCGCCAAGGCGCTCAACTGCATAGGTCCGGACGGGCAAAGCGGGCCGACCATCGATCCTTGCGGCGCCTGCGAGCCTTGCCGCGCGATCGCCGAAGGGCGCCACATCGACGTCGTGGAGATGGACGCCGCCAGCCACACCGGCGTCGACGACATCCGCGAGATCGTCGAGGCGGTGCGCTACGCCGCGGTGTCCGCGCGCTACAAGGTGTACATTATCGACGAAGTGCACATGCTGTCGCGCAACGCGTTCAACGCCTTGCTGAAGACGCTCGAAGAGCCGCCCGGCCACGTCAAGTTCCTGTTCGCCACGACCGAGATCGGCAAGGTGCCGGTCACCGTGCTGTCGCGCTGCCAGCGCTTCGACCTGCGCCGCATTCCCGCAGACACGCTTGCCGCCCACTTCGCCGAGGTCTCGCGATTGGAGGAGGTCGAAGCCGAACCGGAGGCGCTGGCGCTGATCGCACGGGCTGCGGAAGGGTCGGCGCGCGACGGCCTGTCGCTGCTCGATCAGGCGATCGCCCACGGGCAGGCGACGGACGGCAGGACGCGCGTCGAGGCGGACGCGGTGCGCGATATGCTGGGGCTCGCCGACCGCGGCATGGTGCGCCGGCTCCTGGGCCTGCTGCTCGCCGGCGACGCGCCCGGGGCGCTCGCCGCGGTTCGCGAGCAACATGATCTGGGAGTTGAGCCCGCGGCGCTGCTGCGCGACCTGCTTGCCGCCGTTCACGGCATCACCCGCGCCAAGGCGGGCGGCAGCGCCGATCCCGCGCAATCGGCCGAGGAGCAGTCGGCCTACGCCGATTGGGCGAGCCGGCTGGGACACGCATCGCTCCACCGGCTTTGGCAATTGCTGCTCAAGGGTTTGGGCGAAGTGAACGCGGCGCCCGTGCCTCTGGAGGCGGCGGAGATGGCGCTGCTGCGTATCATTCATGCCGGATCGATGCCCGACCCCGGTGACGTGCTCGCGCGGTTGGAGGGAGGCGGGGCCGTCTCCGCGCGACCGGCCGCTGCCGCTCCCGCCCCCGACGGGCCGGCTGCGATGCCGTCGACGCTTGCCGATCTGCACGACCGGCTCGCGGCCGCCAATCACCATCGCGCCGCCCTGCTGGTCCACGATCACGGCCGGCTGTTTCGGCTGGCGCCGCCCGATGTCGTCTTCGCCCTCCACCCGCGCATGACTGACGAGGCGCTTCGCAACCTCACGGCCGCGCTCAAGGACGCCACCGGCGGCGCCTGGCGCGTCGCGACGGAGGAGGGCGAGGGCGCGCCCACCTTGCGCGAGCAGGAACAGGCGGCGGAGGCCGGCGAGCGATACGCCGTGCTCGCATCGCCGATCGTGCGCGCGGCGCTGGAGGCCTTTCCAGATGCCGAACTGCTCAGCTACAGCGCGCCATTGCAAGCGGAGGCCTGACCCATGCCCAATTTCGACGATATTCTGAAGATGGCGCAGAACGCGCAAGCCGAACTCGAGCGCGCGCAGGCGGGCATGGACAAGATCGAGGTCGACGGCGTCTCGGGCGGCGGCCTCGTCAAGATTCGGGCCTCGGCCAAGGGTCGCATCGTCTCGGTCGACATCGACGAAAGCCTGCTCAAGCCTTCGGAAAAAGGCATGCTGGAAGACCTTGTCGCCGCCGCGCTCAACGACGCCCGCGCCAAGGCGGACGCCGCCGCCGGCGAGGAGATGAACAAGGTCACCAGCGGCCTGCCGCTGCCGCCCGGGTTCAAGCTGCCTTTCTAGAGCGGTTCGCCGTCGGGGAGGGCCCCGGCGGGCTCGGGCCCTTCCGGTTCCAGCACGGCGGGCTCCTCGGCCGGCAGTTCCTCCTCGATTGTCTCGACTTCCTCGACCGCAACCGCGTCATCCGCGCTTGCCGTCGGCGGCACTGGATCGGGGGGCGGCACGAGCGCTTCCAGCGCCCGCTCGGCATCCCGGCTGCTTGAAGGCCGCGGCGCCGCCTCGGCGGGCTCGCCATCCACTGCCATGCGTAGACATTCGTCCAGCCCTTCGCGGCGCACCACGCCCATGCGGCTGAGGATGCTGCCGCCGTACCGCCGCGTGAACCCCGTGGGGGCCACCGCGCCGCGCCTCTTGGGCAGCGGCAGCACCGCGGCGATCCGCGCCGCCTCCGTCGGGGTCATCCGGTCCGCGCCGTGATCGAAGTAGCGCCGCGCTCCGGCCTCCACCCCGTAGGTGCCGATCCCGGTTTCCGCGATGTTGAGGTAGACCTCCATGATCCGGTGCTTGGTCCAGATATTCTCGATCAGAAACGTGAACCAGGCCTCCAGCCCTTTGCGGAAGAACCCGCCGCCCTGCCACAGGAACGCGTTCTTGGCGGTCTGCTGGCTGATCGTCGATCCGCCCCGGATGCGCCCGCCCTCGCGGTACCGCGACCAAGCATCGGCTATCGCCTCCCGGTCGAAACCCTTATGACTGCAAAACTTCGCGTCCTCGCCGGCGATGACGGCTCGCGCCATGTCGGGGTCGATCTCGCTCAACGGCCGCCACGCCCGCTCGGCGCCGCGACTATCTCCCAACATCGTGAACGTCACCGGCGGCGCGACCACGGCATAGGCCAACACCCACAGCACGCTGGCCACGACGAACAGGATGATCGTGGACAGCAGCCACCGCCAGAAGCGAAACGGGCGCGCCCCCTTGCGAGGGCGCGCCCGGGTGTGAAGCGGTTCGCGGTTGCGGGCGATCTTCATGCAGGTCGCCTAGCGAGCTTACATCGCGGGGAGAAGCTTCCTCTCGCCCGCGATGTTGATCAGCGACTTTTGTAGCTTTTCGAAAGCACGCACCTCGATCTGGCGAATGCGCTCGCGGCTGACGTCATAAACCTGGCTAAGCTCCTCGAGCGTCTTGGGATCTTCCGACAGACGCCGCTCGGTCAGGATGAACTTCTCGCGGTCGTTCAGCGCCTTCATCGCTTCGCCGAGCAGCTCGTGCCGAACCTCCTTCTCCTCGGCGTCGGCGATGCGCTCGTCCTGCAATGGGCCGCTGTCGACCAGCCAGTCCTGCCACTCGCCTTCGCCTTCCTCGCGAAGGGGCGCGTTGAGCGAGGTATCGCCGCCGCGCGCCATGCGCCGGTTCATGGATACAACGTCCGCTTCCGATACTCCGAGGTCGACCGCGATCTTGGTTACATCCTCGGGGCGCATGTCGCCGTCCTCGAACGCATCGATCTTGTTCTTCATGCGCCGCAGGTTGAAAAAGAGCTTCTTCTGCGCCGCCGTGGTGCCCATCTTCACGAGGCTCCACGAACGAAGAATGTACTCCTGGATCGAGGCACGGATCCACCACATCGCGTAGGTTGCGAGGCGAAAGCCGCGTTCCGGCTCGAACTTCTTCACGCCCTGCATGAGGCCGATATTGCCCTCGGAAATGAGCTCGGACACGGGCAGGCCATATCCGCGATACCCCATTGAAATCTTGGCAACGAGGCGGAGGTGGCTGTTGACGAGCTTGGCGGCGGCGTCGGTGTCGCCATGTTCGGTCCAGCGCTTGGCGAGCATATACTCCTCTTCCGGGGCGAGGATCGGAAACTTCTTAATCTCGCTCAGGTACCGGTTGAGTCCCGCCTCGCCACCAGCGGCGGGTATGGTGGCAACGGTCTTGGCCATGATGTCGGTAATCTCCAATGGCGGCGGATTGGGTGCGCCGTCCGTTCATTCTCTATAACGCAAGCGCCGTGAACAGTTCCTGCATATCGGACGGTATGGGGCTCACGAACGACAAGTTTTGTTTCGATACCGGGTGCCGAAAGCCCAGTCCAGCCGCATGCAGCGCCTGCCGCGAGAAGCCGAGACGCGATAACAGAGCACGATGCTCGGGCCGCCCCCGCCCATAGATCGGGTCCCCGACCAACGCATGCCCGATCGAAGCCATGTGTACGCGCACTTGATGCGTGCGCCCCGTTTCCAGCCAGCATTCGACGCTCGCGGCGAAGCGCAGTGGCTTCACGAGCCGCCAATGCGTTACCGCCCGTTTACCCCGCGAGGCCTCGACGATCGCCATCTTCTTGCGATCATATGGTGAACGGGCGAGGGGTGCGTCGACCGTACCTTCGGCCGCACCGGGGACCCCGCCGACGATCGCAGCGTAACGGCGGTCGATGCTGTGGGCCGCGAACTGCAACGAAAGCCCTTCATGCGCCCGGTCCGTCTTAGCCGCGACGATTAGCCCCGACGTATCCTTGTCGATACGATGTACAATGCCTGGCCGGGCGACGCCGCCGATACCGGATAATCGGCCTGCGCAATGATGCAGCAGCGCGTTGACCAGTGTTCCATCCAAGTTCCCCGCCGCGGGATGCACGACCATGCCCGCCGGCTTGTCGACGACGATCAGGTCGTCGTCTTCGTAGGCAACCGTCAAGCCGATCGCCTGCGCCTCGTTGCCCAGCGGCCGCACGGCGGGAAGGCGGATGGCGAACGCCTCGCCGCCCTTGATCTTGCTCGAAGGATCCTGACACGCCGCGCCATCGATGAAGACCGCACCAGACGAGATCAGCGCCTTCAGCCGCTCGCGGGACAGGGACGGGACGCTAAGCGCCAGACTGCGGTCGAGCCGGGAGCCTGCCAAGTCGCTGCCGATTACCCCGTCGATGACCGACGCCCCCACGTCCATCTCGGATAGGTGGGGCGGCGGAGTGCTTTTCGCAAGCCGCGCCGGCGAGCCTTGCCTTGGCGGGCGCACGGCGGCATTAGGCGTGACGTCATGGAACCGCTGGCGCCCGTCTTTGCGCCGCGTTTCGGCCAGGAATTGCAATGAAATCAGTCGAGTTCGCCAGTCTCCTCTGTTCGCGTCTTTGCCATGATCTGCTCTCGCCAGTGGGTGCGCTCAACAATGGTATCGAGCTTCTCGCCGACGAGCAGGACCCGGAAATGCGCGCGCGCTGTCTGGCGCTCCTGTCGGAATCGGCTCGGGCTTCCGCAAACAAGCTCAAGTTCTTTCGCCTCGCCTTCGGCGCTGCCGGCGGTTTTGGCGAAGATGTCGACACGCGGGAAGCGCGCGCGGCGATCGAGGGTCTGTTCAATCACGACGGCCGCATCGAGCTTGGCTGGATGGTGGACGATGGGTCGCTTAACAAGACGGCGATCAAGGTCCTGCTCAACTTGTCGCTGATCGCTGGTGATGCGCTGGTGCGCGGAGGGCGGTTGGATGTGGGAGCGGAGCGCGGCTCCGGCGTTGTCGAAGTGGTCGTACGCGCCGAAGGGCCGCGGATCGTTCTGGATGCCGAGCTGAAGCGCGCGCTGGCCGGCGAGCTCGGTGACGAAGCAGTCGCGCCGCGTGCCGCCGCGGCGTGGCTGGTGCACAGTCTTGTTACCGAGACTGGGGGCGACGTGCAGGTCGCCGAGGACGCCGGCGTGCTGCTGTTCGGGGCGACGATCCGCGGGTAAGCGCCGCGTCCGGGCACCCCCGGTGTCTTTGCGCTTGACGCGGCGAATAAACTGAGGCGGCTTATTGCCATGGACGAGATCATCTCCGCCCCGTCGACCAATTTTGATGCGCGCGCCGCGCCTGTGTCCATCCTGGTGCTGCACTATACCGGGATGACGGACGCTGCCTCCGCAATCGCCTGG
Organism: Sphingomonadaceae bacterium; assembly: GCA_035644935.1. Classification (GTDB taxonomy): domain Bacteria; phylum Pseudomonadota; class Alphaproteobacteria; order Sphingomonadales; family Sphingomonadaceae; genus CADCVW01. The sequence goes on from DASQNO010000054.1 coordinate 11,813, forward strand.
CTTCGCAATCCGGCCTCGAAGGTGTCCTCGCATTATGTCGTGGCCGAGGACGGGCAGGTGCTTCGCCTGGTCGATGAAGGCAATCGCGCCTGGCACGCAGGCCGCTCGTCTTGGCGCGAGGTTACGGAGGATGTGAATTCTGCGAGCGTGGGGATCGAGATCGTCAACCCGGGGCACGAGTTCGGCTACCGCCCCTTTCCCAACGCGCAGATGCGCTCCCTCATTCCCCTGGTGGCGGAGATCGTCGCGCGGCACAGGATCGAGCCGATCAACGTCGTCGGCCATTCCGACATCGCACCCGCGCGAAAGATCGATCCCGGCGAGTTGTTCGATTGGGAAGCGCTAGCAAGCCGCGGACTCGCGATACCGCGGCCCAAACGAGCGACGATGGACCCGCATTGGACGAACCCGGGCTTTCTGCTAGCGCTCAACCGCTTCGGCTATGACGTCGCCGACGGGCCCGCGGCGGTGCGCGCCTTTCAGCGCCGCTTCCGACCGGAAAACGTCGACGGCATCATCGACGGGCAAAGCCGCGCGGTGCTGCTCTCACTTCTATTGGACCGCGAGCGCCAAACGGCTACACGGCGCTAGTCAGAGGGTTGGGCGACCGCCGCTAGCCGCTTCATGCGGCGTGGGGAGGAAAGTCCGGGCTCCACGGAAACGACGGTGCCGGCTAACCGCCGGCTGGGGCGACCCAAGGGAAAGTGCCACAGAAAACAAACCGCCTGCGATGGCCTGATCGTCGTAGGTAAGGGCGAAACGGTGCGGCAAGAGCGCACCGCGGGTTCGGCAACGAACCCGGCACGGCAAACCCCACCGGGAGCAAGACCGAATAGGGGCGGCACATGGGCTTCGTTCCGGCTCGTCGCCCGGGTTGGTTGCATGAGGTCTGGAGCAATCCCCGACCAAAGATGAATGGTCGCACAGGCGGAGAGATCCGCCGGACAGAACCCGGCTTACAGACCCTCTGACACCCCCGTCGCCGCTCCGCGACCAAGCGGATCCCGCGGTCGCTGGAACCCGCATATCGGCTTGGCGCGGGCGTGCCTCTGTTTGAACATATTTTAAACCGGGGCTGTGCCGCGGGCGGAACGAACCGGTTCAACAGAGTTTATACGGGTTCAACGAACAACGGGCGACACGATGGCGGAGAGCCGAAACGATACCGTCACAATTCCGATTGCGCATGAGGAACTCGTCACTTCCACGCGGGAAGTCGAGACCGGGCGCGTTCGCGTCAAGACCGTCATAGATGAGCATGAGGAAATCATCCGCCAGGAACTGGCGCGTTCGACGGTCGAGGTAGAGCATGTCGCCATCGACAAAGAAGTCGATGAAATCCCGGCGCCTCGTATGGAGGGCGACACTTACATCATACCTGTAGTCAAGGAAGTTCTGTTCGTGCGCAAGGCGCTCGTTTTGACAGAAGAGGTCCGACTGCATCGCAAGACCTTCACCGAACAGGTGGAGCAGCCGGTAACGGTGCGGAGTCAGCGCGCCGTTGTCGAACGTGAAGGATCGGCCGGGCATTCCGGTCGACAGACCCCCTAGGGAGTAACGAGTATGTCACGCACAATTACAGCATTGTACGACAGCCGCACGGACGCGGAAGCGGCACGTGCGCGCCTCACGGCCACCAACATCGATGCGGACAACGTCCGGATTGTCGATCAGAATGAAGCCGGCGGCTTCGGCGGCGGCTCAGGCGGATCGTCCGGCCATGGTTTTTGGGCTTCCATCAAGGATGTCTTCGTTCCCGACGAGGACCGTCATACCTACGACGAAGGCCTTCGCCGGGGTGGCGTGATGCTTTATGCCTCCGTTGACGATGACGATGTCGATCGCGCGATTGCGGTTCTGGACGAGACCGGCAGCGTCGACATGGAAGAGCGCGAGAGCAGCTGGCGCAGCGAAGGCTGGGCCGGGTACACTCCGTCCGCAGGTTCCTCTTATGGCTCTTCATCGTCGATGGACACGACGTCCGGGCTTGCCGGAACCGGCGCATCGATGACCGGCGGTCATTCCAACGAAGAGCACATCCAGCTTGCGGAGGAAGAGCTGCGGGTTGGTAAGCGCGAGGTCAATCGCGGCGGTGCGCGCATTCGTACCTATGTGACGGAGCGACCCGTGCAGGAGGAGGTCACCTTGCGGGAAGAGCATGTCAACATCGAGCGTCGCCCGGTTGACAGCACGACCGGATCGGCAAACCTCGACAACGGCGCGCTGTTTCAGGAGCGTACGATCGAGATGACCGAAACTGCGGAAGAAGCCGTGGTCGATAAGCGTACCCGCGTTACCGAGGAGCTGGTGGTCAGCAAGACGGCCGAGCAGCGTACCGAAACCATTTCGGACACGGTGCGCAAGACGGAGGTCGACATCGATGAGACGACCGGCACGACCGGCAGCTCCGATCGCGGTATTCTAGGCGGTAGCAGCAGCGATCGCGACCGCTTCTAGTTTGACCCGAACGAAAGGAGGGGCGGCCGTAGACGGTCGCCCCTTTTTTGCGTCTGTCAGTAGCGCGTCGGTATCCATAAGCCGCCCCGCTCGTTAGGGACTCCGCATGGCGCGCTCATCACGATCGAACGACTGGGGATTCCCCCGCTGGCGCGAATATGGTTCATCGCGCGAAGCGGAGGCAGTTCGCCCGTGTGATCGTCACGGTTGCACAGCCGCCGGAACGCATCCCGCACCCAAGGCTCCGAACAAGCCCGAGCGGTGGATGTTCTGCCTTGCGCACGCCACCGAATACAATCGCGGATGGGACTACTTCCAGGGGCTGTCCGCCGAAGACGCGGCCGCCCGTGAGGCTTCGGAAGCGCAGGACGCAGGCGCTTTTGGACAAGCCCGTTACTATGGATGGGGAGGCGCCGGCGACGGTAGCCGCTCGCGTGAGGAGATGCGCGCGCTGGACGTTTTGGAAGTGGAGGTTGATGTCGACTTCGACACGATCAAGGCCGCGCATCGGCGGCTCGCCAAAGCCAACCATCCCGATCTTGCGCCGGGAGACAAGGACGCCGCGCAACGTTTTCAGGCTGTTCAGGCTGCGTACGACGTCCTGCGCCGAGCCGAGGAGCGCCGCGCGTCGGTCGAGTAGACGGCCGCTGCTCGTCCACTCAGATCCAGCTGCCAGTGGAAATGAAAGTGCCCGCGACATGTGCGAGCGGGTCGGCTGGATCGCCGTCATGCGCGACGCCGCGCACGAATGCTATGTTGCGAGTGATTCGATAGCATTCGCCGCGCCCTATGATGGACTGCGCCGGGCGAGCCGGGCGAAGATAGTCGATGCGCAGATCAACCGTTGCCTGCGGGGCGAAGCTGTCTCGCTTGACCCAGATCGCCATCGACGTCGCCATGTCCATCAGGCTGACGATCGCTCCTGACGCAATGACGCGTGTTTCCAAGTCGGCAATCAGGTGCTCGCCGTAAGGCAGCACCAACTCCGTCCAATCATACCCATGCGCTAAGTAGTCGATGCCGAGCGCCGCGCCATGTCCGAAACGGCTCGCATAATGCATGAATTGAGCGGCATCAAAGCCTCGGGCAGTGATGCTGTTGCCAGGCGCGTCAGTCATTCAGGAGCCGACGCCTGCGGACGCGTAGCGCTCCGCAGTCTCGCGAATGAGAGCGATCATGTTGGGGATGCCTTGCGTGCGATTTGAGCTTAGCTGACCGCTGAGATCGAATGGTGCCAGCGCGTCCTCAACGCTCGTGCGCAGTATGTCGTCCGCCGAGCGATCTTGCACGGCCATGAGCACCAGCGCGATAATGCCTTTCGTGATGGCGGCGTTGCTGTCCGCAAGGAAGTGGAGCCGTTCCTCCACGGGCTGCGGATAAACCCAGACCGAGGCCGAACAGCCCCGCACCAGCGTGGCGTCAGTCTTCAGGGCGTCCGGCATGTCTTCCAGGGCGCGACCGAGATCGATCAGCAAACGGTACCGCTCGTCCGGTTCAAGCAGTTCATACTCGTCGAACACGTCTGGCAAGGTGGCGGGCAGGGACATAAGCTACAGTTAGGGGCGCGAGCACCGCGGCGCCAGCGCGTGCAGTCAAAGATCGACGCCGGCCGCGATACCTTCGAGCTTGCGCACTCGCTCCTTAAGGTCGGCGAGTTCGATCCGGCTGGTAGGGGAGGCGACCAGCCCCTCTCCGTTCGCCCGGGCGGCGATCTCGAGCCGCTTCAATTCCAGCCAGCCATGCCAGCCTTTCAGCGCCGCCAGGCTCGCCATGCCGAGCGCCGCCAACCCGGTGGTCGCCGCCATTATCAACATCGTCGGGTCGGTCATCGTCTTACCCCCTTTACCGATCGCGAAGCTGTTCGATCTCGTGATCGAGGCGATGGGTCCGGTCCGTCGCGATGCGTTCCAAGACGGCGATCCGCTCCTTCAGCGTTCGCACTTCCTCACGAAGGCGCGCCGCATCCACACCCTTGGAGGTCCCGGTATCGAGTTCACCCTGATCGAACCGGCGCATATTGTACCGCGCCTTTAATATACTCGCGACCATCACCATCGCGACGATCAGCACTACCATCACCTGCCCACCTGACACGGCCGTTCTCCCCTGTTCCTTTGTTCAGTTTACGGGTCCACGCAGCGCCTCGATCTCGCGGGCGGTCCGAGTGGCGGGTTCGGTCGCGATCCGTTCAAGGACCGCCAGCCGCTCCTCCAGTCGCCCCACTTGGCCCTGGAGCCGCTCATTTTCTGAACTGAGGAGTTCGGCCGTGCGCGCGGTGCTCAGATCGCCGTCCTTGCCAATCGTGTTTCCCCAGTCGTCGGTGACCGGATAGCCGTGCTTTGCACGTATCCAGCTCGTGACGATCCAGCCGAACGTGCTCATAGCGATGATGACCAAGACGAATTCGGGTCCGTGCCAGCTCATGTCGAAAGTCCCCTGTTGGCGGTGCGGATCAGCGCAGGCGCTCGATTTCGTTCGCTAGGCTCATGTTGCCGCTGGTTACGTGAGTTTCGATGTCCGCCAGCCGGCGATCGAGGTCGCGGAAGCGAGAACGGACATCGCGTACCGTGCGGCTTGGGGAGGCGCGAACGCCTTGCCAGAACCTGGTTTCCTCGGGCGTATCGTCCGCGATCTCCCGCGGCTTGTCCTGTGCGAGCCAGGAAGTTAGCCAGTAGGCGATCAACGTCCAGGGGAAGCCGCCGGCGATAGTTAGAATGACCGTGCCGACGCGGACCAGCGTGACATCGAAGCCGGTGAAATCCGCGATACCCGCGCAGACGCCCTGATATTTCCTGTTGCGGCGATCGAGATAGAACTTGGTGCGGCGGGGGACGCTCATCTGCGTGTCTCCTGAATGCGGGGTTCGCGGGCTATACGGCTGGCTTCAGGCGCATCGGACAGCGCTGTGGCACGCCAGGCTGGATTTTCGGCATCCATTATTCGTTCGATGGTCACGACGCGATCGTCGAGGCGCCGCGCTAGTTCGTTCAGATCATCGAGCAAATCTTCGTCTTGTTTAGTTAGCGTCGCAGCGGTCTTCCACCGGGTTATGTAGTGGAAGATGATCCAGGGAAGCCCCAAGACGACCGAGGGGACCACGACCAGAGGGACTAGATCCTCGATCACAACGAACCCTCCGTTTGTTGGACGCGAGCCTTCATCGCGGCCAACTCGGCCTCGACCTTCTCCTCGCCGCGCAACTCGGCGATCTCTTCCTCCAGGCTCTTGACGGAGCCCAACGACAGGGCGTCGGCCCGGCCTTCGGCGTAGTCCGCGCGCTTTTCGAGAACCTCGAACTTGCTGAACGCCTCGGCGACCTTGGGGCCTGAGTAGAGCTCGCGCATCCGCTCCCGGTTGTGCGCGCTTTCCAGCCGCGACGAGATCGCGTTCTGCTTGGCGCGGGCTTCGCGCAACTTCGCCTGCAGCTTGGCGATGTCGGCCTCCGACATGCGGAGCGCTTCGTCGATGGTGGCGACCTCGCTCGCGAGCTCGGCAACCATGCCGCCCGCCTTCTGCTTTTCGACAAGTGCCGCTTTCGCTAGATCCTCCCGGCCCTTGGACAAAGCCAGTTCGGCCTTCTCGGTCCAGCTCGCCTGCAGGTTCTCCAGCTTGCCAATGTGCCGGCGCATTTCCTTCTGGTCGGCGATCGAGCGCGCGGCCGACGACCGCACTTCGACCAGCGTCTCTTCCATCTCGAGGATGATCATGCGGATCATCTTGGCGGGGTCTTCCGCCCGATCGAGAAGGTCGGAGAAGTTGGCGGCGACGATGTCGCGGGTGCGGGAGAAAATGCCCATACTATGGCTCCTTGGGGTGGTTACGAGATCGCTTGGGGTCAGGCGACCGATGCCTGACCCGTCGCAACCGCCGCGGTGCTGGTCGTTGCGGTCGCCTGAACCGGCGCTACCGTCGCGCCGATGAAGGCGAAGCTGACGAGAACGGCGCCGATGCCGGCGGTGAGAGTGCGCTGAAGATCGGTGGTTTTGAACATGACTGACTCCCTGAACCTTGTTGCATCCCGCCGTTGCGGCGGTGACGGAACAAGCTTTGCATAGAGCGTGCCAGTTGATGGAAATGGCTGAATTTCGCCAATTTCACACGTATGACGCTGAATTTGCCGCAACGCGAATTGCCAAGGCATGGCGGATCGTGCCAAATATCGGCAATGGAGCGCAGCACTCACTTCATTGGCCAGTCCAGCAACTTCCTGGATGCCGTAGAGCGCGCCAGCCGCGCGGCACCGCTCAATCGCCCGGTGCTGGTGATCGGGGAGCGCGGCACGGGCAAGGAGTTGATCGCCGAGCGGCTTCATCATCTTTCGTCGCGATGGGCGGGACCGCACGTAGTGCTGAACTGTGCGGCGCTGCCGGAGACGCTGATTGAGGCGGAACTGTTCGGGCACGAGGCGGGAGCCTTCACGGGCGCGACGCGGGCGCGGGTCGGCCGGTTCGAGGAGGCGGATGGCGGCACGCTGTTCCTGGACGAACTGGCGACGCTGTCCGCGGCGGCGCAGGACCGGCTGCTGCGGGCGGTGGAATATGGCGAAGTGACGCGGATCGGGGCGAGCCGCCCCGTTACGGTCGACGTCCGCATCGTGGCGGCGACCAACGAACATCTGCCGGGCCTCGTCGAGCAGGGCCGCTTCCGCGCCGATCTCCTGGACCGCCTGTCCTTCGAGGTCGTGACGTTGCCGCCGCTGCGCGCGCGCCGCAGCGACATACCGCTGCTGGCAGAGCATTTCGCGCGGCGCATGGCGGCGGAGCTGGAGTGGCCGCGCTTCCCGGGTTTCACCGACGAGGCGGCGGCGCGGCTGCAGGAATATGACTGGCCGGGCAATGTTCGCGAACTTCGCAACGTCGTCGAGCGCGCGGTCTACCGGTGGGAAGACCCGGAACGTCCAGTGGGAGCGATCGAGTTCGATCCCTTCGCTTCGCCATGGGTGGCGCGCCTGGCCGCGCCCAGTCGCGATGCCAAGGCTCCGGAGGCCCCACCTCCGGCGGCTTTGCAAGCGCCTCCAAACTTCAAACAGTCGGTGGAAGCCCACGAACGATCGCTGCTGGTCGCAGCGCTCGAGGCGCACCGATATAACCAGCGCGCGGCGGCGGCGGCGCTGGAGCTCAGCTACGATCAGCTTCGCCATGCCTTGCGACGTCACAAGCTGCTCGATCGTGCCACCTGAACGCTTGCACTTCGGTGGCCGAAGCGCGTTAGGTCAACCAACCCTCAAGAGGAGAATACCGCATGGCCTTCGAACTGCCTCCGCTGCCTTACGACTATGCCGCGCTCGCGCCCACGATCGACGAGGCGACGATGCGGCTGCACCACGGCAAGCACCATCAGGCTTATACCGACAAGCTCAACGAAGCCGTCGCCGCGGATCCCGCCCTCGAGGAGAAGTCCATCTCCGCGATCCTGTCCGACATCGCCGCGCAGCCCAAGAAGGTGCGCGACAATGGCGGCGGCTACTGGAACCACCAGTTCTTCTGGGAAACGATGACGCCGGGCGGCGGTGCGCCGACGGGCGCTCTCGCGCAGGCGATCGACGCCAAGTTCGGTTCGCTGGACGCCATGAAGACCAAGTTCAACGAAGCGGGCGTGGGCCAGTTCGGATCGGGCTGGGTCTGGCTGATCGTCGACGGCTCAGGCGAGCTGGCGATCACGTCGACGCCCAACCAGGACAACCCCCTGATGGGCGACGCGGCAACGCCCGGAACACCGATCCTGGGCAACGACGTCTGGGAGCACGCCTACTACCTCACCTACAATAATCGCCGGCCCGACTATCTGAAGGCCTGGTGGGACGTAGTGAACTGGGAGAAGGCGGCGGCTCGGTACGAAGCGGCGCGCGCCTGAGGTCGATGATGTTCCGGCGCCCTTCGCGGGCGCCGGAACGCTATTGCGGGGGCGGCGTGCCGGCGGCTTCGGCTTGCAACTCGTCTGCCATGAGGCCGTGGCGCAGCAGCATGGGCACGTTGGCGCCCGCGAAGAGCAAGGTCGCGGGCAGGACGCCCCACAGCTTGAAGCCGACCCAGAAGTCCCAGCTGTTGTTGCGCCACACGAGTTCGTTGACGATCGCCATGACAACGAAGAACGCGGCCCAGTTGATCGTCAGCTTGCGCCAGCCCGCATCGTCCAGACCGGGGTAGGCGGAGCCGAGCAGCGCTTTCAGCAAGGGCCGCCCGGTGGCCAGCCCGAATGCGAGGATGCTCGCGAACATCGCGTAGACGATCGTCGGCTTCATCTTGATGAAGTCGTCGTCCCGAAAGTACAGGGTCAGCGCGCCGAACACGAGCACCAGCCCGCCCGACAGCCACAGCATCGGCGATATGTTGCCGGTACGGAATTTGGACACCAGCATCGCCACCGTCGTCGCCACCATGAACGCCGCCGTCGCGATGAGGACGCGGAGGACCTGTGGACCGGTAGCGAGCGCGTTGACGATGAAGAATACCAGGATAGGCCCGAAGTCCAAGGCCATCCGGAAGATCGGGCCGACCTCGTCTTTGGTGTCCGATTTGTTCAACCACTTGCTCCCGCGATTGCCCGGGCTGTTTCACGAGCGTCGAAGGGGCGCAAATCCGCCAGGCCCTCGCCGATCCCGATCGCATGCACGGGCAACTTGTATTTGTCGGCGGCCGCGACGAGGACGCCGCCGCGCGCGGTGCCGTCGAGCTTGGTCATGACGAGCCCGGTCACACCGGCCTCGCGCGCGAAGACCTCGATCTGGTTGAGCCCGTTCTGTCCCGTTGTCGCGTCCAGGACGAGCACGACATCGTGCGGTGAGGACGGGTTGATGCGCCCGAGAACCCGCCGGATCTTCGACAACTCGTCCATCAGCCCGGTCTTGTTCTGGAGGCGGCCGGCGGTGTCGACGATCAGAACGTCGATGCCCGTTTCCGTCGCCTGCTTTACGGCGTCGTAGACGATGCCCGCGGCGTCGCCGCCTTCGGGGCCGGAGACGAGCGGAACGCCGACCCGGTCGGCCCATGTGCGCAGCTGGCCGATGGCGGCGGCGCGGAAGGTATCGCCCGCCGCGAGCATCACGCCGTAATCCTTATCGGTGAGAAGTTTGGCCAACTTTGCGATCGTGGTGGTTTTCCCCGACCCGTTAACGCCGATAACCAGAATGACGTGCGGGCGGGGAAAGCCGGTGATCTCCAGCGGCACGGCGACGGGCTCCAGGATCTTCTCGATCTCCTCGGCAACGATGGAGCGGACGCCCGCTTCGTCGAGCACGCGGGCGTAGCGTTCGCGGCCGATGCGTTCGCGCACGCGTGCGGCGGTCGCGGGGCCGAGGTCCGAGGCGATCAGCGCTTCCTCGATCTCGTCAAGCACGGCGTCGTCGAGCGCCGCCTTGGCGAACAGGCCGGAGAGGTTTTCGCCGAGGCGTTCGGAGGTTTTTGAGAAGCCGCCGCGCAGGCGTTCGAGCCAGGAGGTCATCCGAACGCCTCCAGGTCGATCTCGCCGGTGAAGACGTGCGTGGCCGACCCCGTCATGCGGATGGCTTGGCCGGGGCTCCAGTCGATAACGAGATCGCCGCCGGGAAGCGAGACCGCGACGGGGGAGCGCGCCAGCCCCGCACGGACCGCCGCGATGGCGGTGGCGCATGCGCCGGTGCCGCAGGCGCGCGTCAGGCCGGCGCCGCGTTCCCACACGCGCAAGGAAATGCCACCATCACGAACGCCGGCGACGTTGACGTTGATCCGGTCCGGGAAGAGCGGATCGTGTTCGATGCGGGGGCCGAGCTTGGCGAGGTCGACCGCGTCGGGGTCGGCCACGAAGAAGACGAGGTGCGGATTGCCGACGTTAACGGCGGCGGGGCGTTCCAGTTCATCCCAGCCGACGGGCATGGCGTGCGTGTCCATGGCCTGCGCCAGCGGAATCTGGTCCCAGGCGAACTTGGGCGGTTCGAGTTCGACGGTAACGCCGGCTGCGTCGACGCCGGCGGCGAGCCGCCCGCCGCGGGTGGACAAAGTGGGCGCACCGCCGAGCAGCTGGGCCACGCAGCGCGCGGCGTTGCCGCAGGCCTCCACTTCGCCGCCGTCACGGTTGTAGATGCGCATCTCGGCATCGGCGTCGGGGGAAGGCCGCAGGACGATCAGCTGGTCGCAACCGACGCCGGTGTGGCGATCGGCGAGCGCGCGCGCGCGCGAGGGACCCATCGCGATGTCCGCGTCGCGCGCGTCGAACACGATGAAGTCGTTGCCTAGGCCGTGCATCTTGTGAAAGCGGGTGAGCATGAGCCCGGCGACTTAAGGGTGGGGCGGGATCAAGTCCACCGAGGGGCCACGTCATCCCGGCGCAGGCCGGGATCTCGGCGCGATTTCCACCGCACACTTCACCCGCCGAGATCCGAGCATGCGCTGGGATGCCGTTGTTCCTTAACGCGCCGGCTCCAGCCCCGCGCTGCGGCGTTCGGTGCGGGGAGCGCCGGGGCGGTCGCGGCCGTAGATGTCGTTGCGGAAGGCGAGGCCCTGCGCGGTCGGAGCGGCGGTGAGGTAGGTGATGTACACCGGCACGGGTTCGGGCAGGTCGACGCGCTGTTCCGGGTCCTTGGACGCGGCGGTCAGCGGTTTGCCGAACAGCCATTTGGCCAGACGGGGCGCGTCCTCCAGCCGGACGCAGCCCGAGCTGAAGTAACGGTTGGCGTCGGCGAACAGGTGCCGGTCGGGCGTGTCGTGGAGGTAGATGCCGAGATCGTTGGGCATCATGAACTTCATGCGTCCCATGGAATTGCCCTTGCCCGGCAGCTGCCGGACGCGGACCTCGCTCCGTCCCGCGGCAACGGCGCGCCAGTCGACCGTCTTGGGGTCGAGCACGGTGGCCTTTTCGGTCCAGTCGGAGAGGACCTCGTAGCGCATCGACTTCAGGAAGCCGACGCCCTTGGCGAGCACGCCGGGCGCGACCTTGGTGCGCGCGAGGTCGGGGGGCACGTTCCAGTAAGGATTAACGATGGCGTAGTGCATCAGCCCCGCAAGCATCGGCGTCGCCTCGCCCGGCTTGCCGACGACGACCTTCATGCTGTCCTGAACGCGGCCGTTTTCATACATCCAGAGCCGCGCGCCGGCCGCGTCGACCAGAATGTAGCGGCGGCCGGGATCGGCCGGGAGCACGCGGGCGCGTTCCATGTTGAGGCGGACCAGCCCGTCGCGATCGGGGGAGGCTTCGTTGAGCGCCAGGATCGTGCGCGGCCCGGCGACGCCATCCACGGGAAGCCCGCGCGCCTCCTGGAATTCGGCGACGGCGGCGGCGACGGCGCGGTCGTACGCGCCGCCGGCGGGAAGGGCTAAACGTTGGCGCAGGTACCAGACGGATGCGCCGCTGGAGCCCGGCCGCAGCGTCGTGGTGGCGGGAACGGTGATGCCGGCCCGGCCCGTTCGGCTCGCGCGGCTGCTCGCCAGTCCGCGGCGCAGATCCGCATAGATTGGGTTCATCCAGCCCATGCCCGCGACATGATCGCGAAGCGAGGGCGCGGTGGCCGCGGCGGTGAGCAGCGCGCCCGCCGAAGGAATGCGCGGCGCGAGTTCCTTGTCGAGGTAGATCGTGCCCACGTTGCGGGGTTGGCGCAGCGCGCCGGCGTAGCGAACGAAAGCGCGGGACAAGGCGACATCGGCGCGCGCGAGCGAGCGCGGCGAGTCCGCCCGCTCCACCAGCTCGTGGAGACGATCGGGGTCGAAGGAGGCGGGATCGAGCCCGTCAAGCGCCGCCTCGTCGATCAGCCGGATCAGCTCGATGACGGCTGCGGTGGGTCCAGAGCCGGCGAGCCAAAGCGGCCGGAAGCCGCGGGCCTCGTAGAACGCGCGGAGATCGCGGTCGGCGCGCGAAGCGGCGCGCACCGCCGCCTGGACACCGGGCATGGCGCCGTAAGGCTGCGCGCCATAGTTTTGCGCGGCGGCCGGCATAGCCGTGAAGACGAGGCCGGCCGCGATGCCGAGCTTACAAACCGTGTTCATCGTCATCTTCAGCGGTTCACCATGCACGGGCTTATGTCGTCGTCGCGCCGGTCGCGACGACGACAAAGCTCAACTCCGCCCGCTTTAGCCGCGCTCACCTGAACGGCGGTAGGACGCCTTGGGCTTGACGTGCATCGGGCGGCCGCTTTCGTAGTACTTGCCGTCATAATAGCCGTCGCCGTTGCGGTCGTAATATTCATCGTCGCGATAGCCGTCGCCGTCGTTGTCGGCCGCGATCGCGCCGACCACGCCGCCGACGACCGCACCCGCGATCGCGCCTTCAACCGGGGAGACGCCGCCGATCACCGCGCCGCCAACCGCGCCCGCCGCCGCGCCGACGGCCGCGCCCGTCACCGCGCCGCGCACCGTGTTGTCGGTGCCGCTGTCAGCGTAAGAGGGCTCCACATACCCGGCATCGTCGGCGGCGTAGCGGCCGTCGTCGTAGGTGGCGCAGCCGCTCAGCGTCGCCGCGCCCGCAAGCATCATCCCGGTCAGAACCTTACGCATGTACCTTCTCCTTGTGTGTCAGCGGAGCGGCTGACCTTTCTTGAGGAAAAGGCGCTGGCGCTCGCGAAATCGTTAACACCAGCTATGCCGAATCGTTCCGGCGCAGGGACCGACCGGCCAGACGCCCGCGTCCCGAGTTGGAGCGGGGAGCGAAAACTGCGTTTGGCCGCAGTCCGCTCGCCGCGAGACTTGGATGCTACTAGATCGAGCCGATCTTGCGCCCGGCGTTCCAAACTTCGCACACCGGGCAGTCGGCGTCGCTGCGCGCGCGCTCCACGGCTTCGCGATCGTCGGCGGCGAGCACGTCCTTTTGTTTGACGACGACGCCGTTCGGCTTCGCCAGCTTGTTGACGCGATAATGGCGCATGACCCCTCCCCAGGTTGGTCGCGAGATTATCCAAACGCGCGCCGGTGACAAGCCTGCCGCCGCAACCACGCACCGCGTGGCAGGCCCGGTTGCGCCCGGCGAGCGCGTTTGCTAGAAGGAAAGGGCATTTGCAGACGCTGGCCGGCGAGGTTTCGCCCGCCGGCGCTTTTCGCGTTACGCCGGAGACACGCCTTTATGTTCGATACGCTCAGCGACCGTTTAGGGGGCGTGTTCGACCGCCTTCGCGGCCGCGGGGCGTTGAACGAGGTCGAGGTCCGCGCGGCCATGCGCGAGGTGCGGATCGCGCTGCTTGAGGCGGACGTCGCGCTGCCCGTGGTGCGCGACTTCATCGACAAGATGACCGAACGCGCGGTGGGCGCGTCCGTGCTGAAGTCGGTGACGCCGGGGCAGCAGGTCGTCAAGATCGTCAACGACGCGCTGGTCGAGATGCTGGGCAGCGACGCGGCCGAGTTAAACGTCGACGTAACGCCGCCGGCGGTGATCATGATGGTCGGGCTGCAGGGGTCGGGCAAGACGACCACCACCGCCAAGATCGCCAAGCGGCTGTCCGAACAGGGCCGCAAGAAAGTGCTGATGGCGTCGCTCGACGTCGCGCGACCGGCGGCGCAGGAGCAGCTGGCGGTGCTGGGCACCCAGGCGAACGTTTCGACGCTGCCGATCATTGCGGGGCAGCAGCCGGTGGATATCGCCCGGCGCGCGGTGCAGGCGGCGCGGCTGCAGGCCTATGACGTGCTGCTGCTCGACACCGCCGGGCGGCTGCACGTCGACCAGGCGCTGATGGACGAAATGAAGGCGGTTGCCGAAGTCGGGCGGCCGCACGACGTGCTGCTCGTGGTCGACGCGCTGACGGGGCAGGACGCGGTCAACGTCGCCAAGAGCTTCTCGGGGCAGGTGGAGCTCACCGGCGTCGTGCTGACGCGCATGGACGGCGATGCCCGCGGCGGCGCGGCGCTGTCGATGCGCGCAGTGACGGGCAAGCCGATCATGTTCTCCGGCACGGGGGAGAGCCTGTCCGCGATCGAGCCGTTTCACCCCAGCCGGGTGGCCGGGCGCATCCTGGGCATGGGCGACGTCGTGTCGCTGGTCGAGCGCGCGAGCGAGACGATCGAGGTCGCCGAGGCCGAGAAGATGGCGGCCAAGCTGGCCAAGGGCCAGTTCGACATGAACGACCTGCGTCAGCAGATCGGCCAGATGCAGCGCATGGGGGGCCTCGGCGCGCTGGCGGCGATGATGCCGGGCATGGGCAAGATGAAGGCGGGCGCCGCGGACGAAAAGGCGCTGGGCCGGCTGGACGCGATCATCTCGTCGATGACCAAGCAGGAACGCGCCAAGCCGGAAATCCTGCAGGCCAAGCGCAAGATCCGCATCGCCAAGGGCGCGGGCACGACGGTGCAGGAGGTCAACAAGCTCCTGAAGATGCACCAGGAAATGGCCAACGCCATGAAGAAGATCCGCAAGATGGGCGGGCTGGGCAAGCTGGCCGGCATGTTCGGCAAGGGCGGCATGGAAGGCATGCTCGGCGGTCTTGGCGGCATGGGGATTGGCGGCGGCGGAGCGGGCGGCGCACCGCCGGCAGGATTGCCGGGATTGCCCGGGCCGGGCAGATCGGCGCCGTTCAACCTGCCCAAGGGATTCGACAAGTTTTTGAAGAAGTAAGTTCAACCGTTTCGAATTGTTTGTTTTAGAAGGAAGATTATCGATGTCCGTAGCCATTCGTCTCGCCCGTGGCGGCGCCAAGAAGCGTCCCTACTACCGTATCGTCGTCACCAACTCTCGCTCCGCGCGCGACGGGCGCTTCATCGAGAAGATCGGGACGTACAACCCGCTGCTCGCCAAGGATTCGCCCGAGCGGGTGAAGCTCGACACCGAGCGCGCCAAGCACTGGTTGTCGGTCGGCGCGCAGCCTTCGGACCGCGTCTTGCGCTTCCTGGATGCGGCGGGCGTGATGGAGCGCACCGCGCGCAACAACCCCAAGAAGGGCGAGCCGGGCGAGAAGGCCAAGGAGCGGGCCGAGGCGGAAGCCGCCCGTCAGGCCGAACTGGCCGAGGCTGCCGCGGCCGCCGCTCCGGCGCCCGCCGAAGAGCCCGCTGTTGAAGCCGCGCCGGCCGTCGAAGAGCCTGCTCCGGTCGAGGCCGCCGCGGGCGGCGACGGCGATGCGACGCCGGCCACCGATGCCCCGAACACGGGCGTGCCTCCGGTCGAGCCCGCCGAAGGCAGCGACGAGGCCGCTCCTGCGGACGGTGCGGAAAAGGGCACCGACTAAGCGTCCGCGGCCATGCCCGACCGCATCACGCTTGCCGCCGTCGCGGGCGCGCACGGCATCGGGGGCGAGGTGCGGTTGAAGCTGTTCGCGCAAGGCGTGGACAGCCTGACGCGGCACAAGGACGTGATGATCGGCGATCAGGCGTTCGCGCTATCGTCGGTGCGCGCCGGCGGGCAGGGGGCGATCGCCCGCCTTGCCGGCGTGTCCTCGCGTGAGGCGGCGGAGGCCTTGCGCGGACGACTGGTGACGGTACCCCGCGCCGCGTTGCCGCCGCTGGCCGAGGGCGAGTTCTACTACGCCGACCTGATCGGGCTGCCTTGCACCGACCCAGACGGTGCGCTCCTGGGTCGTGTTCTCAACGTCGAGAACTTCGGAGCGGGCGATCTGCTGGAAATCGAACGGGAAGCCGGCGGGACGACGCTGGTGCCGTTCCGCGCGCCGGCAGCTGAACTGAGCGCCGACCGCATCGTCGTGGATCCGGCGTTTCTCGCCTAGGCGGCGACGTCGACGATCTCGACCTTGCCGTTCTGGCGGACCAGGGGCCGGTCGCGGGTCAGGTCGTTGCGGATGGTAACCGCCGCGACGCCGCCTTCGCCCATCGCATGGCTGATCTGGTCCAGTCCGATGACGACGTCGCCGGCCGCATAAAGGCCGGGCACGGAGGTACGCTGGTGATCGTCGACGACGACGCAATCGTCGTCCGCGATCTCTGCCCCGACCATCTTTGCAAGGTCCGAGTGCACGTCGGACCCGAGCGCGGGATAGACGCTGTCGAACAGCAACCGTCCGCCGGATGTCGGCACCGCCAGCTTGTCGCCGTCGATTTCCAATTCGTAGCAGGGCCCGTCCACCAGCTTGATGCCGAGCGCTTCCGCCTTGGCGCGTTGCTCGTCGGTCAACGTATGCGGGCCGGTGGGTGATATCAGCGTCAGATCGGGCGTGAAGCCGCGCAGGAACACGGCTTCCTTGATGCCGTGTTCGTCAGTGCCGATAACGCCGACCGTCTTGTCGGTGACTTCGTAGCCGTCGCAGATCGGGCAGTAGCGAATCAGGCCGCGCATCATCGCCTCGTCATGGAGCGCCACCTCCATCGAGGGGCGGCGGTTGAAGACGCCCGTGGCCAGAAGGACCGCGCGCGCGTGCACGGGGCCGCTGCCCCACTCGGCGATAAAGCCGCCATTCTCCACGTCGCGGTCCAGCCGGGTGACGCGGTTCTTTTCGATAACGGCACCGTAGAGCCGCGCCTGTTCGGCCATCTTTTCGATGAGGTCGGTGCCCTTGATGCCTTCGGGGTAGCCGGCGTGATTGTGCGACACGGGGATCCACGTCACGCGGCTGTTACCGGCGTCCACCACGACGGCGTCGAGGTGGAAGCGCGCGAGGTAAACGGCCGCGGTGAGGCCCGCTGGGCCGCCGCCGATGATCAGACAGTCGATGAGTTTATTGGCCATGGGTGGACAAGCGCCTTTTCATTTATCTTGTTCCAGCGGATGAGCCGGATCAATGACTTGGTCCGCTACCGTCCTGACGCTCTATCCCGAAATGTTTCCCGGGCCCCTGGGGCAAAGCCTGGCCGGGCGCGCGCTGGCGCAGGGCGTTTGGTCGCTGACGACGGTGCAGATCCGCGACCATGCGACGGACAAGCACCGGTCGGTGGACGATACGCCGGCGGGCGGGGGCGCGGGCATGGTGCTGCGCGCGGACGTGCTGGCGGCGGCCGTCGACCCGGTGCTGGCTGCCGGCACCCCAATGCTGGCGATGACTCCGCGCGGCGAGCCGCTGACGCAGAAGCTTGTCCGGGAGCTCGCGTCGAGTTCCGGCGTCGGTGTCCTGTGCGGGCGCTTCGAGGGGTTGGACGAGCGGTTATTCGAGGCGCGGCCGATCCGCCCGGTCTCGGTCGGCGACTATGTACTGTCGGGGGGCGAGACGGCGGCGCTGGTGCTGCTGGATGCTTGCGTCCGGCTGCTCCCCGGCGTAATGGGCGCGTCTTCAAGCGGCGTGGACGAGAGCTTCGAGAACGGGCTGCTCGAATACCCGCAATATACCCGACCATATCTATGGGAAGGGCGCACGATCCCCGAGGTGCTGCGGTCGGGGGATCATGCGAAGATCGCCGCTTGGCGCAAGCGCAAGGCGGCCGAAGACACACGGTCAAGGCGGCCGGACCTGATGAAGCGCCATGGGGGCGCTTCGGAGGCACCGCCCTCTGGCGCGCGGCACGAAGACGAGAGTTGAAGACATGAACCTGATCCAGACGCTCGAGGCCGAGGCCATCGCGCAATTCAACACGACCAAGAGCATTCCGGAATTCCGCCCGGGCGACACGCTGCGCGTCGGCGTCCGCGTCGTCGAGGGCGAGCGCACCCGCGTTCAGAACTACGAAGGCGTATGCATCGCGCGCGCCAACCGCGGCCTGGGTTCATCGTTCACCGTGCGCAAAATCAGCTTCGGCGAAGGCGTCGAGCGCGTTTTCCCGCTTTATTCGCCCAACATCGACGCGATCGAAGTCGTGCGCCGCGGCGTCGTGCGCCGCGCCAAGCTTTACTATCTGCGCGGCCGTACCGGTAAGTCGGCGCGTATCGCCGAGCGCCGCGACCAGCGGCCGGCCAAGGGCGCCGCGCCCGTGGCCGCGAACGAGCCGACGGAAGCTTAAGCTTAACACGTTATCCCGGCGAAGGCCGGGATCTCCTAGAGCGTAGGCGCGAAGTTCGCTTGGCCGCCTCGCTGAGATCCCGGTCTGCGCCGTGATGACGGCGGAGAAAAAATCATGGGCTATCGCATCGCCGTCGTCGGCGCGACCGGGAATGTCGGGCGCGAGATGCTCAACATTCTGGCCGAGCGCGAGTTTCCGGCGGACGAGGTGGCGGCGATCGCGTCGTCGCGCTCGCAAGGCGACGAGGTCGAGTTCGGCGAGACCGGACGCATGCTCAAGGTCAACAATATCGAGCATTTCGACCCGGCCGGGTTCGACATGGCGCTGTTCGCGATCGGGTCCAAGGGCACGGCCGACCACGCACCGCGCTTCGCCGCCGCGGGATGCACGGTGATCGACAATTCGTCGCTGTACCGCATGGACCCGGACGTCCCGCTGATCGTGCCGGAGGTCAACGCCGACGCCATCGGCGGCTACACACGCCGCAACATCATCGCCAGTCCGAACTGTTCCACCGCTCAGATGGTGGTGGCGCTGAAACCGCTGCACGACATGGCGCGGATCAAGCGGATCGTGGTGGCGACCTACCAGTCGGTGTCGGGTGCGGGGAAGGGCGGCATGGACGAACTTTTCGAGCAGAGCCGCAACATCTTCGTCGGCGACACGGCCGACGCTAGAAACTTTACAAAGCAGATCGCATTCAACGTCATTCCGCACATCGGCGACTTCCTGGACGACGGGTCGACGCAGGAAGAATGGAAGATGGTCGTGGAGACCAAGAAGATCCTCGATCCCAAGATCAAGGTGTCGGCGACCTGCGTCCGCGTGCCCGTGTTCGTGGGTCATTCCGAGGCGATCAACGTCGAGTTCCACGATGAGATCAGCGCCGAGGACGCCCAGCGCGTGCTGCGCGAGGCGCCGGGCGTGATGCTCGTCGATAAGCGCGAGGACGGCGGATATGTGACGCCGGTGGAGAGCGTCGGCGAGTTCGCGACCTATGTCAGCCGCGTGCGCGAGGACCCGACGGTGGAGAACGGGCTGTCGTTGTGGTGCGTGTCGGACAATCTGCGCAAGGGCGCGGCCTTGAACGCCGTGCAGATCGCCGAGTTGCTGGGGCGGAGGGTCCTGCAGAAGGCCGGTTGAGGCGGTGATAGCATGATGCTATCATTGGCCAATGGGACAGATGGTGGTGCGTCAGCTCGACGACGCGGCGATCGAGAGGCTGAAGATCAAGGCACGCGCCACCAAGACATCGGTGGAGGCGATCGCTCGCGATGCGATCCACAAGGCGGCTGAACTTACGATTGAAGAGAAATTGGCGATCGTCGGGCGCATGCAGGAATGGAGCCGCGCGGCGCGCGTGCCCGGCGTCCCACAGTCGCTCGGAGTGGACCTGATCCGCGAAGATCGCGACAATGATCATTGACGCGAGCATCGCGTTCAAATGGTTGGTGGAGGAGCCGGACAGCGCCGCGGCTATAGCTTGGATTGAGCGCGTGGAGCTTACGGCTCCGACGCTTATCCACGCGGAGGTCGCAAACGCGCTTCGCAAGCGGGTCGCCAGAGGTGAGATCGTCGGCGGATCGGAGATGACCCAGCAGCTCGAGCGCCTTGCCCAGCTGATCGACACGATTGAGGATACGCCATTTGTCGCGCGGGCGCTGGAGATCGCTATCGAGCTTCACCACTCGGTATACGACTGCGTTTATCTCGCGCTCGCCGAAGCCAAGGAAGCGGAATTGCTGACCGCTGATCGCAAACTCGTCGGCAAGGTGCGCGGAACGCCGTACGCCTCGCGCGTCGTGAGTTTCGACACTTGACGGAGGTCACCGGCGGCTGCGCGTGCGGGCGCGTGCGGTTTTCGGCCGGGATCGAGGATCATGACGCCTATCTGTGCCATTGCCGCATGTGCCAGCGGGCGACGGGCAGCGTGTCGATCGCCTTCACCGAGATCGACCACGGCCAGGTGCGGTGGCTGAGCGAGCCGGACTGGTACGACAGTTCGTCGATCGCGCGGCGGCCGTTCTGTGCGGCGTGCGGAACGAGCCTGGGGTTCGCGTACAAGGACCCGACGCGCGGCAAGATGGACCTGACGGTGGCGAGCTTCGACGATCCGTCGCGCTTCACGCCGGTCGCGCACGCGGGGTCGGAGAGCATTCACGAGGCTTGGCTCGACACGTCGGGGCTGCCGCGGCACCCGACCAACGCGGCGAACGAAGCGGCGACGCGCAAGGATCGCGGCGATGCGGACTGAACCCCGGTTCTTCGCCGCCCCGGAGGGTGTGCGGCTCGCGTGGCACGAGGCGGGGGAGGGCAGGCCTGTCGTGCTGCTGCACGGCCTGTTCTCGTCGGCGTGGATGAACTGGATCAAGTTCGGGCACGCGGCGGCGATCGCCGCGCGGGGGTTCCGGGTAATCATGCCGGACCTCCGCGCGCACGGGGACAGCGACAAGCCTCACGAGCCGGCGGCGTATCCGGCGGATGTGCTGGCGCGCGACGCCGAGGCGTTGATCGCGCATCTCGGGCTCACCGACTTCGACCTCGGCGGCTACTCGCTCGGCGGGCGGACGGCGGTGCGCATGATGATCGGCGGCGTACGGCCGCGGCGGGCGATCGTTTCGGGAATGGGGCTGGAGGGGCTGCTCGACACCGGCACGCGCGCCGCGCATTTTCGGCGGATCCTGGAAGGGCTGGGAAGCTGGGCCAAGGGTTCGCCCGAATGGATGGTCGAGGCGTTCCTGAAGACGACCAAGGGCGATGGAGCGGCGATGGCGGCGCTGCTCGGCAGCTTTGTCGATTCGACGCGCGCGGAGATCGCCACGATCGCAGCGGATACGCTGGTGCTGCAGGGCGACGCGGACGACGACAACGGGTCGGGCGAGGCGCTGGCCGATCTGCTGCCCCATGCCGTGTACCGCGAGGTGCAGGGGGGCCACATGAGCTGCGTCACCAAACCCGAACTGGGCCACGCCATCGCGGACTTCCTTAGCCATTGATTGTTCAGCGGGAAGCGGGAACAAAGCGGGTCACATGTTCGCGTCAACCACAGGATCTCCCATGAAAACCGCCGCTTCGCTTCTGGTTCTGACCACCGTGCTCGCCGGCTGCGCCACGTCCGGCGTTCCCACGGAGGAGCGGTCGTTGGGGACGCTCGAAGCGCCGAACGTCGCATCCGGATCCGGGGACAAGCGCGCGAGCGGAGAACCTGCTTCCGCTACCCCGACCGCCGAGGAGGCGCGCGCGTTCGTCGCGCAGGCGGAAAAGGAGCTGTTCGACTTTTCGCTGATCGCGTCCAAGGCGGCGTGGGTGAACTCCACCTACATCACCGACGACACGGACGCGCTGGCCGCGCATTTCGGCACCATCGGTACCGAGAAGGGGGTGAAGTTCGCCTCGCAGGCGGCGCGGTTCAATGCCGTGCAGGGGCTCGATTACGATACGAGGCGCAAGCTCGATATCCTGCGCGGCGGGCTGACGCTGGCGGCGCCCCAGACGCCAGGGGCGGCGGCCGAGCTCAACACGATCGGGACCAAGCTGCAGTCGTTGTACGGCAAGGGCAAGGGCACGGTCGGCGGCAAGCCGATCAACGGGTCGGACATCGAGGAGAAGATGGGCACGAGCCGCAACCCGGCCGAGCTCAAGGAGATGTGGACGAGCTGGCACGACAATGTCGGCCGGCCGATGCGCGCCGACTATACGCGGCTGGTGCAGATCGCCAACGCCGGCGCCAAGGAGTTGGGCTATGCCGACACGGGCGCGATGTGGCGGTCCGGGTACGACATGCCGGCGGACGAGTTCGCGGCGCTGACCGACAAGCTCTGGGGCGAGGTCAAGCCGCTCTACGACCAACTGCACTGTTTCACCCGCGCCAAGCTCAACGCCAAGTACGGCAACGCGGTGCAGGCGCCGACCGGGCCGATCCGCGCGGATCTGCTCGGCAATATGTGGGCGCAGGAGTGGGGCAATATCTACGACATCGTCGCGCCCAAGGGCGCGGGCGACATCGGCTACGACACGACCGAGTTGCTGGTTGCGAACAAGTACACGCCCGAAAAGATCGTGCGGACGGGGGAGAATTTCTTCTCCTCGCTGGGCTTCGCGCCGCTGCCGGCGAGCTTCTATGAGCGTTCGCAGATCACCAAGCCGCGGGACCGAGAGGTGGTGTGCCACGCGTCGGCCTGGAACCTCGATAACAAGGACGACCTGCGCATCAAGATGTGCACCAAGGTCAACGGCGACGACTTCGTCACCGTGCATCACGAACTCGGCCACAATTACTACCAGCGGGCGTACAACCAGCAGCCCTATCTATACCTGAACGGCGCGAACGACGGGTTTCACGAGGCGATCGGCGATACCGTCGCGCTGTCGATCACGCCCGAATATCTGGTGCAAACGGGGCTGCTGGCCAAGAACAAGGTGCCGTCCGCGGACAAGGACACCGGGCTGCTGCTGCGCCAGGCGATGGACAAGGTCGCGTTTCTTCCGTTCGGGCTGATGGTCGACAAGTGGCGCTGGGGCGTGTTCTCCGGCCAGATCGCGCCGGACAAGCTCAACCAGGGCTGGAACGACCTGCGCCTCCAGTACCAGGGCATTACGCCGCCGGTGACGCGGACGGAGGCGGACTTCGACCCGGGCGCCAAGTACCACATTCCGGCAACGACGCCGTACACGCGCTACTTTCTAGCGCGCATCCTGCAGTTCCAGTTCTACAAGGCGGCGTGCGACCAGGCCAGGTGGAAGGGACCGCTCCACCGCTGCAGCTTCTACGGCAACAAGGAAGTCGGCCGGCGGCTGAACGCGATGCTGGCGATGGGCGCGAGCAAGCCGTGGCCGGATGCGCTGGAAGCGTTCACCGGCCAGCGCGAGATGTCGGGCGCGGCTATGGTGGAGTACTTCAGGCCGCTGATGGCGTATCTGCAGGAGCAGAATAGGGGCAAGCGTTGTGGCTGGTGAACACGCGATGCCGTGACCGCGGCGAACGGATGATGTAGCTTTGAGCGAACCGGTTGCCTGCGTGGCCGGTTGACGAACATCGCGCATCGCTTCGACCTGCCGATCAGATGCGATGCGCCTCGCTAGACAGGCCGACCATCGTTAGTCATGACGCGCCTTCTCCCGCCAGGATCGGAAAAGAGACATATGCCAACCATCAGGAGCGGCGAGCGCCGGCTGCCGAAGGTTGGCACTTTGACCATTCTCTTGGTTCTCGGTGCCTGCCTTCGACTGGTAGCGTCCATCGTCGAGAAGCACAGTTTCTACCACTTCGATGAACTTTACCAGTACTTCGAACAGGCGCATCGGTTTACGTTCGGACAAGGATTGGTTCCTTGGGAGTGGCGCTACGGCATTCGATCCTGGTTGCTGCCAATACTTCTTTCCGGCCCCATGTGGGTGGGAGACATCCTCTCGCCCACTGGAGACTTACATTATCTGCTGCCGCGGCTGACGGCCGCGCTTTTTTCGCTGGGCGTGGTCTGGGGCGGATATGTCCTGGGGCGTGCGATCTCCCCGAGGCACGCAATCGTTACGGCTTTCGTGGCCGCAGTGTGGTTCGAACTTGTGCTCTTCGGCGCTCACGTCCTGAGCGAAAGCCTGTCGTTCACAGCCCTTCTGCTCGGCGTAGGATTCATGTCCGATCCGGCGCGCAACCGCTCGAGCCTGGCCGGCGCGGCCCTCGCCATGTCAGCTATTCTGCGATTCCAGTATCTGCCCGCGATCGCCGTTGTAGCGCTGCTTCACCGCGCCTCCGAACGCCGCTGGATTTCGTTCCTAGTGGGCGGCGCGGCGATCGCGGCTCTGAGCGCCGGCGTAGACCTTTACATGGGGCAATGGCCCTTTCACTGGTTCTTCGAAAACGTGCAGCAGAACCTCGTCAACAAGAGGTCGGAGAATTACGGCGTTTCGCCCGCCATGGCTTATGTCGGCGACCTTGGCCGTGCATGGTCCTTGTGGATTCTACCTGTCATCGTCTCTTTGGCCGTGATCGGTGCGCGTCGCTATCCAGTTCTGTTCGTAGCGGCTGTCGTCAACTTGCTTTTCCACATGTTGATCCCGCACAAGGAGTATCGGTTCATATTCCTGACGAGCGGAATATTTGTCTTGCTGGCGGCTATAGGAAGCGTGGATGTGCTGGAGCTTTTGCTTCGCAGGTTTCCGATCTTCCCTCCGGCCCAGACAACGGCCGCGGCCCTGCTCTTGTGGGGCCTGGTGTCGGCCGCCCTGTTTGCAGGCTACCACTACGTCGGTCGACTTGCGCCCAATTACGCGCTGGTGAAGACGGTCGCTGATGCGCGCGCCCTCCCCGGGCTGTGCGGAATCGTGGGATATCAGAGGCTGCCGTGGCGCGGTCTGAGTTATGCCGTGCTGCATCGTCCCGTGCCGATGTACAACATCCTGCCTGCCTCGTTTTCGGGGCTTCGAAGCACGCCTGCCGTCGCGATGGCCACCATTGCACCGTCCGCCAACGCGCTCATCGCCCCGTTGGCGCTGCGGGCCGATCTTCCACCGGCCTACCAGCGTGTCTCGTGCTACAGTGGCGATGTAGACCTAGAGAGCCCGATCTGCCTCTTTGTCCGTGCCGGCGGCTGCGATCCGAGGAATTCGGCACGTTCAGGAGCCTATGAAGTCAATCGTCAGCTCGTCGAACTGGATCACTGATCACCGAAGGCGAACGCGCACGGAGGTTCAGGCTGAGAGTCCGCCTTCTGTTGGCCGCCAAGCACGATTCTCGTCCGCTAACCTGCTGGGGAGCCGGTGGGATCAGCACCGGCTCCGATGGCCGGCACCATTAGCTTGGGTGCGCCTCGACCTCCTTGTCGGTGGTGCTCGTCATCGGGTCGGGGCCGCCCAGGCTTATCTCGGACGAGCCCCGGAGCGGGTCGGGACCACCCATTCCTGCGCCGCCGTTTGCGGCCATCGCATTGGTCAGGTCGGTCAGCGTCGCGGGCTGCGTCGGGTCGGCCTCGTCCGTGGACAGGCGTTGGGTTGCGGTGGAGCTTTGCGGGGTGGACTCCTCGGCCAGTCGTGACGGCGTCGTGGACTCGGGCAGGCGCGCCTTCACGTCCTTGGCGGTGAGCGCGGCCTGCATGGCGGTGTTGTGGCGGCGCTTGCTCGCGAAGGCGATGGCGCCCGCGGCGACCGCGACGGCGCCGCTGATGATCGCGGTGGCGGCGACGGGGCGCATCTGCGCTTCGAGGTAGAGGCTCTGGCGCCGAACGTGGAGCTCTTCCTGGTTGCTGTCGATGCGGCCGTCGACGCGCTCCTCAAAGAGATTGTCGGACGTTCCGGGCGCGGGCGGCGTGCGGGTGGTCTGGCCCTTTTCGTCCATGATCGCTTCCATGCCGGCATCCGCCGCGCTCGGCCAAAGATTGGCGAGCTTGATCGGCAGCCCGCCGCCGCCGACGATCAGGTTGCGCTTGACGTTCTCGGCGCAGAACAGGATGGCCTTGGCCGACAGCCTTGGGTCGTAGACGACGGGCGGGATGCGCGCCGGCTTGCCCATCTTGTTGCGCGCATGTTCGGGGTAGGGCGTGTCCATGCCGTTCGGCTTGATCAAAGTCACCGAGATCGGCGCGCCTTCGTTCTCCAGCTCCATGCGGAACGCGTCGGTGAAGCCGCGCACCGCGTGCTTCATCGCGCTGTAGGCGCCCTGCACGGGAACCGCGCGGTCGGACAGGATCGAGCCGACATTGATGATCGCACCGCCCCGGGTCCTCAAGTGACGCGCGGCCTCCAAGCTGCCGAGCACGAGGCCGAAATAGCCGACGTCGAAGACGCGACGATGTTCC
>DASQNO010000055.1:0-58133 GCA_035644935.1 Sphingomonadaceae bacterium
TCGCCAACGACGCGCAGCGCGTCGATGTCGAGGCCGCTGTCCGTCTCGTCGAGCACGGCGAGGCGCGGGTCGATCAGCGCCATCTGCACCATCTCGTTGCGCTTCTTCTCGCCGCCCGAAAAGCCGACGTTCACCGGCCGCTTGAGCATGTCCATTGAGAAGCCAAGCGCTTCCCCCTGCGCCTTCGCCGCGCGCAGGAACTCTCCGGCGGACATTTCGGGCTCGCCGCGGCCACGGCGCTGGGCGTTGATCGCGGTGCGCAGGAACTGGACGTTGGACACGCCGGGGATCTCGACCGGGTACTGGAAGCCCAGGAACAGCCCGGCGGCGGCCCGCTCGTGCGGGTCGAGCGCGAGCAGGTCGATGGCACCCTCACTCTCCTCCTCCACCGCTCGCCCTGAGCCTGTCGAAGGGCTCTCTTTTCCTCCCTCAGCAACAGAAGGGAAGGAAGATGCTTCGACAGGCTCAGCACGAACGGAGTTGGTTTGCAGCGTGACGCTGCCGCCGGTGACCTCGTAGCCCGGCCGGCCGCCGAGCACATATGCGAGCGTCGACTTGCCTGCGCCGTTAGGACCCATGATCGCATGCACCTCGCCCGCGTTCACGGAGAGCGTGAGGCCGTTGAGAATGGCCTTGCCGTCAACTTCTGCATGGAGGCCGTCAATTCGGAGCATTGGTGTTTCCTTGCCGGGCACGCCAACGGCGGTCGGCGAGATCGGCGGTCATCGCATCGCGGCGTGACATGACACACGCCCCCAAATCTTTGTCGATGACGGCCTTTGCCGACTTGCGCTCCGCCGCCGGGAGCTTGCGATCGAGGTTGGCCATAAGGCGCGGCTTCAACTCGGTCAGGCAGGTCGCCATCGCGGTGCAGCCGATCGCGTCGATCGCCTTGTCGCCCGTCGACTTCCCGGTGTCGCACAGCATCTTGCCACGCTTCTCGTAAACGCGCGCGCGCCAGGTCTTCAACTTGGAGCCGATCACGACGATTTCGCGCTGGACCTCCGCATTTGCGGGGGCTGGCGCGGCCATTTGCTTGGGTAGCCCAATTGGAACCCGCTCCATCGCAATCAGCAGCGCGACGATCATCCTACGCTCCCCTCCAAGCTGATCCCAAGCAATTTCTGCGCTTCCACCGCGAACTCCATCGGGAGCTGCTGGAGAACCTCCTTGGCGAAGCCGTTGACGATCAGGGCCACTGAGTCCTCCGCGTTGAGGCCGCGGCTCATGGCGTAGAAGAGCTGGTCGTCGCTGATCTTGGACGTGGTCGCCTCATGCTCGATCTGCGCGGACGGGTTGCGGACCTCGATGTACGGCACGGTGTGCGCGCCGCACTGGTCGCCCAAGAGCAGGCTGTCGCACTGGGTAAAGTTGCGGACGTTTTCCGCCGTCGGCCCGACGCGGACGAGGCCGCGATAGGTGTTGTCGGATCGGCCGGCGCTGATGCCTTTGGAGACGATTGTTGAGCGGCTGCCTTTACCAAGATGGATCATCTTGGAGCCGGTGTCGGCCTGCTGCCGGTTGTTGGTCAACGCCACCGAATAGAATTCGCCGACGCTGTTCTCGCCCGCCAGCACGCAGCTGGGGTATTTCCAGGTGATAGCGGAGCCGGTCTCGACCTGGGTCCAACTGACCTTAGAATTCTTGCCCTGGCAAAGCGCGCGCTTGGTGACGAAATTGTAGATGCCGCCCTTGCCCTCGGCGTCGCCGGGATACCAGTTCTGCACCGTCGAATATTTGATCTCGGCATCGTCCAGCGCGACGAGTTCGACAACGGCGGCGTGGAGCTGGTTCTCGTCGCGCATCGGCGCGGTACAGCCCTCCAGATAGGAGACGTAGCTGCCTTTGTCGGCGACGATCAACGTGCGTTCGAACTGCCCGGTGTTGGCGGCGTTGATGCGGAAATAGGTCGACAGCTCCATCGGGCAGCGCACCCCTTCCGGGATGTAGACGAAGGTGCCGTCGGAGAAGACGGCGCTGTTCAACGTTGCGAAGTAGTTGTCATGCGCGGGGACGACCTTGCCCAGCCATTTGCGCACGAGATCGGGATATTCGCGAACCGCCTCGGATATCGAGCGGAAGATGACGCCCGCGCGCTCGAGCTCGGCGCGGAAGGTGGTGGCGACCGAGACGCTGTCGAACACCGCGTCCACCGCGACGCGGCGCGCGGGCGTGACGCCGGCGAGCACTTCCTGCTCGTGAAGCGGGATGCCGAGCTTTTCGTAGACGCGCAGGATTTCGGGGTCGACTTCGTCGAGCGAACCCAGCTGCGGCTTGGCCTTGGGTTCGGCGTAATAGTAGGCGTCCTGATAATCGATCGGCTCGATGTTGAGCTTGGACCAGTCGGGCGCTTCCATCGCCAGCCACTGGTCGAACGCCTTCAACCGCCAGTCGAGCAGCCACTGCGGTTCGTTCTTCTTGGCGGAGATGTACCGCACCGTGTCATGGGTCAGGCCCTTGGGCGCGAACTCCTGCTCGATGTCGGACGAGAAGCCGTATTCGTAGACGCTGGCCTTTTCGGCGGCGTCGAACGCGGCCTGGTTCTTCACTTCGTTCACTGGATCTGTCCTGAAAGGCTGGCAAGCGAGACGCCCGCGAGCGCGCCGCGGACCGCGCGGTTGGCGGCCTGGAGGTGGGGTTTGGAAAGGCACGAGCCTTCCAGCTGGCATTCCGACGCATGGCCTTCGATGCACTTGGTCATCGCGATCGGCCCTTCGATCGCCTCGATGATCTCGGCCAGCGTGATCTGGTCCGCTGATTTGGCGAGCAGAAAGCCGCCGCCGGTGCCGCGCGCGGAGGTCAGCAACCCGGCGCGCACGAGGTGGCCCATCAGCTTCTGCACGGTCGGCAGCGGCACGCCGATCTCACCCGCCAGGCTGGTTGCCGACAGGCGCGCGTGCGCCGGATGCCGCGCGGCGGCGGACATCGTGACGACGGCGTAATCGGCGAGGGAAGACAGGCGCATGCGGCTTTCAATCGGACGGGTTCGGTCCGATTGCTATGTGGCGGCTTATCCGCCGCGGTTCAACAGACAAGCGCTTGTTGCGAGTCGTTAGCGAGTCTGCCGTGCCCGTCGTAAGCCGGGGTCCAGTGACACCATAGCACGGCTGGGCTCCGGCCTACGCCGGGGCACGATCAAGCCCGCGACGCAACCCAAGCGTCGACGTTCTTCTCCAGGATGTCGAGCGGCACGGCGCCCTGTAGCAGGATGGTGTCGTGGAAACCGCGGATGTCGAACTTGGGGCCGAGCTTGGCCTCCGCATTCCTGCGCAGCTCCTCGATCTTGAGCTTGCCGACCATGTAGGCGGTCGCCTGGCCCGGGTAGACGGCGTAGCGTTCGATTGCCTTGACGATCCCGCCCTTGGCGTCGGCCGAGTTGTCTTCGACATATTTGATGGCGCGTTCGCGGGTCCAGCGCTTGTGGTGGAGCCCGGTATCGACGACCAGCCGGATGGCTCGGTGGAGTTCGAGCTGGAGCCGGCCGAAGTCGCGGTACGGGTCGGTGTAGGCGCCCATCTCCTTGCAGAGTTTCTCGGAATAGAGGCCCCAGCCCTCGCCATAGGCGGTGTAGCCGCCGAACTGGCGGAACGGCGGGACCTTGCCGCCCAGCTCAACGCGAAGCGCGTTCTGGAGGTGGTGGCCGGGAATGCCTTCGTGGCAGAACAGCGCCTCGACCTCGGTGCTCGGCATGTCGTTCATGTCGTACAGGTTGACGTAGTATGTTCCAGGGCGCGAGCCATCGGGGGCGGGCGCCTGGTAGAAGGCCTTGCCCGCGCTCTTTTCCCGGAAAGGTTCAACGGCCTTGATCACCAGCGGGCTCTTGGGCAGCGTGCCGAAATACTGCGCGACCTTGGCCTGCAGCGCGCGGTAGGCGATCTGAGATTCGTCGATATATTTCTGCTTACCCGCGGCGGTGTTCGGGTAGTAGAACTGCCGGCTGTCGCGCATGTGCGCGAAGAACGCCTGCAGGTTGCCCTTGAAACCGACCTGGTTCATGATCCCGCGCATCTCGCCGTGGATGCGGGCGACCTGGTCGAGACCGAGCTGGTGGATCTGGTCGGCGTTGAGATCGGTGGTCGTGTAGTAGCGCAGCGCGGCGGCATAGTGTTCCGCGCCCTTGGGGAAGCGCCAGATGCCGTCGTCGGTGCCCGCTGCTTTCTGCTGTTCCTGCATCAAGGCGACGACGCGGGCGTAGGCGGGCTTGACCTGCGTCACGAGCGCGACGCGGCCGGCCTCGATCAGCCGCGCCTTCTCGGCAGGCGCGATGCCGAGCTTGTTCACCTTTGTCTTCAGGTCGGCATAGATGTCGCTGTCGGGACCCGGGCCGAACGGCGCGCCCTTGGTGATGTTGCGGGCGTCGTCGATGACGTAGGGGAAGACCCACTTGGGCGGCAGCACGCCCAGCGCGGCGCGGGCGCGGGCTTCGGCGATCGCCTGGTCGAGCGAGGCGCCCAAGCCCTGGAGCCGCTGCACATAGGCCTCGGCGTCGGCGAGCGTATCGACTTTGTGGATGTTGATCAGGAACGCCGGGCCGTCGGCCTGCGCGCCGTTCATCTGGTCGAAGACGTAGCCGTTCTTGCGGAACGGGTAAAGCGCTGCGCTGCGCTGGATGCCGTTGATGAACAGGTCGTAGGACAGATGGTCTTCGGGCGAGAGGGCGTCGCGGCTCCAGCGCTTCTGCATCTCGTTCATCGCCGCCATGTCGAGCGCGCGCGAGCGTTCGGCGGCGGCGTCGGTGAATTCGTCCCAACGGCCGTAATCGGCGTCCTTGATGCCGCGATAGGCCTTGGACAGCGGCGACAGCGCGAGCTCGGCTTTGTCATATTCGGCGAAGAAGGCGGCAAGGTCGGCGTTGGGAGCGGCGGGCGTGGCTGGGGTCGCGGCGACGGGGGGCTCGTACGCCTCGATCGCGGCGGCGGCGGTGGCGGCGGCGACTTCAAGGTCGCGCTGCGCGGACGGAGCGGCGCAGGCGGCGAGCAGTGCGGTGGTGGCGAGCAGAGCGTGGCGGATCATCATCGGTCCTCAACAGGAGCTTGCGGGCGAAGGCTTGTCGCCCCCCGATGGAACGAGGGAAGCCCGCGCAGTCAGCGCCCCTCGTTTACACTCGGGACGAACGGGTTTGGCAATCCCTAGCTTCGCCAGACGACCATGAACGTGGCGTGGCCATGACGAAGGACGCGGGTTGCGGCGGGACTTCGCCCTGCACTACGTGGGCTATGGCGCTGTTCCCGCTCGTCCGCCCCCTCGCCTTTGCGCTCGATCCAGAGCGCGCGCACCGGGTCACGATCGCGGGACTCAAGACCTTGCCCGCGCGCAAGGCGCCGCCCTCGCCCGCTTCGCTGCGCACCAAGGTGATGGGGCTGGACTTCGCCAATCCAGTGGGATTGGCGGCGGGGTTCGACAAGGACGCCGAAGTGCCCGGCCAAATGTTGGGACTGGGATTCGGGTTCGTGGAGGTCGGCACGCTGACGCCCCGGCCGCAGGCGGGGAACCCCAGGCCGCGGCTGTTCCGGCTGGCCGAGGATCGGGCGGTGATCAACCGGCTGGGTTTCAACAATGGCGGCCAGGGGGCGGCGTCGGCGCGCCTGACACGGCGTGCACGCAACGGGATCGTCGGCGTAAACGTCGGCGCCAACAAGGACAGTGCCGATCGGATCGCGGACTATGCGGCGGGCGTCAGGGCGATGGGCGCTCATGCGGACTATCTGACGATCAACATATCGTCCCCCAACACGCCGGGGCTGCGCGCACTGCAGGACGAAGGCGCGCTGGACGCGCTGCTGGCCGAGGTGATGGCGGCGCGGGGGGAGACGGGGCCGCCCGTGGCGCTCAAGGTCGCGCCGGACCTGACGCCGGCGGAGATCGATGCGGTGGTCAAGGTCGCCATGGCGCACTGGGTGGACGCGCTGCTGGTGGGCAACACGACCGTCTCCCGGCCGCCGCTGAAGTCGCGCGGCGCAACTGAGGCGGGGGGATTGTCGGGAGCGCCGCTGGCCCGGCTGGCGCAGGCGCAGCTGGAGGCGTTCCGGTCGGCCAGCGGCGGCGCCATCGCACTGATCGCGGCCGGCGGGATCGCATCCGGCGCGGACGCCTATGCGCGCATCCGGGCGGGGGCGAGCCTCCTGCAGCTCTACACCGCCCTGATCTATAACGGGCCTGGGGTGGCGCGGCGGATCGTGCGGGAATTGGCGGAACTGCTGGCGCGCGACGGGTTCCAGCGCGTGGATGACGCGGTGGGGAAAGCGGGTTAGACCCGCACGATGAACCGACTGCTTGCCCGCACCCTTGCGCCTTGGGCCGCGCTCCTGGCGCTGACCTCCTGCGCACCCACGGCGGTCGAGCGGGCTCCAGTTGCAAGCCCGGAGGCGCGCGGCGTGGTGTCGGCGGCCGATCCGCGCGCGGCGGAGGCCGGGCGGTCGATCCTGGCGGCGGGCGGCAGCGCGGCGGACGCGGCGATCGCCACCGCCATCGCGCTGACCGTGGTGGAGCCGCAGTCTTCGGGCATCGGGGGCGGCGGGTTCCTGGTGTACCATGACGTTTCGAAGGGGCTCACGAGCTATGACGGGCGGGAGGAAGCGCCGTCGGCGGCGCGGCCGGACCTGTTTCTGGACGCCAGCGGCAAGCCGCGCGCGGGCGGCGAGGCGTCCATAGGCGGACAGGCGGTGGGCGTTCCCGGCAATATCCGCATGTTCGCGATGGCGCACGGGCGGCACGGTCGCCTGCCGTGGGCGCGCCTGTTCGAGCCGGCAATCCGGCTGGCGCGCGACGGCTTTGTCGTCACGCCGCGCATGGCGCGCATGGTGGAAGGCCGCACCGAAGCCGCGCGGTTGACGCCATGGGGCCGCGCCACCTTCTTCGGCGCCGGCGAGAGCGCCAAGCCCGCGGGAACGGTTGTGCGCAATCCGGAACTGGCGCGCCTGCTGGAGGGCGTCGCGGCGCGCGGAGCCGATTGGTACTATACGGGGCCGCCGGCGCAGGCGCTGGTGCGCACGGTCACCACGACGCGCGTCAATCCGTCTTCAATGACGCTGGGCGACGTCGCGACCTATGACGCCAAGCAGCGTGAGGTGTTGTGCGGCGCGTATCGCGGGCACCGCATCTGCGGCATGGGGCCGCCGTCGTCGGGCGGAACAACCGTGTTCGCGATTTTGAAGCAGCTCGAGCGCTTCGACCTTGCCGCGATGGGACCGAACAGCCCGGAGGCATGGCACCTGATCGCGGAATCGATGCGGCTCGCCTATGCCGACCGCAACGCGTTCATCGGCGATCCCGAATATACGCGCGTGCCGGTGCGCGGCATGATGGACCCAGCCTATCTGGCTAGCCGGTCGCAGCTTATTCGGCGCGATCGGGCCTTGGCGCAGGTCGCGGCCGGGACGCCGCCGGGGGCTCCCCGCGTCACGTCGGCGATACCGGGCGAAGTGGCCGGCACGTCGCACATGGTTGCGACCGACCGCTTCGGGAATGTCGCCACGCTGACCTCGACGATCGAGGCGCCGTGGGGGTCGGGGCTGACCGTCGACGGCTACTACCTCAACAACGAAATGACCGACTTCAGCTTCGCGCCGACGCAGAACGGCGCCCCCGTCGCCAACCGCGTGGAAGGCGGCAAGCGGCCGCTGAGTTCGATGTCGCCGACGATCGTCTACGGACCCGACGGGCGGGTGCGGCTCGCGGTGGGCGCGGCGGGCGGGCCGACGATCATCATGCAGGTGGCCAAGGCGATCATCGGCGTGGTGGACTGGCGCATGAGCGCGCAAGCGGCGATCGCCGCGCCCGGCATGTGGATCCGCGGCGAGCGCATTTTTGTTGAGGAAGGCACGCCGTTGGCGGCGATGGTGCCGCGGCTGACGGCGATGGGGCACCGGGTCGCGGCCGCGCCGCCGCCGTTCAAGGGCAATGCGATCGAGCGCGTCGGCGGGCGATGGGTCGGCGCGGCGGACCCTCGCAGCGAGGGCGTGGCCGTTGCGGAGTAGCGCGTCTTCCCAGTGTATTCTGGGATCTCGGCGGGTGAAGAAAGCGGCGTCCGATCTCGCTGAGATCCCGGCCTCCGCCGCGATGACGGTGTAGCGGAGAACCAATGCGCAAGTTCGAGCACTTCCCCAACCTCGTCACCATGTTCTTCACCCGCGCGCGGGAGCGGGGGGATGCGCCGTTCCTGTCGCGCAAGGTCGACGGGCAATGGCGGCACACGAGCTGGCGCGAGGCGGCGCAGCAGGTGGCGTGCCTTTCGGACGGTTTGAAGAAACTGGGGCTGGAGCCCGGCGACCGCGTCATGCTGGTTAGCGAGAACCGCCCCGAATGGTGCACCGCGGACCTAGCCATCATGGCGGGCGGGTTCGTGACCGTTCCGACCTACATCACCAACACGTCGCGCGACCACGAACACATCCTGTCCAACAGCGGCGCCAAGGCGGTGATCGTGTCCACCGCCAAGCTGGCGCGCACGTTGCTGCCCGCGGTGATGCGCACGACCGAGTGCAACGACATCATCGGCATCGAGGACCTGCGTGTGGGCCAGGCGGGCGATGCGCGCTACCACCACTGGCGCGACCTGATCCGGGGCGAGAACGGCGATATCGCGACCTGTGCGGAAGAAGCCGCGAAGATGCGTCGCGAGGACCTCGCCTGCATCATCTACACGTCCGGGACCGGCGGCGCGCCGCGCGGCGTGCGCCAGCACCACGGCGCCATCCTGCACAACGTCGCCGGCTGCATCGCCATCCTGTCGGAGGACTTCGGGTGGGGCGACGAGGTCTTCCTGTCGTTCCTGCCGACGAGCCACGCCTACGAACATAGCGGCGGTCAGTTCTTCCCCATCGGGCTCGGCGGGCAGATCTGCTACGCCGAGAGCCTCGAAAAGCTCGCCGCCAATATCGAGGAAGTGCGCCCGACGATGATGGTCGTCGTGCCGAGGCTATTCGAGGTGCTGCGCGCGCGCATCCTCAAGGCAATCCAGAAGCAGGGGAAACTGTCCAATTACCTGCTGGACCGGGCGCTGGCGATCGGCGCGCGCAAGGCGTCGGGCGAGACGACGATCCTGGACAAGCCGATGGACCTGATTCTCGGCCGGACGCTCCGCCCCAAGATCGGCAAGCGGTTCGGCGGGCGGTTGAAGGCGTTCGTTTCGGGCGGCGCGCCGCTCAATGCGGAGGTCGGCACGTTCTTCGACGCGCTGGGGCTCACCGTGCTGCAGGGCTACGGGCAGACGGAGGCGGGGCCGGTGATCAGCTGCAACCGGCCGCGCGTGGGCATCCGCATGGATTCGGTTGGACCGCCGCTGGACAACACCGAAGTGCGGATCGCCGATGACGGCGAGATCATGGTGCGGGGCGAGCTGGTCATGCACGGCTATTGGCGCGCGGAGGCGGAAAGCGCGCGCGTGCTGCAGAACGGCTGGCTGCTGACGGGGGATGTCGGGCATATCGACAGCCAGGGCCGCATCGTCATCACCGATCGCAAGAAGGACCTAATCGTCAACGACAAGGGCGACAATGTCGCGCCGCAGCGGGTCGAAGGCATGCTGACGCTTGAGCCCGAGATCCTGCAGGCAATGGTGGCGGGCGACAAACGACCCTATCTGGTGGGGGTCGTCGTCCCTGATCCCGAATGGGTCGCGGAGTGGAAGGCCGCAACTGGCGCGGACGAGATGGACCCGGCGTTCGCCCGCGCGCTGATGGCGGCGGTGGACCGCGTCAACGCCGGGCTGTCGACGACGGAAAAAGTCCGCCGCATCATCGTCGCGGATGAGCCGTTCGCCATTGAGAACGAGCAGCTGACGCCGTCTATGAAGATACGACGGCACGTCATCCGGACGTCGTATGGCGAGCGGCTGGACGCGCTTTACAAAAAGTAAGTGCTAGCGGCTCGGGCGACGGTACTCGTTAAAACTGCCGAACGAGCACGCACCGTTGCTGAACCCGGTTCCGGCTTCCCGAACCTGGAAAATCTCGCCACTGCAAAGGCTCGGACCCGTCGTACGCCTGATTAACGTCGACCCCGATTCGAGGCCCGGACAGCCCCCGGGAATTTCGTTGCGGTAGACCCTGCCTGGGCTAACGGGAAAAAGGATCGTCCGTTCGTCGATGACCGTCTGGCGCGTCGCGTCGCGCTGGGAAATGCACGACTGTGTGCCGACGGCAACCTTGCCGGCCAGCAGCTGAGTTAGCCGCGTTTCCGCCCTAGCGTTGCGAACCGGTTCGGTCGCGACCCCGGCGCTGCAGCCAGCGAGGAGCAGAGGCACGAGCAGCCAGGCTTTGGTCATGGGTCAGGAGCCTTGCGGGTTCGCGCGGCTGTTTGGCCGCGTGTAGGGGATGAAATCCGAGAATGCGCAGCTGCCGACGCTGTTGCCGGTGGTCTGATCCAGCACGCGGATGATGTCGCCGCGACAATAATCGCCGCCGAAAGACGTGACTAGGAGCGTGCGCGAGCTGTCCAGCCCCGTGCACCCGCCCTCGGGATCGTTGCGGAAGACCAGATCGCGGCCATTCTTGTACAGGATCGTGCCTCGATCGATGATCTCCTGATCGTTGCGGCGGGTCGCGGACATGCAGCGTTGCGGCGGTCCGGCAACCAAGCCGTCGAGCGCCTCCGTCAGCCGCGTCTGCGCGCGTTCGGTACGCGGCGGTTCCGCGCCCAATTGGCTGCACGCAGCCATGGCGGGAAGCAGAAACAGTGACAGGGTTCTCACGTTGCGAGTCTCACGGGTTGCTCAACGCATCAGGAAGGGAAGCTATCCTTGGCCGCGCGCAGGATGCCGAGTTCGTCGGCGCTGCCCGCGCGCAGGAACAGATTGGTTACGCGCTCGAGGCCGATCGTGGTGGGAACGGTCGCCTCGCCGACGGCGCGCCGTGCCTCCACCTCGCGCCGACGGCCGGCAATCTCGCCGTTGCCCGGCTCGGTCGCGGTGGCAAAGCGGGCGTTGCTCAGTGTGTACTCGTGGCCGCAGTAAAGCGCCGTGTCGTCGGGCAGCGCCGCCAGCTTGCGCAGGGAGGCGTGCATGTCGGCGGGCGTGCCTTCGAACAATCGGCCGCAGCCCATCGGGAACAGCGTGTCACCGACGAACGCCGCCTTCGCCTGGGCCAAGTGAAACACGATGTGCCCGGCGGTGTGGCCGGGCGTGTGGATGACGTGGGCCTGCAACCCGCCGATGCGCAGCGTGTCGCCCTCCTCCACCATGACGTCGAGCGTCGGAATGCGCGCGGCCTCCGCCGCGGGGCCGTTAACCGTGGCGCCGGTGGCGGCCTTGACCCGGGCGTTGCCGTCCGTGTGGTCATGGTGCCAGTGCGTGTTCCACACCTGCCCGATGCGCCAGCCGCGCGCTTCGGCCGCGGCCAGCGCAAGTGCGGCGTCGGCCGGATCGACCACGACCGTTTCGCCGCTCTCCGCCTCGTGGAGCAGCCAGAAGTAATTGTCGGTCAGCGCGGGGATGCGCACGACCTCCAGCGCGGTCACCATTCGCCGGTGTTGGGCATCGAGGCCCAGGGCTCGGCCGGGGGCAGCGCCGGGCCGGCCTGGAGCAGTTCGATCGAGATATTGTCGGGGGACCGCACGAACGCCATGCGGCCGTCGCGGGGCGGACGATTGATGGTGACGCCGCCGTCCTGCAAGCGCTGGCACGCGGCGTAAACGTCGTCGACCCGGTAGGCGAGATGCCCGAAGTTGCGGCCGCCGTCGTACGGATCGTTGTTGTCCCAATTGTGCGTCAGTTCCACCTGCGCGTCCTCGTCACCCGGCGCGGCGAGGAAGATCAGCGTGTAGCGGCCGGCCTCGCTCTCGGAGCGGCGCACCTCCTTGAGGCCGAGCAGATCGAAGAACCGCAGCGCGGCGTCGGGGTCGGCGACGCGGATCATGGTGTGGAGATATTTCATGTGTGGGCCTTTCGCGAGAGACCCGAGATAAGGCCGAACGCGACCGGAGCAACCTCGCGCGACCGCTGGTCAGTCCGTCTTCGGAGACGGCGCAGCCAGCGAAGCGGACAGCGTCCGGATCCCCGCGTCGTCGGGCGCGAGCGTCGCGGCCCGAGCGATGTCGGCGCGGGCGCGGGCGAGGTCGCCGGCGCGCGCGGCGAGGCTGGCCGACGCATACCATCCGAACGGATCGGCGGGGACCAATGCCACGCCGCGGTCGAGGTCGACACGCGCGGCGGCGAGGTCGCCCGCCGCGACATGGGCGCGGGCGCGGTCGATCAGCGCCTCACCCTGCAGTTCGTCGGACAGCGTCGCCAGCGCCAGCGCGGCGTCCAGCGCGGCGCGGGCGCGGACGTGGTCGTCGGCGGCGAGCCAGGCATTGCCCGCCTGGACGTGGAGATGCGCGGCGCGGGGGTCCCCGGCGCGCACCGCGTCGTCCGCCGCCTGCGCGAACGCTATGGCGGCGGCGGTCCAGCGTTCGCGCGCGACATAGGCCTGCGCCAGGCACAGCCGCGCGTCGATGCCGCCGGTCAGCGTCCAGCGGTTGGCGGCGGCGATCGCGGCGTCGGGCGATGAGCGGACCAGCGCGGCGCAGCTGGCTAGCGTCATCGCGACGGGCGGCGGCGGCGGGCCCGCGACAGGCCCGGCGGCGGCGGCGGCCTGGATGGCGAAGAGGATCAGGATGACAGGCTCTCCAGCAAGGTCCGCGTCACCGCCAGGATCGTCGCGAGATCGGCGGGACGCTGCAGACGGTGGTCGCCGCCCTTGACCAGCAGCAGCTTGACGTCGTCTGAACCGAGCGCGCCCATCAGCCGGACGGAGACGTCCCACGGCACGGTGTCGTCGGCGTCACCGTGGATCAGCCGCACGGGTCCGGCGAACGAGACGCCCTTACCCAGCAGCAGGTTCTCTTGGCCCGAGTCCCAGAAGACCTTCATCGTCGGGTAGGTGCCACCCTGGTCCGACGGATGGTCGATGCGCCCGTCGCGGGCGAGCTGCGCGCGTTCGTCGGCGTCGAAGCCCCATTCGGTGAAGTCGGGCGCGGCGGCGAGGCCGATCAGGCCGACAACGCGATCCGGCCGGGCAAGCGCCGCCAGCAGCATGATCCAGCCGCCCATCGACGAGCCGACCAGCACCAGCGCCCCCGTGGTGACCGCATCCATGACGAGCAGGACATCATCCAAGCGATCCTGCAGGCTCTGCGCCTCGAAGTCGCCGTCGCTCTCGCCGTAGCCTGCGTAGTCCAGGCGGAGCATAGCCCTGCCCTCACCCGCCGCCCAGGCGTCGAGCGCGGCGGCCTTGGTGCCGACCATCTCGCTCAGGTAACCGCCGAGATAGACCAGGGTCGGCCCGCGGCCGGGGCGGTGCCGGTAGGCGATACGGGTGCCGTCCGGACGCGCGATGAAGGACGGTTCGGCGACGGAGGGCGCCGGCATCAGCGCGCAACCTCCGTGATGCGCTCCAGCCCGCTGACTTCGCCGTCGCCCGCCTGCGCGTCGGGTCCCTCGGCGGAGGGCGCCCCGTCCTCGCCGCGCGAGATTACGGTCGCGGCGACCAGATCGCCGGTGACGTTGAGCGTCGTGCGGCACATGTCGAGGAAGCGGTCGACGCCGAGCACCAGCCCGATGCCTTCGGGCGGCACGCCGACCATGCCCAGGATCAGCGCCACGACGGGGAGCGAACCGGCCGGAACGCCCGCGGTGCCGATGCCGCCGAGGATGCAGACGAGCATGACGGTGATCTGCTGCGCCAGCGTCAGTTCAACGCCGAAGAGCTGCGCCAGGAAGATGACGGTGACGCCCTCGAACATGGCGGTGCCGTTCTGATTGGCGGTGGCGCCGATCGTCAGGATGAAGCGCGAAATCTTCGGCGGCAGCATCAGCCGGGTTTCGGCGACGCGAATCGCGGTCGGCAGCGTCGCGTTGGACGACGCGGTCGAAAACGCCATCACCATCGCTTCCTGGCTTTCCCGGAAGAAGGCGACCGGCGACTTGGCGGCGGCGAAGCGCAGGATCAGCGGGAAGACGACAAACATCTGGATTGCCAGCGCCAGCAGCACGACGCCCACGTAAGCCGACAGCCGGATCAGCAGCTCCCACCCGAACAGGGCGGCGAGGTTGAACATGAAGCAGGCAATGGCGATCGGGGCGAGGCGGATGACAACGCCGATCAGGCGCATCGTGACGTCGAACAGGCCTTCGATCGCGTCCTTCAACTGCCGCGAGGGCCCGGTCTGAACGAGCACGAGGCCGATGCCGAAGAACAGCGAGAAGAACATGATCGCCAGGATCTCGTTGTCCGCGGCGGCGGTGAAGACGTTGGATGGGATGATCGCAAGGAAGGCGGCGACGCCCTGCGGCTTCTCGGCCTGGCCCGAGATGATCGCCTGCGCGCCTTCGCGGCTGTCGGCGAGCAGCGAGCGGGCGAGCGCCGGATCGACGCCCGCGCCCGGCTGCAGCAGGTTGACCACGACCAGGCTGACGGCGACCGCCACCGTCGACACGAGCACGGTGTAGAGCGCGGTCTTGAGCCCGACGCGGCGCAGCGACGCCATTTCGCCCATTTCCGCGATGCCGATAACCAGCGCGGAGAAGAGCAGCGGGATGACGAGCATGAACAGGAGGCGGAGGAACACCTGCCCGATCGGCCCGGTGATGTAGGTGGTGACGAATTCGACCCACGGCGCCCCGGGCGCAAGCATGAAGGCGAGCAGCCCCAGCGTCAGGCCGAGCACGAACCCGATCAGCATCTGCGTCTGCAACGCCAGCCCGCGGCGTTTCGTGGCTTCACCCGTCATGCTGTGCTGGCCTCCCTAAGCCCGCCTACAAAGACGCCATCGGGCACCGGGTCAAGCGGCGGCGGCGAAGCCGCGCCGCCGGGACGGCGTCGCGAGGATGAGGCCGAGCACGCGGTCGCCGAGGACCCCGGTGGTGAGTTTCTTGGTCAGAAACGTGGATTTTTGCGGCGGAATGCGGCGATTTGCGGGTTTGGAGGCAGAACCGCCGGCGCGGTCAAAGCGCGCGCACAGCGCAAAGGTCGCGAAAGTCGCGAAGTTCCTAGTGTGGGGGCGTTTTGCGTCGGGGGCGGAGGCGTTCGGCACGAGAGTGGGAGGGAGCCGGACGCTGGCAAAGAGCCGGGCCGGGAGGCGGCCGGCGCGGAGGATGGCACAAGGCGAGGGGTGTAGGACAGCGATTCTTCGCAGCGGGACGGGGGCTGCCTGTGGAGAACGCGCGTGCATGGATTTTGCTAAGCGGGACATCGCTGCGCCGCTGCTTTCGCCCGTACGGGCCACGTGACTGAACCGTCGAACCGAGCTAACTGACAACAAAGCTAAGGAGCCTGAGCGATGGGGCGGCTGGCCGGTCTTGCAGCAGTGGCTTGCGCGCCGTTGCTGCTGGGAGCGAACACGGATCAGGGAGTGAGCTATGTGCTGACTCCAGCCGTGAAGAACGGCCGCCTGTCCCACGTGGCGGTCGAGTTGCGGTTTCGCGGCGATCAGGACGGCGAAACGGAACTCGTGATGCCCGACAAAGGCGGCGAAGATCGGCCATGGCCGGGAGCGTCCGCCTTGTCCGTTCGCGGGGGAAAGCTCCAGCCGCAAGCGGGTGCGTACCGGGTTCTGCGGCATAGACCCGGCGCGGCGTTGACGGTGCGGTACAGGATCGAGGCCGAACAGAGAGAAGACCCTGGGCCCAACGCCGAACTCTACGCGCCGGTGATCCGGCCGAATTGGTTCCACCTGATCGGCGAGGCGGGGTTCGCCTACCCGCGCGGCAGGAACGAAGCGCCGGCCCGTTTCCGATGGGGCGCCCAGCCCCGCGGCTGGACGCTTGCTTCCGACATGGATCATTTCTCCTCCTCCCGCGCGGGGAGGGTGGCCGATGTGGTCGGCAGCGTGTCG
This sequence comes from Sphingomonadaceae bacterium, assembly GCA_035644935.1. Lineage (GTDB taxonomy): Bacteria > Pseudomonadota > Alphaproteobacteria > Sphingomonadales > Sphingomonadaceae > CADCVW01. The sequence continues at coordinate 15,811 of DASQNO010000055.1, forward strand.
CTGGGCGCGCCCGATCTCAGGGTGGCGCGGCGAGAGGTCGACGGACAGCCTCTTCGTATCGCCATGCGCGGTCAGTGGCGGTTCACGCCCGAGCACTTCGACACGGAAACGACAAAGGTGGTGCGCGCGGTGAACGCGTTCTGGGGCGGCCGGGGGCGGCCGTACCTGATCACCCTGATCCCGTTCGGGAAAGGCGATGCGAACGGCGTACGTTCCGAAGGCGCGGGTCGCGACGACGCTTTCGCGTTCGGTGCGACGACCAACCTCGAATATGAAGACCGCCGACGCACGCTCGCCCATGAGTATCTTCACACTTGGATACCTTCCGAGCTCGGCAACTGGCGAGAAGGTGATGACGAGGGGCTGGACAAATGGTTCGGAGAGGGCTTCGCCGACTTCTATGCGGCGCGCATCCTGCTCCGCGCCGGCCTATGGTCGCCGGAGGATTTCATACGCGAATTGAACGACCTGCTGGGTCGCTACGCGGGATCGCCCGGGCGCAGCCTGACCAACGCACAGGTCGCCGCAGCCTACTTCAAGGATGGTGACATCCGCGATCTGGCTTATATGCGCGGCGAGCTGTTCGCGATGCTGCTCGACCATCGGCTTCGCGAGCGCGGGCTGGGGCTGGATTGGGTTATGCGGGCGCAACACAAACGCGCGCTCGCAGAACCACGGGGGAGTGGGACGCCGGCCGGCGTTCTCTTCCCTCGAGTTCTGCGCGAATACGGGGGCGCCATGGGAACGGACCTCCTGACGCGTCACATCGAAAACGGAGAGCCGATCCTGTTGCCGGCCGAGATGTTCGGCCGTTGCGCGCGGGTCGAAACGCGACCGCTGTACAGCATGGGGTTTTCGATCTCCGGCGGTAAGGTGAAAGACCTGAACCCGAGCAGCCCCGCCTACGCCGCCGGCCTTCGCGAAGGCGATCCCGTCCGGCGAGAGCCGGGCGATAGCTGGCGACCGGAAATCAGCTTCCGCATCGGCGACGGCGTCGAGCCTCGCCGCGCTGCGTTTGTACGTGCGCCGGTGCCGGGCTCGGCGGTCCAACGAGTCGTTCTGACGGCTGATCGCAGTTCCGAAAGCCATGCGGCGTGCACACGACGGCTTAGCGGAACCGCATGACCTGTCATGCCTACCCGTCTCTTGATCGTTAAGCGCCCTCTTCGCCGCGCTACGCAGAGCCCGGTGAAGAAGGCGGCGCGGGTGGAGACGCGGGCGAGCCACAAGCCGGGGGCGCAGGCGGGGCTGGACTTGTAGCCAGGCCTGAAGAGGCGCAAACTGAGCGCAGGCGGACGGTGGAGACACGGACATGCGCTATCTGGCTTTGACGACGGTGGTGATCGCGGGCGCGGCGCTGGCAGCGCAGACGAATGCGGCGGCGCAGACGAATGCGGCGGCGCAGGCGGCGGGGCCGAGCCCGCGCATGCCGATCGCGCGGTACATCTCGATCCAGGATTATCCGTCGGCGGCGCTGCTGGCGCGGCAGCAGGGGCGGGTGGGCGTGCGGCTGGGGGTGAGCGCGGCGGGGCGCGTGACCGACTGCACGGTCACCCTATCCAGCGGCGCGGCGATCCTCGACGCCTCGACCTGCCGCCTGCTGCGCAGCCGGGTGCGGTTCGACCCGGCGCGTGACGCGCAAGGGTCGGCGGTGGCGGGCACGTTTTCGACGCATGTCGACTGGACGCTGCCCATCATGCAGGCGCCGATGCGGCCGGGGGCGTAGATTTCGATGCAACTGCCTTGAAGCGTCCTCCCCGGCCTTTGCCGGGGAGGGGGACCAGCGAGGGTCCCACGAAAGTAGTACTTTCGTGGGTGCCCGAAGCTGGTGGAGGGGTCTATTGTCGCCCAACGGTAAGAAGCCCCTCCACCATCCCGCTGCGCGGCATGGTCCCCATGACCGGGTCAACCGTGCCCCGCACGGTTGAGGATCGTCCGGGGGACGATGCGACCCGCTCATCCTGCCAAAGCAGGGGATGACTTCAGAAAGAGTCAGCGCCGCTAGTGCTGTCCGAACAAGCTGGAACAAACTCTAGCGAGCGGCGGGCGGCAGCGCGCGGGGCTGGCCGCGGGCGGCGCGTTTGGCGGGGTCGTTGAAGCAGATGTTGAAGATCGCCTCCCATTCGTCTCGCCCCAGCGCCGGAGTGTAGCGGCGGTTCGGATCGAAGCTGGCACGAAACTTGGCGCGGCGGGCGTCGGACAGCGGGTGCGTCGACAAATACGAGAACGCGGCGCCCAGCCGGCCGAGCTTGCGTTCGGTGGCGCCCATGCGGGTGAAAAAGCGCGCGGTTCCCAGCGGCGAGATGTTGGCGGCGCGCAAGGCGGCGATCGCGTCGGCGTCGGCCTCCGCCTCCGCCGCGCGGCCGTAGCGCGAGCCCAGAATCATGTCGGCATTGCCGCCGGTGGTGCCGCCCAGCGCGGTGATGACCAGCCCGACGCCCAACTCGCGGATCATGCCTTCGGTGACGTGGCGGCGGCGGACGTGCGCGATCTCGTGCGCCAGCACGCCGGCGAGCTCGTCGGGCGTGTCCGCCTCCGCGATCAATTCGCGGAAAATCACGATGTGGTTGCCGGGCAGGGCGGCGGCGTTGACCATCGGCACGTCGACGACGCGAATGTCGAAATCGGCGTAGCCGGGGGACAGGCGGCGCGCGAGCTTTTGCAGCGCCTCCGCGCCGCCCGGACCGCGGCAGAACTTGCCGCCGAAATCGCCGACGATGGCATCGCCGTAGCGCTTCTCCCAGCTCGCCGGGATGTGGGGGGCGAGCGCGCCGGGGAGGAGGTAGCCCGCCCCCAGCACCGCGCCCGAGGCGAGCAGCAGCGCGGCGAGGGCGGGCACAAGCCCGACGCGGTCGATCCAGCTTCCGTAGCGCCGCTCGGCGGGGAGCATGGCGGCGACGTCGGCGGGAACCGGCGGCAGCAGGCCCAGCCGCCAGCCTTCGCGGCCCGAGCGGCCATAGACCAAAGCGCCGTCACGGTCAGTGGCGTGGAACAGCGACGCGGCGGCGACCTCCTCGACGCGGCCGTCGGCGAAATGCAGCAGGAGGCCGTCCGCGCCCGCGGCCACGGCGACGTCATGGCGCGTGCCGGAGCGCCCGTCGTAGAGCCAGGCGTTCGCCATCTCGGCCTAGATCGCGCCGACGTCAAAGGCGGACGCGAGGCCCTCGGCATCGGTGGCGCCCCGCGCCGTCGACTGCGTCAGCATGTCGAGGTCGATGTCGCCGGTCGCCTCCAGATGGCGGATGAAGAAGGACCAGTTGCGGTAGGGCACGAAGATCAGCCCGATCCCAAGCGTCAGGACGATCAGCGCGATCGTGCCCCCGATCAGCCTGAGCCAGTCAGACGAGCGGGCGGTGAATGCGAGGTCCAGGGGTCCGAGCGCGGTGGCGCCGATCGCCCGGCGGTAGAATTTGGCGTAATAGGCGAGGCTGACCAGCAGGATGAGCAGGTACAGGACCAGCACGACGGCGAACGCGACGAGGATGCCGCCCTCCGACATCCCGCCTCGAGGCCCCACGGCGAAGGCCAGGCCGGCGACCAGCGGAATGGCGATCACCGGCGTCAGATAGAGCAGCAGCCAGCGGCCGATCAGCCCGCGCTGCGTGGCGGCGGCGCGGAAGGGATGCGGGCCGAAGCTCATCTTGCTCCACCGCTCGTTCCACAAACGCGTCATCGTCCAGGGGACGAGCAGGCCCAAGGTGAGGACGGAGAGCAGCGTCTTGCCGAGGGCGGAGGCCGCGTAGCCCCAGCCGGCGTCGTCGCTGCCGCCGCGGATGCCGTGCCAGTAGGTCCGGCTGAGCCGGTAGCGCAGCGCCCGGAAGGTCGCTAGGCCGATGAGGTAGAACAGGCCGACATAGAAGGCGACAAGGCCGCCGATCGCCAGCGCCCAGTGCCCACGCAGGAGCAGCGCCTGGAACCCGAACTGGAAGAACAGCAGGAACGGAATCAGGAACGCCATGACGATCAGGAACCCGATGAACATCTCCAGCCCGGTGCCGGTCCATTCCAGCGTATCGTCGGCAAAGTGCGTCCGGCTCCACAGATAGCGGCGGGTGCGCGCGGTCGCCCAGAAGCGGTAGATGCCGAGCGTGACGATCGTCAGCGCCAAGTTGGTGAGCGCGATGGGCAGATATTCCGTCCACGTGCCGGTGAAGCGGAAGGCGGTGCCGCCATCGGACGGCGAGACCCCGTCGTAAGAGGAAGGGGGCGAATGTTCGGGCGCGGACGCGCCGTTATCGTCGATCATGCCGTGCCTGTCCCCGCCCCGGCGCGAGGGTGAGACGGTTCGCGAGCGGTTGCAAGGAATAATGCCCGGGCCGGCACCGGCAGTCGCCGGGAGCCTAGGCGGCCAGCTTGATCTGGTTCCGGCCGCCGGTCTTGGCGCCGTACAGCGCCTTGTCGGCGCGGGCGACCAGCGCGTCGCAGCGCTCGCCGTCGGTCAGCATGGCAATGCCCGTGCTGACGGTGACGGGGACGCCGATCGTGCCGACGACGTCGACGGGCCAGGATTCCACCGCCGCGCGCAGCCGTTCGCAGACCAGGGCCGCGCCGTCGGCGGTGGTGGCGGGCATCAGGATCGCGAACTCCTCGCCGCCGATGCGGCCGACGACGTCGCCGGCGCGTACGGCGGCGCGCATCTTGTCGGCGGCGGCGGCGAGGACCGTGTCGCCCGCGGGGTGGCCGTGGCGGTCGTTGACGCGCTTGAAGTGGTCGATGTCGATGATCGCAAGGCTGAGCGCATCGCCCGAACGGCCGGCGCGCGTGATCTCCGTCTGTAGCGCGGCCCAGAAGGCGCGGCGGTTGGGCAGGCCGGTCAGCGCGTCGGTGGCGGCGATGCGCTCGAACTCGGCGGCGGTTTCGACAAGCCGGCGGTTGCGCAGCGCGCTCGCCCCCGCCGCGCCGCCGGTCAGCAGCAGCAGCGCGGCGAGGCCGGCCAGCGTCAGGCCGTAGCGGTCGGTGCGCGCGTTGGCGCGTTCGCTTTCGGCGTGGCGCAGGCGCAGGAGCCGCCGCTCTTCGGTCTCGATCGTGCCCAGCGTGTCCAGCACGTGATCGATGCGCGCGCGGCCCGTGTCGGCGCGAACCATCGCCTGCGCCGCCGTGCCCCGCCCCGCCCGCTGCAGCGCGACGGTGGTGTCCAGCCCTTCGAAGTAGGCGTTCATGCGCGCCGACAGTTCCGCCATGGGTGCGCGCTGCCGCGGGTTGTCCAGCGTCAGGCCGGCGAGCCGCGCGGTCATGCGCGGGATGGCGCGGCGGCTTGTCGTATAGAATTCGAGGAAGCGGGCGTCGCCGGTGAGCAGATAGCCGCGTTCGCCCCGCAACGCGGAATGGACGGCCGCCTCGAGCTGGCTGGTGGAAAGTAGCACGTCCAACGTGTGGATGTAGATGCGTTCGGCGGCGCGGCGCTGCCCAGCGGCCTCCACCGCGTTGACGAGAATGCCGGCGATCAGCGCGGCCAGGACGATCAGCGCCGCCAGTCCGATTTTCCAGATGCGGCGGACCGGATCGGCCGCTGAAGCCACGCGCTGCCCTCTCTGGCTCGTTCGCGGCGCCGCAGCCGGGCAAGCCCCGCCGCCTCGTCTAACGCCGAGATGTGAAGCAAACTTAAATCAAGCGGGCGCTTCGCCGCCGCAGGTTGGATGAAGCGGCGATGGCGGTTAAAGGCGCGGGCATGACGCAGATGTTCAAGATCTCCCTTCCCGACGGGTCCGTTCGCGAAGTGCCCGAAGGTTCGACCCCGGCAGATATCGCGGCGGCGATCGGGCCGGGGCTGGCCAAGGCTGCGATCGCGGCCACGGTGGACGGCGAACTGCGCGACATCACGCGGCCGTTCGAGGGCGATGCGAGCTTGGCGCTGGTGACCAGCCGCGACGAGGCGCAGGCGCTGGAACTTGCGCGGCACGACTTCGCGCACGTGCTGGCCGAAGCGGTGCAGAACCTGTTTCCGGGGACGCAGATCACGTTCGGGCCGGCGACGGCGGACGGCTTCTATTACGACTTCGCGCCCAAGGACCGGCCGTTCACCGAGGAAGACCTGCCGGCGATCGAGGCGGAGATGCGCCGGGTCATCGCGCGCGACGAGCCGCTGGTGCGCGAGGTTTGGACGCGCGACCGGCTGATCGAATATTTCAAGGAGGTTGGCGAGACGTTCAAGGCGGAATGGGCGGCGGAGAAGTCGCCGGACGAGGTGCTGACCGTGTACCGGTCGGGGCCGCGCGAAGATTCGTGGCTGGACATGTGCCGCGGGCCGCATCTCGCCTCCACCGGCAAGCTCGACCCGCAGGCGTTCAAGCTGACGCGTGTGTCGGGGGCCTATTGGCGCGGCGACCAGAGCAACGCGATGCTGAGCCGCATCTACGGCACCGGCTGGCTCAACAAGAAGCAGCTGGACGCGCATCTCGTGCGGCTGGAGGAGGCCGCCAAGCGCGACCATCGCCGCATCGGGGCGGAAATGGACCTGTTCCACCTCCAGTCGGAAGCGCAGGGGTCGGTGTTCTGGCACCCCAAGGGTTTGATGATCTGGCGGCAGCTGGAGGCCTATATGCGCCGCCGGCTGGACGCCGCGGGCTACGCCGAGGTCAAGACCCCGCAGCTGATGGACGCGCGGCAGTGGGAGCAGTCGGGCCATTGGGGCAAGTACCGCGAGAATATGTTCGTGGTGCCCGACGAAGTGCCGGGGACCGAGGACGAGGGACCGGTGCTGTCGGGCGCGGGCGAGTTGATGGCGTTGAAGCCGATGAATTGCCCGGCGCACGTGCTGATCTTCAAGCAGGGGACGACGTCGTACCGCGACCTGCCGATCCGCATGGCCGAGTTCGGGTGCTGCCACAGGAACGAGCCGCACGGCGCGCTGCACGGCATCATGCGCGTGCGCCAGTTCACGCAGGACGACGCGCATATCTTCGTGCGCGAGGACCAGCTGGTCGAGGAAGTGCGCGCGTTCTGCGACCTGCTAGACGTCGTCTATCGCGACCTCGGGTTCGACTCCTATGCGATCAAGCTCGCGCTCCGGCCCGACAAGCGGTTCGGCTCGGACGAGATGTGGGACTGGTCCGAACAGTCGCTGCGCGACGCGGTGCGCGCCAGCGGGCGCGACACGGCGGACTATGGCTGGGAAGAACTGCCGGGCGAAGGCGCGTTCTATGCGCCCAAGCTCGAATTCCATCTGACGGACGCGATCGGGCGGACGTGGCAGGTGGGGACGATCCAGACGGACACAGTGCTGCCCGAGCGCCTGGACGCGAGCTATGTCGGGGAGGATGGGCAGAAGCACCGGCCCGTGATGCTGCACCGGGCGATCCTGGGGACGTTCGAACGCTTCATCGGCATATTGATAGAGCACCATGCCGGGCGTTTCCCGCTGTGGCTGGCGCCGGTGCAGGCGGTGGTCGCGACCATCGTGTCGGACGCGGACGATTATGCGCGCGACGTCGTGGCGGCGCTGCAGGCGGTCGGGATCCGGGCGGAGACGGACCTTCGCAACGAAAAGATCAACTACAAGGTGCGCGAGCATTCGCTGGCCAAGGTGCCCAACCTCGTCGTGGTCGGAAAGCGCGAGGCGGAGGAGCGCACGGTGGCGCTGCGCGTGCTGGGATCGGACGCGCGGCAGGAGGTGCTGGGGCTGGACGCGCTGGTGGCGCGATTGAAGACGGAGGCGCTGGCGCCGGATCTGGTCGCTTAGGTCCTCGCCGGCTTTTGCCGGGGAGGTGGAGGGGTCTTGCAGCGCCGTCCACCGAGCGCTTCAAAACCCCTCCACCATTCCGCTGACGCGGAACGGTCCCCCTCCCCGAGAAATCTCGGGGAGGACAAATCTCGCCCGCCTTCCTTTTTAACCCGTCGTGGCGTATCTTAGGCCCTTAGGCTGATCTTTTCACGACACGGAGTTACCTGCCATACGTCCTCCCATGACCCGGCGCCCGCTCGCGCCGCCGCCGATGAACGGCCCTCGCTTCAACGAATTCATCCAGTCCGCGAAGGTTCGCGTGATCGATGAGGAAGGCGAGAATCTGGGCGTGATGCTCACCGCCGAGGCGATCGAGGCCGCCGCGAACGTCGGTCTGGACCTGGTCGAGATCAGCCCCAACGCCGATCCGCCGGTCGCCAAGTTCCTCGACATCGGCAAGTTCAAGTACGAGGCGCAGAAGAAGGCCAACCTCGCCCGCAAGAACCAGAAGACGCAGGAGATCAAGGAGATCAAGATGCGTCCCAACATCGACGATCATGATTATGATACGAAGATGAAGAAGCTGAACGAGTTCATCGACGAGGGCGACAAGGTCAAGGTGACGCTGCGCTTCCGCGGCCGCGAACTGGCGCACGGGCAGCTGGGCATGCAGCTGCTGCAGCGCGTCCAGGGCGACGTCGTCGAGGTCGCCAAGGTCGAGCAGCACCCGCGCATGGAAGGCCGGCAGATGCTGATGGTGCTCGCGCCCAAATAAGGCGCTGAGCCCCCGGCGGGCCTCGATAGTGGGTTTTCGATCGCAACTTACGCTACGGCAAGCCCGCACTCGGTTTTCAGCTGTTGCCAAATAGCCGCAAGTGCCGTCGCAACGGCGTGCGGGAACCAAATTCGCTGGCGTGCGTGCGACAGTTTTCTTACTCTCCCGGCAAAACAAAACCAGGAGAGTATGATGTCCAAGTCCATGTGGCTGCTGTCCACCTGTCTCGTCGCCGCCGTCGCCTCGCCGGCGTGGGCGCAGGACAATGCCGGCAGCGGCGATGCCGCCGGCCAGACGCCGACGACGCCGGTGGAAAGCCCCACCGCCGCCGGCGCCGTGCAGGCCGAAACGGGTACAGCCGCCCCGACCCCCGACGACAGCGACGTCAACCGTGGCGAGATCATCATCACCGCGACGCGCCGCGCCAGCCCGCTGTCCAACGTGCCGATCGCCGTCTCGGCCGTGACCGCGCAGTCGCTGCAGAATTCCGGCGCGACCGACATCCGGCAGCTGAACCAGCTCGCGCCTTCGCTGCTCGTTTCCTCCACCGGCAACGAGGCCAACGGCTCCGCGCGTATCCGCGGCATCGGCACCGTTGGCGACAATCCGGGCCTCGAAAGCTCGGTCGCCGTGTTCATCGACGGCGTCTACCGCAGCCGCACGGGCTCGGGCCTCAACGAACTGGGCGAGATCGAGCGCATCGAGGTGCTGCGCGGACCCCAGGGCACATTGTTCGGCCGCAACGCGTCCGCGGGCCTCATCAACATCGTGTCCAAACGTCCGAACATGCGCGAAAGCGAAGGCTATGCCGAGGCGACCTACGGCAATTACGACTTCATCCGCCTGTCGGGCGGGGTCAGCGGCCCCATCGGCGGCAACACGCTCGGCTACCGGCTGGACGGCGTCTACGTGGAGCGCGACGGCTTCTACAAGAACGTGACGCAGGGCGGCGGCAGCGAGTCGCGCGTCAACGACCGCGACCGCTACTTTCTGCGCGGCCAGCTGATGTACGCGCCCACCGATGCGCTCAACGTCCGCCTGATCGCCGACTATTCCAAGCGCGACGAGAGCTGCTGCGGCGCGGTGTACGTCGCCACCAAGGAAACGTTCGATCCGACCGCCAACCCCGCCTCGGCGACGGGCGGCGTCAACCCGGACGGCGCGGTGGCGTTCTCGCCCACCAACCGCATCGTCGACATCCTCAATTCGCCCTTCTTCCGCGGCAATTCGCCCGGCGTGCCGCAGCAGGCGCAGCTCGACCCCTATGCGCGGGAAGTCCAGATCACGCCCGGCCGCACGTTCCGCAACGAAACCGAGGATTACGGCATCTCGGGTCAGATCGACCTCGATGTCGGCCCCGGCACGCTGACTTCGATCACCGCCTATCGCCAGTACAAGGCAGGCGGCGCGGCCGACATCGACTACGGGTTCGCCGACATCACCTATCGCGATGACGACGGCAAAGCGTTCCGCCGCTTCAAGACCTTTACGCAGGAACTGCGCTTCCAGGGCTCGGCGTTCGGCGACCGGCTCGACTACCTCGTCGGCGGCTATTACTCCAACGAGAAGCTGCTGCTGTCCGACAACGCCAAGTTCGGCACGCAATACGGCGCGTTCGCCGCGTGCCGAGCGGTCGCCACGATCAACCCCAACCCGGCGCTGCGCGCTCCGGGCGCGGCCGGGTGCCTGAGCGCCGGCGGCCGCGCGACGCTTGCCGGGCAGCTCCCCGGTACCGCTCCCGCCTTCGGCCCGGCGACGCCGCTGATCCTGGGCGGCATCGACCGCCTGAGCACGCTCAACAACCTGGGCGACGTCGAGGCGCTGTATCGCCAGAATAGCGAGAACTACGCCTTCTTCACGCACAACATCTTCAACATCACCGACAAGCTCAGCCTGACGCTGGGCGCGCGCTACACCAACGAGACCAAGGATTTCCGCGCCAACTTCAACAACAACAACACGGTTTGCCCGGCGCAGCAGGCGGCGCTCGGCCCCTTGCTCACCAACCCGGCGCTGGGCGCGCTCGCCGGCGGCATCATCACGCTGACCTGCACAGGCAACAGCAGCGCGCAGCTCAACAGCCTCAATCTGCGCGACTCCCGCAAGGAAGACGAGTTCACCGGCACCGCCGTGCTGTCGTACAAGCCCACGCCGCAGCTGTTGACCTACGCCAGCTACTCCAAGGGCTACAAGGCGGGCGGCTTCAACCTCGATCGCTCCGATCTGGGCGGGCCCAACGGCGTGTTCGGGCCGCGTACAAACGCGGACGCCTCCGGCCTGCAGTTCGAGGCGGAAAAGGTCGACGCTTATGAAATCGGCGCGAAGTTCACGCGCCGCAACTTCAACCTCAACGTCGCGATCTTCCGCCAGGTGTTCGAAAGCTTCCAGCTGAACACGTTCAACGGTTCGGTGTTCATCGTCCAGAACATCCAGGCGTGCAAAACCGACCTGAACTTCGCCGACCGCGACAACAGCCGCGCGACGGGCGCCTGCACCGGCGGCACCAAGCCGGGCGTGCGCAGCCAGGGCATCGAGATCGAGGCGGCGTTCTACCCGACGCGCGACCTGCAGATCATGGCAGGCCACACTTATTCCGACGCCAAGTTCCGCAAGAACCTGGTCGGAAGCTCGGCCGGCGAGGCGCTCGACCCCGCTTTGTTCCTGCTGTCGGGCAGCAATCTGTCCAACGCGCCGGAGACTGTGCAGACGGGCTCGATCACCTGGACGCCCGAGCTCACCAGCGGCGGCATCAAGGGCCTGGCCTATGTCGATGTCCGGCATTCGGACGGGTACAACACGGGCTCCGACCTGTTCCCCGAGAAGTTCCAGGAAGCGTTCACGCTGGTCAACGCGCGCGTCGGCATCCGCGGGCCCAACAATCTGTGGGCGCTGGAGTTGTGGGGCCAGAACATCTTCAACAAGAAGTATCAGCAGGTCGCGTTCAACACGCCGTTCCAGGGCGCGGGCAGCATCGCCCAGACCCAGGCGTTCGGCACGGTGGCCAACCAGATTTTCTCGAGCTTCCTGGCCGAACCGCGCACCTATGGCATCACGGCGCGGACGCGGTTCTAGGGGTCGGCGTCACGGGGATTGCCTGTGCCCCGGCGGAGGCCGGGGTCTAGGCCTTGGCCACCGATGCTGGACCCCGGCCTTCGCCGGGGTACAAGAGAGTCGGACGCGACCGCGGATCCGACGACGCGCAGGAGGCGACATGTTGAGCGAACAGGACAAGAAGCTCGGCAAGAACATGGCGATCGCGGCCGGCATCGGCGCGGTGATCGCCATCCCCGTTCCGTTCATCGGGCCGGTGATCGGTGCGGCGGCGGGCGCGGGCTATGCCTGGTACAAGGCCAAGAAGCGTCCTTAGCGCGCGACGCGCTTATCCCAACATACATCTCGGGCGAGAATTCCTCTCCCGCATGCGGGAGAGGAGGGGCCCGCGCGAAGCGTGGGAGGTGAGGGTCTTCTTCTTCTTTCTCGTCGAAGATCTTTCAAAAGAAGACCCTCACCTTCCGCCGCTGCGCGGCTCCCTCCTCTCCCGCAACAATGCGGGAGAGGGTCTTACCTCCACTCCTCCGCCGAGCTCCCGGCCAATTGCTTGATCTGGGGTGGTCCTGCCGCAGCCCTGATTAAGCCGCCGCGCTCTCCAGACTTCTGGCCAGCGCCTTCACGCGCGCGTCGTCGGTGATCTTGGCTCCGGAGGCGTCCGTCAGGTAGAACACGTCCACCGCGCGCGTGCCGTAGGTGGCGATGTGCGCCGAATGGATCGCGAAGCCCGCGCTCCCCAGCGCGCCCGTCAGGTCGCCCAGCAGCGCCGGCCGGTCGGCGGCGTTGACCTCCACCACCGTGTAGCGATTGGACGCCGCGTTATCGATGAGCACGCTGGCCTGCACCGGAAACGTGTCGGGCGGCAGAGCTTGCGCGTTGCGCGCGGCGAGCTTGACGACCGGGTCGACGCGGCCCTCCACCGCGTCCCGGATGCCGTCGGTCAGCCGCGCCAGATGCGTCGGGTCGTCGAAGGCCGCGCCGTCGTTGCGCTGCACCAGGATATTGTCCAGCGCGCGGCCGTCGGCGCCGGTGTACAGGCGCGCGTCGATGATATTGCCCCCCGCCCCGCCGATCGCCGCGACGATCGCGTGAAACAGGCCTGGCCGGTCGGGGGCGGCGACGGTGACCAGCGTGCCCGCGCGGACCTCGTCGCGCACGGAGGTGACGCGCACCGCGCCGGGATCGGTTTCGGCAAGCAGGCGCGCGTTGAGGCACTGCACGACGTCGGGTTCAGCGATCCACCACGCCTCGGGCAGCGCGTCCAGCTCGGCCGCGACGCGCGCCTCGGTCCAGCCCAGCGCATTGCCCAGCGTCAGCTTGGCCGCGGCCACCGTGTCGCCGCGCCCGCGCTGCTTGTGGCCGAGGCGCAGCGTCTCCTCGGCGCGGTCGTACAGGGTGCGCAGCAGCTGCCGCTTCCACGCGGTCCACGTGCCGGGGCCGACCGCTGCGATGTCCACCGACGTCAGGATCATCAGCAGGCGCAGCCGTTCGGGGCTCTGCACCACGGCCGCAAAGTCGGCGATCGTCTTGGGATCGGCCAGGTCGCGCTTGAACGCGGTGCGCGCCATCAGCAGGTGGTGGCGGACCAGCCAGGCGACGGTTTCGCTTTCCGCGGGTTCCAGGCCGAAGCGCGGGCACAGCTGCCGCGCCACCGCCTCGCCCAGCTCGCTGTGATCGCCGCCGCGGCCCTTGGCGATGTCGTGCAGGAAAACGGCGACGAACAAAGCGCGGCGAAGCTGCACCTGGCGGAACAGGGCGGTGGCGAGCGGGTGATCCTCCTTCAGCAGCCCGCGCTCGATCCGGGACAGCAGGTCCAGCGCGCGGATCGTGTGCTCGTCCACCGTGTAGTGGTGGTACATGTCGAACTGCATCTGCGCGACAATGCGGCCGAAATCGGGAACGAAGCGGCCGAGGATCCCCGCCTCGTTGAGGCCGCTCAAGGGCGCGCCGGGATCGCGCGGGCTGGTGAGGACGTCCAGGAACAGGGCGTTGGCGGCGGCGTCCTCGCGCAGGGCGCCGTCCACCAGCCGGGCATCGCGCGCCGCCAGCCGCATCGTGCGCGGGTGCACCTCCAGACCGTGCTGATCGGCGAGCGCGAACAGTTGCAGCAGGCGGACGGGCTCGGCGGTGAACACCTCGTCGGCGGGCGCGGCGATGCGCCCGCGGTCGAGCACGAAGGGGGACAGCCGGGCGGTGCGGCGGCGAAAGCTTTCGATCAGCGCGGGAAAGCCGAAGCGCGAGCCCTTGGGCGCAAAGCTTTCGTCGAGTTCGGCGAGAAAGACGCCCGACAGGTGGCCCACGGTCCTCGCCTGCCGGAAGTAGAATTGCATGAAACGCTCTACCGCCGACTTGCCCGGCCGGTCAGCGAAATGCATGCGCGCGGCGATCTCGCGCTGCGCCTCGAAGCCCAGCCGCTCCTCCGCCCGGCCGGTCAGCACGTGGAGGTGGCAGCGGACCGACCAGAAGAAGCGCTCGGCGCGGCCGAAACGGCGGAGCTCGGCGCGGGTGAACAGTCCGCGATCGACCAGTTCGGGCGCGCGGCGGACTCGAAACGCGTATTTGCCGATCCACAGCAAGGTGTGGAGGTCGCGGAGGCCCCCCTTGCCGTTCTTGACGTCGGGTTCGACGACATAGCGGCTGTCGCCGACGCGGACATGGCGGGCGTTGCGCTCGGCGAGCTTGGCGGCGACGAAGTCGGGCGCGGTGTCGGCCTGCACCTCAGCGGCGAAGCGCGCGGCGAGGTCGTCTAACAGCGCGCCATCCCCGCAGACGGGGCGCGCCTCAAGCAAGGCGGTGCGGACCGACATATCGTCGGTGGCCAGCCGCAGCATCTCGTCGACCGAGGCGCTCTGGTGCCCGAGCTTCAGCCCCAGGTCCCAGAGCAGATAGAGCATGGTCTCGACGCGCTGTTCGACCCAGGCGTTGCGGCGGCCGGGGCTGAGGAACAGGATATCGACGTCCGAATGGCGCGCCATCTCCGCGCGGCCCCAGCCGCCCAGCGCGACCACCGCCACCCGCTCGCCCGCCGTGCGGTTGGCCAGCGGGTAGAGGCGCGTCATCGTGAATTCGTGCACCAGCGCGACAACCGCGTCCGTCGCCCGCGCATAGTCGGCGGCGATCGCCATGCCTTCGCCGGGCGCGGCGGCAAGGCGCGCGGCGATGCGGTCATAGGCGTCGTGCAGCGCCGCCTTGAGCAGCGCGGCGCCTTGCCGGCGGAGTGTGGACGGGTCGGTTCCGGGCAGCGCCTGCAGCGCGGCGGCGACGGCGGTGGTGTCGATGACGTCGCCTTTGTCGGGGCGCAGGGGGGTGAGAAGGTTCATGCGCCGTCATCCCGGCGAAAGCCGGGACCCAAGCGCGCCGGAGTCCGTGATCTTGGGCCCCGGCTTCCGCCGGGGTGACGCGCGGCGCTGGTCACGCCTCCCCCTCCGCCAGCCGTTTCAGCGCATAGAGCCGGTCGAGCGCATCGCGCGGGGTCAGCGCGTCGACGTCGATGGCGGCCAGCGCGGTGCGCAAGGTGTCGGGTTCGGCGTCCTTGGCGGCAGCGAAGAGCGGCAGGTCGTCCAGGCCGGCGGCGATCCCGCCGGTGGCGGCGCGGCCCTGTTCGAGGCGGGCGAGCACCGCGCGGGCGCGGGCAACCACCGCGGGCGGCAGGCCGGCGAGGCGCGCCACCGCGAGGCCGTAGCTTTGTGTGGCGGCGCCCGGCTCCAGCTCGTGGAGCAGGACGAGGTCGCCCTTGTACTCGCGCGCGCGAACGTGGTGCAGCGACAAAGCGGGCAGCTTGGCCGCCAGCCGAGTCAATTCGTGATAGTGGGTGGCGAACAGGCAGCGCGAGCGCGCCGTGTCGTGGATCGCCTCCAGCACCGCCCAGGCGATGGCGAGGCCGTCATAGGTGGAGGTGCCGCGGCCGACCTCGTCGAGGATCACCAGGCTGTTGGGCGTCGCTTGGCTTAGGATGGCGGCGGTTTCCACCATCTCGACCATGAATGTCGACCGCCCGCGCGCGAGGTTGTCGGAGGCGCCGACGCGGGAGAACAGGCGGTCGACGATGCCCAGCGTCGCCGAGGCCGCGGGAACGAAGGCGCCGGCCTGCGCGAGCACGGCGATCAGCGCGTTCTGGCGCAGGAATGTCGACTTGCCGCCCATGTTGGGGCCGGTGACCAGCCAAAGCCTGGAGTCGGGCGACAGGCGGCAGTCGTTGGCGATGAAGCGTTCGCCGCCCTTGCGCAGCGCCGCCTCGACCACCGGGTGACGCCCGCCCTCGACCTCGAAACAAGGGCGGTCGACCAGCGTGGGGCGGCACCAGCCGAGCTCGGTCGCCAGCGACGCGTTGGCGGCGGCGACGTCGATGCGGGCCAGCGCGTCGCAGGTGGCGGCGATCGCGGGCGCGCTGGCCATCGCCAGAGCGGTCAGCTCCTCCAGATGCGCGGCCTCAGCCGCGACCGCGTGCGCGCCCGATTGCGTGACCCGCAGCGCCACCTCGTGCAGCTCGGGCGCGTTGAAGCGGACAGCGTTGCCCAGCGTCTGGCGGTGCGTGAAGCCGGAGTCCGCCGCCATCAGCCGGTCCGCGTGGCGCGCCGACACCTCGATGTGGAACCCCAGCACCGCGTTGTGGCGGATTTTGAGCGAGGAAACGCCCGTCGCCTCGCGGTAGCGCGATTCCAGCGCCGCGATCGCGCGCCGCCCTTCCCCGCCGCTGGCGCGCAGCGCGTCCAGCGCCGCGTCGTAGCCTTCGGCAATGTAGCCTCCTTTGTCCGCCTCCGTTGGCGGCGCGGGAACCAGCGCGCGCGACAGCGTATCGGTGAGCGCCCCGTGCCCCGCCAAGCGCGGCAGCAGGTCGGCGAGCAGCGCGGGCTTTTCGGTCTCGCGCCCCAACCGGTCGTGCAGCGTGCGGGCGCCGGCAAGCCCATCCCGCAGCTGCCCCAGGTCGCGCGGGGATCCGCGCCCCGCCGCCAGCCGCCCGAGCGCCCTGGCGGCGTCGGGGAGCGCTCTCAGCGCGCCGCGCACCGCGTCCCGCCGCGTCGCATCGCTCAGCCAAGCGACGAGGTCCAGCCGCGCCTCGATCGCGAGGATGTCGGTCAGCGGCGCCGACAGGTCGCTCCCCAGCATGCGCGCGCCCGCGCCGCTGACCGTGCGGTCGATGCAGCCGAGCAGGCTACCCGCCTTGCCGCCGCCCGCCGCCGTGCACAGCCCCAGGCTGTCGCGCGTCGCCTCGTCGATCGCCATGTGCGTGGCGCGGTCGATCGACCGCGGCGGCTCCAGCAGGACGTCGCCGGCGCGGCTGGATTGCTCCAGATAGCGCAGCAACCCTCCCGCCGCGGCGAGTTCCGCGCGCGAGAAGCGCCCGAAACCGTCCAGCGTCGCGACGCCGAAGCGCTTCTTGAGCGCGGACTCGCCCTTCAGACTGTCGAAGCCATCGGTCGCGATGCCGTGCGGCCGCGCTGTCAGCGGCTCGGGCGACACGATCTCCGCCGGTCCGATCCGCGCCAGTTCCGCCTCCAGGTCGCCGGGCGCGCAGCACAAGGTCTCGAAGCGCCCGGTGGACACATCGGCGCACGCCACGCCAATCGCCTCGCCGACCCGCGCCAGCGCCACCAGCCAGTTGGCGCTCCCCGGGTCGAGCAGCGCGTCCTCGGTCAGCGTCCCCGCGGTCACTACCCTGACCACCGCGCGCGACACCAACGTCTTGCCGCCGCGCTTCTTCGCTTCCGCCGGGCTCTCCGTCTGTTCCGCGATCGCCACCCGGTGCCCGGCCCGGATCAACCGCGCGAGGTAGGCGTCGGCGCTGTGCACCGGCACCCCGCACATCGGGATCGGCGCGCCGTCATGTTCGCCGCGCGCGGTCAGCGCGATGTCCAGCGTCGCCGCCGCCGCCTTGGCGTCATCGAAGAACAGTTCGAAGAAATCGCCCATGCGGTAGAAGAGCAGGCAGCCGGGCACCTCCGCGCGAAGCTTGAGGTACTGCGCAATCATTGGCGTGGGCTGGTCGTCGCGGGCCATGGTTGCTGCTCGCGGCGTCAGGCGCGGGCGCGGTCGACGAGAAGCGCCGCGCGCGCAGCGTCCGCCAGGAAGCCCGAACGGTTTTTCGCGACGCGGTCGATGGCGGCGACCAAACCTTCGTCCAGGGTGATGTTCAGGCGAACGGCCCGGCCGGGACGCTCCGCCCGCACGAGCACGCGGGCCGCCTCGACAACATCGGGATCGGCATGGATCGCACCCAGGTCGCTGGGATCGGGAAGTGTTTCGCCGTGCTGCGCCGACACGATTAGGTGCCCGCCAAGCGCCTCCTCCGCGTTCATCGCCGCTTCCTGCAGCGTGCGCCCCGCGGACGTGCATCCCGGAAGGTCGGGAAAGAAGACGCTGTAGCCGCCGTCGCTTCGTTCGATCACGGCGGGGTAGAATATCACGGCCATGTCGGCGATCCTGTCTTGAGGTTTTCGGGTGCGGGCGTCATCGAAGCTTCACGCCGCTCTGCTTTTCGATGCTTTTCAGCGTGCCGGTAGCAAGGTCGGCCTTGGGGTGCGGGACCGTCACCGTTCCCGGGAGCGTCGGATGACGAAATTGTTTGTGGCTTCCCGTTTGCCGGTTCTCGGCCCATCCTGCCGCCTCGATGATGGCGATGACGTCCCGGCTGCGCATCGCCACTCCCCGGAAGTGTGTATACTAACACACTTCTCGTCGTGCAAGTTGCCGTAGTGGAGAGGTCATGAGCGAACGCGAGACAAGCTATGCCGAGCAGGAAGCGCTCGATTTCCACAGCCGCGGGCGGCCGGGCAAGATCGAGATTGTGGCCAGCAAGCCGATGGCGACGCAGGCCGACCTGAGCCTCGCCTATTCCCCCGGCGTCGCGGCGCCCGTGCTCGCGATCGCCGCCGATCCGGCCACCGCGTACGACTATACCGCCAAGGGAAACCTCGTCGCGGTGATCAGCAACGGCACCGCCATCCTGGGGCTGGGCAATCTCGGCGCGCTGGCGTCAAAGCCGGTGATGGAGGGCAAGGCGGTGCTGTTCAAGCGCTTCGCCGACGTCGATTCGATCGATATCGAACTGGCGACGGAGGATACGGAACGCTTCATCGACGCGGTGCAGCTGATGGAGCCGAGCTTCGGCGGCATCAACCTGGAGGACATCGCCGCCCCCGCCTGCTTCATCATCGAGCAAACGTTGCGCGAGCGGATGAACATTCCCGTTTTCCACGACGACCAGCACGGCACCGCGATCATCGCGGCGGCCGGGATCATCAACGCACTGCACCTGACGGGGCGCGACATCGGCGACGTCGACGTAGTGGTCAACGGCGCGGGCGCGGCGGCGATTGCGTGCACCGAGCTGATCAAGGCGATGGGCGTGCCCGCGGACCGCGTCATCATGTGCGACACCAAGGGCGTGATCTACCAGGGCCGACCTGAATCGATGAACCAGTGGAAGTCGGCGCACGCCGCGCCCACGGACAAGCGCACGTTGACCGAAGCGCTGGACGGCGCGGACATCTTCCTGGGGCTGTCGGTCGCGGGCGCGGTGACGCCGGGGATGGTGCAGCGCATGGCGGACAACCCGATCATCTTCGCCATGGCCAATCCGGACCCGGAGATCTCGCCGCCCGACGCCAAGGCGGCGCGGCCCGATGCGATCGTCGCCACCGGGCGGTCGGACTATCCCAACCAGGTCAACAACGTCCTGGGCTTCCCCTTCATCTTCCGCGGCGCGCTGGACGTGCGCGCGACGACGATCAACGACGCGATGAAGATCGCCGCCGCGCGGGCACTGGCAGATCTGGCGCGCCAGCAGGTGCCCGAAGAGGTCGCCGCGGCGTACGGCGGCACCGCGCACAGTTTCGGCGTCGACTACATCATCCCCGCGCCGTTCGACCCGCGTTTGATGGAAGTCGTGCCCGCCGCCGTCGCGCAGGCGGCGATGGACAGCGGCGTCGCGCGGCGGCCGATTACCGACATGGCGGCGTACAAGACGGAGCTCAAATCACGGCTTAACCCGACGACGTCGGTGCTGACGCTGGCCTACGAGGCCGCGCGCGCCAATCCGCGCCGCGTATTGTTCGCCGAAGGCGAGGAGGACGTCGTGCTGCGCGCGGCGATCGCGTTCAAGCAGGGCGGGTACGGCATTCCCGTGCTGGTCGGCCGCGACGACGTGCGCGACCGGCTGCGCGCGCTCGGCGTCGAAAACCCGGACGATTACGAGCTGCACAACAGCCGCACCTCGCGCCGTGTCGGCGAGATGAACAGCTACCTCTACGAACGGCTGCAGCGGCGGGGGAGCCTGGGGCGTGAGGTCGAACGGCTGGTCAACCAGGACCGCAACATCTTCGGCGCGCTGCTGCTGGCGCTGGGCGAGGCGGACGTGATGATCACGGGCGTGACGCGGCCGTTCGCGCAAACGCTGCGGGACGTGCGCAAAGTCATCGATCCGCTGCCGGGCGCGACGCCGTTCGGCGTCCACGTGCTGGTGGGCAAGGCGCACACGGTGTTCATGGCGGACACCACGGTCAGCGAACGGCCGGACGCGCGCCAGCTCGCCGCGATCGCGCGCGGCACGGCGGCGGTGGCGCGGCGCATGGGCCACGAGCCGCGCGTCGCGTTCCTCAGCTATTCGACGTTCGGCAACCCGCCGGGGGAGTGGATCGATGCGCTGCGCGACGCGGTGACGCTGCTCGATGCCGAAGGTGCGGATTTCGAATATGAAGGCGAAATGGCGCCGGACGTGGCGCTGAACCCGCAGGCCATGGCGCATTATCCGTTCAGCCGCCTGTCGGGGCCCGCCAACGTGCTGGTGATGCCCGGGCTGCAGTCCGCCAACCTGTCGGCCAAGCTGCTGCGCGAATTGGGCGGCGACGCGGTGATCGGGCCGATGATGGTGGGCATGGCGCGGCCCGTGCAGATCGCCACGATGACGGCGAGCGCCAGCGACCTGGTGACGCTGGCGGTGCTCGCGGCGGGCGGGATCGCGGGGTGAACGAAACGTTCCGGGACCCTGCGCCACCAGGGTTGCCGCTTCCTCGTTCGCCCTGAGCCTGTCGAAGGGCTTTCCTTCTCTCTTGCGTGATATCCACGGCATTGAAGAAGGTAGGGGCTTCGACAGGCTCAGCCCGAACGGGTTTTTGGATGGACCGTTACTTACGCAGTGCTGGCACTTGCGCTTATCGCGGCTGGCCCTGCCCCGGTGCGCCCGGCGCGCGGACGGCGCCGATATTGCCGAACAGTTCCTGGAAGAATCCGCGCTCGCGGCCGAGCGTCGGGGTCTTGTCGCCTTCGGGGCTGATCGATGCGATCTTTTCGAGGCCCGAGCGGTCGACCGACGCGACGTTGCCAGCCTCGTCGAAGCGGACGCGCAGCACGGTCTGCGCCGTCGGGCGGGGTTCGTTGAACGCCAGCTGCGCCGTGCTGCGCGATACGTAGAACCATTCGTTCTGATCAAACTGGCCGACGAAGGTCGGGCGCCCGAGCGTCTTGGCCACCGAATCGCGATTGTCGACGCCCGGCTGCACGGACGCGACCAGCGTTTCGTCGGCGACATAGCCCTTGTGGTCGCGGATGCGCGTGCAGCCGGCGGTGGCGACAAGCGCGACCAAGGCGGCGGCCAGCGCGGCGGATTTGGCAGACGTCATCAAGAAACTCCCGGCGGTACAAGGGTGCGTGGAGCCGCCTTGCGCCCCCGCGGCCTCGGCACCATTATCCGTCAAAGCGGCCGGAACGGCAAGGCCGCTCACCCGAGGACCCGCCCATTGCTCCGCCAGTTGTTCCGCCGTTCCGATCCACGTGAAACCATGACGCCGCTCTATGCGTCAATCGTGGCGGGGGCGCGGCAGCCCGGCTGGTATCTGGACGGCGTGCCCGACACGACCGACGGCCGCTTCGACATGGTGGCCAGCGTCCTGTCGTTGGTGCTGCTGCGGCTGGAGCGCGAAGGCCCGCAGACGCGGCAGGCGCAGGCGCTGCTTGCCGAAACGTTCGTCGAGGACATGGATGGTGAGCTGCGTCAGATGGGGATCGGCGACCTGATGGTGGGCAAGCATGTCGGGCGCATGATGGGTGCGCTGGGCGGACGGTTGTCGGCGTTCCGCGATGCGCTGGCGGGCGCCGGCGACATGGCCGGGGCGATCCGGCGCAACATCTTCCGCGACGAGGCTGCGCCGGACGCGGCCGTCGCGGCGGTGGAGACGCGGCTGCGCGCGCTGGCTGCACGGGTCGATGCGACGGCGCTGACGGACCTGCTCGCGGGACGCCTGGCGTGAGCGAGTTCAGCCGGCCCGTTCGGGTGGACACAATCGGCGCCGAGCCGCGCGAGATTGCGATCGAGGCGGGCGGCGCGGAGCTGGCGGCGCTGGCCAGGCGGTTCGACATCGCCTCGCTGGGCTCGCTGAACGCGCGAGCGCACGTGTCGCGTCAGGGCGGGGATATTCGCGCGACGGGCCAGCTGGAAGCGGAGCTGGTGCAGCTCTGCGCCGCCACCGGCGTCGATCTGCCGTCGCGCATCGCCGAGCCGTTCGACGTCATCTTCCGCGCCGAGGTGCCGAGCGACGTGCCCGACGCGGGGCTGGAGCTCAGCGAAGGCGAATGCGACGTGGTGTTCTTCGACGGCGCGGCGGCGGACCTCGGCGAAGCGGTGGCGGAAACGCTGGCGCTGGCGATCGACCCCTTCGCGCGCGCGCCGGGCGCGGACGCGGTGCTGGGCGCCGCCGGCGTGCTCAGCGAAGAGGAAGCGCGCGCGGCGAGCAGCCCGTTTGCGGGGTTGGCGGGGTTGAAGACCTAAGGCGTTTTCCCGGCGAAGGCTGGGATCTCAGCGAGGCCCAACACCGCACTTTTCACCCGCTGAGATCCCGGCATGCGCCGGTATGACGTGCGATGCCCCCCAACTGAGACCCCACCCTGCGCTGGGTGACGCGCGGTCAGGCGCGTCAGAACGGTACGTCGTCGTCCAGGTCGCTGTCGAACGCCGGGGGCGGCTTGGAGCCGGAGCGCGAGCCGCCACCGCCGAAGCCCCCTCCGCCGCCGCCGCGACCGCCATAGCCGTCCTCGTCGCCGCCGAAGCCGCCGCCGCCGGCCCCACCACCGCCGCCGCCGCCGCGGCTGTCGATGAGCACGAGTTCGCCGCGGAACTTCTGCAGCACGATCTCCGTGGTGTACTTGTCCTGGCCGCTATTGTCTTGCCACTTGCGGGTCTGCAGCTGCCCCTCGAGATAGACCTTGGAGCCCTTCTTCAGGTAGTTCTTGGCGACGCGGCCGAGATTTTCGTTGAAGATCGCGACCTTGTGCCATTCGGTCTTTTCCTGGCGGTTGCCGTCCTTATCCTTCCAGTTCTCGGACGTCGCGACGGTGAAGTTCACGACCTCGCCGCCGTTGGAGAACGAACGCGATTCAGGGTCCGCGCCCAGATTGCCGACCAGAATGACCTTGTTGACGCCCGCCATGTTCGTGTGTGCTCCGATTAGGTTTGAAGCCGTCTAAGACGGAACGCGGCGGCGGACTAGAGCCCAGCCCAGGTCGCCAGCCAGAAGGTCGCGCCCGCCGCGAGGTAGGCGAGGCCGAACAGGTAGGCGAGCATGAAAGCCGGCCATTTCCAGCCGTTGGTCTCCCGCCGGGTGACCGCCACCGTCGACAGGCATTGCGGCGCGAACACGAACCACATCAGGAACGCGAGCGCCGTGGGCAGCGGCCAGCGGCCGCGCAGGCGCTCGATCAAGCCCTGGCTCTGCTTGTCCTCGTCCGTTTCCTCGATCGAATAGACGGTGGCAAGCGCGGAGACGGCGACCTCGCGCGCGGCCATGGCGGGGATCAGCGCCAGCGCGATTTCCCGGTTGAAGCCGATCGGCTCGACCACCGTGGCGAGGCCCGTGGCGAGCTTGCCGGCGATCGAGCTGTCCAAGGCCGACTGGCCGGGCTTGGGCTGCGGAAAGGAAAGCAGCGCCCAAAGCACGATCGTGGAGACCAGGATGATGCCGCCCGCGCGCTTCAGGAAGATCGTGGCGCGCTGCCACAGGCCCAGCGCGATGTCGCCGACGCGCGGAATCTGGTATTTGGGCATCTCCATCATGAAGCCGGTCTTGGCGCCTCTGGCGACGGTGCGCCGCAGGATCAGCGCCACGCCCATCGCGCCCAGGATCCCCATCGCATAGAGGCCGAACAGGACGAGGCCCTGCAGCCCGATGCCGGGCCCCACGGCGGTCGCGGGAATGAAGGCGGCGATGATCACCGCGTAGACGGGTAGACGCGCGCTGCAGGTCATCAGCGGCGCGATCAGTATGGTGGTCAGCCGGTCCTTGGGATCGGCGATCGTGCGCGTCGCCATGATGCCGGGGATCGCGCAGGCGAAGGACGACAGCAGCGGGATGAATGCGTGGCCGGACAGCCCGACGCGCGCCATCAGCCGGTCCATCAGGAACGCGGCGCGAACCATGTAGCCGGACGCCTCCAGCAGCAGGATGAAGAAGAACAGGATCAGGATCTGCGGCAGGAACACGACCACCGCGCCGACGCCGCCGAGGATGCCGTCCACGACGAGCGAGCGCAGCACGCCGTCTGGGAGGAGCGAGGTCGCTCCGGCCTGCATCGCGAGCAAGCCGCCTTCGATCAATGCGACTGGCGCTTCGGACCAGGCGAACACCGCCTGGAACATCAGGAACATGATGCCCGCGAAGATCAGCGGGCCGGCGACGGGGTTGAGCGCGACGCGGTCCAGCCAGCCGGCGGCAGCCGCCGCGGGCTTCTGGCTCAGCGTCGCAGTGGCGGCGATGGCGCGGGCGCGGGTGGAGAGCGAACGGGGGTCGTGCGGGGCGGTGGACTTGACCTCGCCGCGGGTCAGGACCTCGGACGCCAGCGCCTCGGCGATCGCGTCCTTGCCGATGCGGCGGACCGCGACGGTCTCGACCACGGGCACGCCCAGCGCCTGGCTGAGGCGCTCGGCGCTGATTTCCAGCCCGTCGCGCCGGGCGAGGTCGACCATGTTGAGCGCTACCACCGCGGGGTGCCCAAGGTCGATCAGCTCCAGCGCAAATCGGAGGTGGTTGTCGAGGTTGGTCGCGTCGAGCACGACCAGCAGGCCATCGGGGAGCCGCTCGCCCGCCTGCTTGCCCAGCACGACGTCGCGCGTCACCGCCTCGTCGGGGCTGGCGGGGTCGAGGCTGTAGCTGCCGGGGAGGTCGACCAGTTCGACCGGGCGGCCGTCCGGGAAGGAGAAGCGCCCGGCCTTCCGCTCCACGGTGACGCCGGGATAATTGCCAACCTTCTGACGCGCGCCCGTCAGCATGTTGAACAGCGCGCTCTTGCCGGCGTTCGGATTGCCGACGACCGCGATCAGCGGCATCGGGTTCATGGGTTTAGTTGGTTTCGACCGTCATGGCGCGGGCGTGGGCGCGGCGGATGGCGACCGTCATGCGGCCGACGCGGACGGCGATCGGATCCTGGCTGACCGGCGCGGCGTGGAGCGGCTGCACCGCAACGCCGTCGTCGAACCCCAGATTGCGCAGCCGCCGCGAATCGGCGGTGCCGAGCGACGCCCAGTCAATCGCGCGGATCGTCGCGTCGGTGCGCATGGGAAGCAGATCGAGTCGCAATGCGGTGGCCATTGCGAGTGATTATCAGTAACAGCGCGCCGCCGCTAGTCCCTTGCGAATGTTTCTCATTCGCGGCGACGTCTACACTGCCGGGTAGCGCAGGCGCCCCAAAAACCGCGTCAGGCTCGGCCGGTACAGCGCGTTGTCGCGCCAGCGGGCCTTGGCGGACTCGATCTTCATCACCTCGTCGATGCGGCGGTCGAGAAAGGCGGCGGTGTCCGCCCCCTCCTCCGACCGGTCGCCCAGCCAAACTATCAGTGTCGACAGGTACACCGCGCCCAGCGTCGCGCGCTTGGTATAATGGTTGAGGTCGGTCGCCGTGTCGCCCGCCAGCCGCCACATCGCGTCCGCGGCGCGCCAGCCGAGCCGCGCGCCACGCACCGCGTTCTGCGGCAGCGCGAGCACCGCCAGCGCCCGGCGCGCCGCCTCGCGCACGGGCGCCATGTGATCGAGCCGGAAGCGGACCAGCGCGCGGATGCGGTCGCGCATCTTGAGCGCCGCGATGCGTGGGGGCGGAAAGGCCGCGGCCATGGCGGCGTCGGTGGACGCGTACCAGGCGTCGATCATGTCGACCGCGCCGCCCGGAAAGACGAGACGCGCGCGCTCGGGCGGGATGCCAAGCTGCCCCGCCGCGTCGGCGAGCGCGACGTCGGTCCAGCCGTCGAACACGGCGTTCTCCGCCACCAGCGGCGCCAGCAACGGGCGCAGTTCGTCCAGGGTGAGGTCGTCGATGTCCATGGCGCCCCAAGTGAGCGCGCGCGCGCCTTCGTGCAAGCTGAGGGGGGGGCGCAAGCTTATGAGCGCGGCGGCTCACGCGCGCGGATCAGAACCAGCGCCGCCCCGATCGCCAGCGCGCCGACGCCGTCCAGCGCCGTCATCCGCTCGCCATAGACCAGCCAGCCGATCAGCGCCGCGGTCGCGGGCTGCGTCAGCAAGCCGAGCCCGACGATCGCGGGCGACAAATGGCCCATCGCAAAGACGAGCAGCCCCTGCCCCACGACCTGGCTGCCGATCGCCAGCAGCACCACCGGCGTCCAGTCGGACGGCACCACCGCCTCGCCAGCGATCAGCGCCGCGGCCAGCAGTGGCGGCGCGGCGGCGATCGAAGCCAGCGCCAGCAACGGCAGCGGCGCCATGACGCCGCGCGCGCGGTCCACAGCCACGAGGTAACCGGTGTAGAGCACGCCCGCCGCAAGGCAGAGCAGGTCGCCGCGCAGATAGCGGGGCGACAATTCGTAGCTGCCCCCCATCAGCAGCGCGACGCCGACGCCCGCGAGCGCCAAGGCGATCGTCTGAACCCGGCCGGGCAGCCGCCGCGCGAGCCAGAAGCCGTAGGCGGCGAAGGCGAAGCTCGACAAATTGGCGAACAAGGTCGCGTTGGCGAGCTTGGTCAGGTGGATGCCCAGGTGCCACGCGCCGAGGTCGGCCGCGAAGAACCAGCCGCCCAGCGCCACGCCCGCGATGAGCGGCCACCTGATGTCGCGAGGCCAGCCTTGCCCCGTGGCGCGCGCGAGCAGCAGCAGGAACGGCACCGCGAGCGCCAGCCGCCAGAAGCCGGCGGCGATCGGCCCGGTGTCGGCGAGCCGCACGAGCCAGGGGCCGAACGCCAGCGCGGCATTGCCCGCCAGCAGCGCCGCAAAGGCGAACCGGGCCCCAAGCGGGCTTGTCTGGGGGTGGGCCGGGCCTATCTGCACCGCCCGTCCCTAGCTGTCCGGAGCTTCGCATGCCCAGCCTGTTCGATCCCTTGCGCATCGGCGCGCTGGACCTGCCCAACCGCGTGTTCATGGCGCCGCTGACCCGCGGCCGTGCGACGCGCGAACACGTGCCGACGTCGGTGATGGCCGAATATTATGCACAGCGCGCGGGCGCCGGGCTGATCATCAGCGAGGCGACGGGCATGAGCCGTCAGGGCCTCGGCTGGCCCTACGCGCCGGGCATCTGGACCACGGAACAGATGGAGGCGTGGAAGCCCGTGACGCGGGCGGTGCACGACGCGGGCGGGCGCATCTACTGCCAATTGTGGCACATGGGCCGCGCCGTGCACTCGTCGGTCACGGGCGAGGCGCCCGTGTCCGCGTCCGCCACCGCCGCGCCCGGCAAGGCGCATACCTATGAGGGCCGCCAGCCGTATGAGACGGCGCGCCCACTCGACCGCGACGAAATCCCCGCGATACTCGACGCATACCGGCTGGCGGCGGGGTACGCGGTGATGGCGGGCTTCGACGGGGTGCAGCTGCACGCGGCGAACGGCTATCTGATCGACCAATTCCTCCGGGACGGCAGCAACGCCCGCGACGACGATTACGGCGGACCGGTCGACAACCGCATCCGCCTGCTGCGCGAGGCGACGGAGGCGGTGGCCGGGATCATCGGGCCGGAACGCACGGCGGTGCGGCTGTCGCCCAACGGCGACAGCCAGGGGGTCGACGACAGCGACCCCGTGCCCTTGTTCACCGCCGCCGCATCGGCGCTGGGCGAGATCGGCATCGCCTTCCTGGAACTGCGCGAACCGCCCGCGCACGGCACGTTCGGCGCCAGCACGGTGCCGCCGCTGTCACCCGAGATCCGCAAGGCGTTCGCCGGCCCCCTGGTGCTCAATTCCGACTACAATCAGGCGCGCGCCGAGCAGGCGGTGGAGGCGGGCGAGGCGGACGGGATCGCGTTTGGGCGGCCGTTCATCTCCAACCCCGACCTCGTTGCGCGGTTCGAGCGCGGGCTGGCGCTCGCGCCGGACGACATGAAGACGTGGTACAGCCAGGGTCCGGAGGGCTATGTGGATTATCCGGTGGCGAGCGAAAGCGTGGCCGCGTAGTTCCTCCCCGGCCTTTGCCGGGGAGGGGGACCATCCTGCAAGTGCAGGATGGTGGAGGGGTTTTGCAGCGCAGGTTCGGCGCGGATGATACCCCTCCACCATGCTGGCGCATGGTCCCCCTCCCCGGCAAAAGCCGGGGAGGACTTCAGCTCGCGAACCGTTCCTTCAACGCCAGCATGGCGAGCGCCGCTTTGGCCGCCTCGCCGCCCTTGTCCTTCTGGCCTGCGTCGGCGCGCGCCAGCGCCTGGGCTTCGTTCTCCACCGTTAGGATGCCGTTGCCGATCGCCAGCCCGTCCAGCGTCAGCGCCATGATGCCGCGCGCCGATTCGCCCGCTACGATCTCGAAATGATAGGTCTCGCCGCGGATGACGATGCCCAGCGCCACATAGGCGTCGTAGCCGCCGCCCGCGTCGGCAAAGGCAATGGCGGCGGGGATCTCCAGCGCGCCGGGAACGGTCAGCACGGTAACGTCATAGCCGTCCAGCGCCGCGCAGGCGCCGGCCAGCAGGCGATCGTTGAGTTCGCCGTAGAAGCGCGCCTCGACGATCAGGATGCGCGCCATCAGCAGTCTCCTCCGGGGATCGGCCGTTCCTGGACGATCTTGAGCCCATAGCCCTCCAGCGCGACGGGCGCATGGTGCGAGTTGGTGAGCAGAATCATGTCGTGGACGCCCAGCGCTGACAGGATCTGCGCGCCGACGCCGTAGTCGCGCATCTCGGTGTCGCGCCGCGCGACTTCGCCGCTGCGCACCTTGAGCGCGCGGGACATGGCGTCGGGAGCGGGGCGGTTGATCACGACGATCACCCCCGCTCCCTCCTCGCCGATAATCCGCATCGCGCCTTCCAGCTGCGCGCAGCCATTGTCCTCCGCGAACGCGTCCGCGAAGATGTTGAGCGCGTGCATGCGCACCAGCGTCGGTTTTGCGGGATCGATGCGGCCCTTCACCAGCGCGATCTGTTCGTTGCCAAGCGCCTTGTTGAGGAACGTGCGCGCCGTCCAGTCGCCGCCCCAGCGCGACTGGAAGGGGGCGCTGGCGGTCTCTTCGACCAGGTGGTCGTGCTTCATGCGATAGGCGATGAGGTCCCGGATCGTGCCGATCTTGAGGTTGTGCGCGGACGCGAAGGCGACGAGGTCGTCCATGCGCGCCATGGTGCCGTCGTCGCGCATGATCTCGCAGATGACGCCCGACGGGTTGAGGCCGGCGAGACGCGAGATGTCGACCGCCGCCTCGGTATGGCCGGCGCGGACCAGCACGCCGCCGTCGCGCGCCGCGAGCGGGAAGACGTGGCCGGGCGTGACGATCGCATCCGCGGGCTGGCCGGCGTCGATCGCCACGGCGATGGTGCGCGCGCGGTCGGCGGCGGAAATGCCGGTGGTGACGCCGTGCCGCGCCTCGATCGACACGGTGAACGCGGTTTCCATGCGCGTGCCGTTGCTCTGGCTCATCGGCAGCAGGCCGAGCTGCGCGACGCGGGCCTTGGCCAGCGCCAGGCAGATGAGGCCGCGGCCGTGGCGCGCCATGAAGTTGATCGCATCGGGCGTCGCCATCTGCGCCGGGATGACGAGGTCGCCCTCGTTCTCGCGGTCATCGTCGTCAACGAGGATGAACATGCGGCCGTTGCGCGCTTCATCGATGATCTGTTCGGGGGAGACGATCACCGACGAGCCGCCCGAGTCGACGAAGCGTTCGAGCTTGATCAGCGTGTCGGCGGTGGGGTTCCAGTCGGGCTCGCCCAACCTCCTCAGCGAATTGGCGTGCAGGCCGGCGGCGCGCGCGAGGCCGGAGCGGGACATGCCGCCGCCCGCGACCATGGCGGAGATGCGATCGATCAAATGGCTGCTCATCAACAGCTTATATCACATCGCAATGTGAACGCAAATGAACTCGATCACGCTGCGCTGTGACGAAGCTCCATCATCCGCCCGAGATAGCGGGCGAGGATATCGATCTCGATGTTGAGGTGTCGGCCCGGCCGCACGTCTTCCAGCGTCGTCGCGGCGGCGGTGTGCGGGATGATATTGACGGTGAAGTTCGCGCCTTCAACCGTGTTGACGGTCAGCGACACGCCATCGAGCGCCAACGAACCCTTAGCGGCGATGAAGTGCGCGATGTCCGCAGGGGCGGCGATCTCGACGCGCAGCGATGCGCCCTCGGGCACGACCGACAGCACTTCGCCGATACCGTCGACATGGCCGGTGACGATGTGGCCGCCAAGCTCGTCCCCGACGCGAAGCGCGCGTTCGAGGTTGAGGCGGGATCCTTCCAGCCAGGCGGCGGCGGGCGTTCGCGACTGGGTTTCGCCGGATACGTCGACCGCGAACCAGTCCGTCCCCTTGTCCACCACCGTCAGGCAGACGCCCGAACAGGAGATCGACGCGCCGAGATCGACGGTGGCCAGGTCCAGGTCGCAGGCGATGCGGACGCGCAGGTCCCCGCGATCCTGCGTCTCGGCGACGCGGCCGATGCTGGTGACGATCCCTGTGAACATTCAGGCGCGCTCGTAGACATCGAGCCGGTCGCTGCCAAGCGGCAGCGATTCGTGGCGACGCCAGCGGCCGTGCGCCGCCGCGAGGTCGGGAAGGTCCAGTGCGCCGACAGCCGGGCGTGCGTCGCCGCCCAGCAATATGGGCGCGGTGTAGATCAGAAGGCGGTCGACCAGGTCGGCGGCGAGGAAAGCGGCCGCGGTCTGTCCGCCGCCTTCGACCAGCAGGTCGTTGACGTCGCTCAGCCCGGAGATCTCCCCGGGCGCAGCGAGCGCGCCCCAGCCTTCGGGTGCGGCGCCGCGGGTCAGCAGCAGGCGGCGTGGGCTGCGATGCTCCAGACCGGGCAGCCGCACGTCGAGCCGGGGAGCGTCCGCGTCGAACGTCCCGCGACCGACCAGGATCGCGTCCGAGCGCGCGCGCTGCAGGTGGCCGTGCGCCCGCGCCTCCGGGCCCGTGATCCAGCGGCTGGTTCCGTCGGCCAGCGCGATGCGACCATCGATCGAGATGGCGAGCTTGAGCGTAACGAAAGGCCGTCCGAGCGCCTGCCGCGTCAGGAAGCCCGCCATCGACCCGGCGGCTTGCGCAGCGCCCTCCCCCACATCGACCCGGATGCCCGCTTCGCGCATCTTCGCCAGGCCCCTGCCGGCGGTGCGAGGATCGGGATCCTGCAGGGCGACGCAGACCCGCGCGACGCCGGCTTTGACGATCAGGTCGGCGCAGGTCGGGCCCCGGACGCTAACGTGCGCGCAGGGTTCCAGCGTCGTGAAGAGCGTTGCGCCGCGCGAGACGTCCCCCGCCTCGCCAAGCGCAACGGCTTCGGCATGCGGCCGGCCACCCGGTCGCGTCGCGCCCCGGCCGACCACGGCCCCGTTGGCTACGACGACGCAGCCGACGTTGGGATTGGGGGCCGTCATGCCCCGCGCCTCCTGGCCGAGCGCCAGCGCGGTCGCCATGAACGCGGCGTCGTCCGCGCCGGTCTCAAGCGAAGACGTCACATGCCCAAACTTTTTTCCAGCCGCTGGAAAGACTTCTGTTTCTCGGCCGCGAAGTCCGCCTTGGCCTGAGCGTCGATCTTTTGCTGCGCGACGATCTCCGCGTCGCTGCGGTCGGCGCGCCAGGATTCGGCAAAGATCAGCGTCCGTTTGGGCGGCGCCAAGTTGGTCTGCCCGTCCAGGTAGAACACGGTCAGGATCATCGCCGGGATCAGCACCGCCAGCACCATGGCGATCAGCTGATGCCGGCCGCGCGCGCGAAAGAACGCCACGAGGTCGGCCAACGCGCGCCGGGGAGAAGATGGACGGGGAAGCGGCATGACGGGAAGATAAGAGCGCAGGCGGCGGCGCGCCAGTCTTCGCCGCCGCCTGAGTCAGTCGTCAGTCCGCAGGTATCTGCCACAGGAAGCTGTTGGCGTAGGTTCCGGCCACCGCGTTGCCGTCCGCGTCCCTGGCCGCGGTGAAGCGTGCGCGGCGCATCAGCAGGCGGCACGCCGCGTCGTCCAACGCGCGGGCGCCGCTCGACGCGGTGACCGTGCAGGACGTTGGTCGCCCGTCCGCGCCGATGGCGAGCCGGAAGGCGGTGCGGCCCTGCTCCTCGTTGCGCAGCGCGGAGTCGGGGTAGTCGTCGTTGGTCACCCAGGCCGACGGATTGCCGCTGGGCTTGGCCGCGACCGGTCTGAACCGCGGCTGGGGAACTGCCGGCTGTTCAACGGCGGGCGAAGGCTCGGCCTTAGGCGCAGGCACGTCCGCCGCGCCGCTGGGCGCAAAGGGAATGAAGATGTCGTCGGCGCGGCTCGGCTCCACCACCGGACCATTGCTGGGAACCGGAACAACGGGCGGCACGGCCGTGATGACCGACCGGTCCAGCGGCTGCGGCGCCTCGGCGGTGCGCTTGGGAGGCGGCGGCGGCACGTCAACGGGGGGCGGGGTATCGATCGGAATGTTCTTCGTCTCAATCCCCAGATTAGGCATCTTGAGGGGTACCTCCATCCGGTACATCATCAGCGCCGCCAGCACGGCGAGGTGCCCGCCGATGATAAGGGTGAGCGCATAGCCGTTGTGGCGGCCGCCGGTGTAACCGTTCTGGGACATGGCATCCTCCTTCGCGAGGCGACCTGAACTGGGCCGCCAAGAAGGATGTTACATCATTACAGGCTGTTACACTATATCCTAATCGCCGGCGGACTTCGCAGCCGCTTGCAGCCGCTCAACGGCCGCGTCCCGCCCGATCAAAGGCAGCAATTCCGCCATTCCAGGCCCATCTTCGCGGCCGGTCAGCGCCCGGCGGAGGGGCAGAAACAGCGGCTTGCCCTTGCGCCCCGTCGACACCTTGAGCGCGGCGGTGAGCGCCGCCCACGGCTCCGCCTGCCAGTCGAGTCGCGACGCGGCGGCGGCGGCCCCTTCTAGAAACGCGCGCTCGCCCGGCATGGCGGGCGGCGCCACCGGCCCCCGGATGACGCCCCACCACTCCGCCGCCTCCGCGACCCGCGACAGATTGCCCCGCACCGCCAGCCACGCCGCCTCGTCCATGCCCGCGGGCAACCGTTCGGCGACCCGCGCGAACGGCGCCACGTGCAGCATGCGCGCATTCAGCGCCGCCAGCTCCGCCTCGTCGAAACGCGCCGGCGCGCGGCCGAGATGCGCGAAATCGAACCCGGCGATCAACGGCTCCATGTCCGCGACGGGCTCCACCGGCCGGCTGGTTCCCAGCCGCGCCAGCAGCGCGAGCAGCGCCAGCGGCTCGATCCCTTGCCCCTGCAGCTGCTCCACCCCCAACGCACCGTGCCGCTTGGACAATTTGCCGTCGGCGCCGACCAGCAGCGCCGCGTGCGCGAACCGCGGCGGCGGCGCGCCCATGGCGGCGAACATCTGGATCTGGTGCCCTGAATTGGTGACGTGATCCTCGCCGCGCACGACGTGCGTCACGCCCAGGTCGACGTCGTCGATCGCCGACGGCAGCATGTACAGCCAGCTGCCGTCGGCGCGGCGGATCACCGGATCGCTCATCAGCCGCGGATCGAGATGCTGCGGCCCGCGGATCAGGTCGTCCCAAACAATGGGCGCGTCGCCGTCCAGCCGGAAGCGCCAGTGCGGACGCCTCCCCTCCGCCTCCAGCGCGCGGCGGTCATCCTCGCTCAGCCCCAGCGCCGCGCGATCGTACACCGGCGGCAGCCCGCGGCCGGCGAGCACCTTGCGCTTGAGATCCAATTCTTCGGGCGTCTCGTAGGCCGGATAAACGCGCCCCGCCGCGCGCAGCGTCCCGAACACCTCCTCGTACCGCGAAAAGCGGTCCGACTGCCGATGCTCGGCGTCCGGCGCCATGCCGAGCCAGGCGAGATCGTCGCGTATCCCCTGCGCGAACGCCTCGGTCGAACGCTCGGCGTCCGTATCGTCCAGCCGCAGCAGGAACGTGCCCCCGTACCGCCGCGCCCACAGGAAATTGTGCAGCGCCGTGCGGATGTTGCCGACGTGGAGGCGGCCGGTCGGACTGGGCGCGAAGCGAGTTACTGGCGTCATGACGTGCGAAACGCGTTGCTCAACGGGTAGCGCCGGTCGCGCCCGAAATTGCGGTGGCCGAGCTTCACGCCCGGCGGCGCCTGACGCCGCTTGTGTTCGGACCCGATCAGCAGCCGCTCGACCCGCGCCACCGTTTCCCGGTCGAAGTCGCGCGCCGCAACTTCATCGACGGACAGCTCCTCCTCCACCAAACCGTGCAATATCGCGTCCAGCACGTCGTAGGGCGGCAGGCTGTCCGAATCCTTCTGGTCGGGCCGCAGTTCGGCGGACGGCGGCTTGGTGATCACCGCCGCCGGCATCACCGGCCCGTCCGAACCCAGCCCGAGCCGCGGCCGGTGGGCGTTGCGCCAGCGGGCGAGCGCGAAGACCTGCGTCTTGTAGGCGTCCTTGAGTACCGAGTACCCCCCCGCCATGTCGCCGTAGAGCGTCGCATAACCGGTCGCCATCTCGCTCTTGTTGCCCGTGGTCAGCAGCATGTGGCCGAAGCGATTGGACAGCGCCATCAGCGTCACCATGCGCAGTCGCGACTGGATGTTCTCTTCCGCGAGCCCCGGCTCCGTACCCGCGAACGCCTCCGCCAGCATCGTATCCAGCGCCTCGACACCGGGCGCGATCGACACGATGTCGTAGCGCACGCCCAGCATGCGCGCGCCCGCGGCCGCGTCGTCGAGGCTCGCCTGGCTGGTGTAGCGCGACGGCAGCATGACGCAGCGCACCCGCTCCGCGCCCAACGCATCAACCGCGACCGCGGCGGACAGATGGCTGTCGATGCCCCCCGACAGGCCCAGGATCACGCCCGGAAAACCGGCGCGGTTCACATAATCGCGCAAACCCACCAGCATCGCATGGTAGAGATCGGCGGGGTCCGCCTCCAGCCGGGCGATCGCGCCGGGGTCGCAGCGCCAGCCGTTCGCCGTCTCGGTCCAGCGCGTGACCACGGACGCCTCTTCCCAGTCGGGCAGGTGCACGGCCACTCCGCCGCCTGGATTCACCACGAACGACGCGCCGTCGAAGACGATTTCGTCCTGCCCGCCGACGCGGTTGAGGAATGCCATCGGCAATCCGGTCTCGCCGACGCGCAGCCGCACTTCGGCCAGCCGCCGGTCGTCCTTGTCATGTTCGAACGGGCTGCCGTTGGGTATCAGCAGCAGCTCCGCCCCCCGCGCGCGCAGGTCGTCGCAGACATGCGGTGCCCAGATGTCCTCGCAGATCGGCACGCCAATCCTGACACCGCGAAAGTCGAAGGGATCGGCGGGCCCGCCATGCGCGAACACGCGCTTCTCGTCGAACGTGCCGTAATTGGGTAGCGACTGCTTGAGCGTAAGCTTCGTCTCGCCGCCGTCCAGCAGGGCCACGGCGTTGTACACCTTGCCCTCGCGGCGGTGCAGCGTGCCGACGAGCATCGCCGGACCGCCGTCGGCGGTCGCCGCGGCCATGCGCGCCAGCTCCGCCTCGCACGCTTGCGCGAAGGCAGGCTTGAGGACGAGGTCCTCCGCCGGGTAGCCCGGCAGCTGCAGTTCGGGGAACAGGATAAGGTCCGCGTGCGGGTGCGCGGCGCGGACGCCCAGCATCGCCTCGGCATTGGCGGCAAGCGCGCCGACGCTCTGGTTCAGCTGCGACAGAACGATGGAAAGCGCGCGGGGCATGGCGGCGGCCTTAGCCAGCGCGGGTGCGAGCGGCAAACGCGGGGTTTGCGTAGGGACGGCGTCAGCCTAAAGGCGAGGCGAACTGCTCCCCTCCAGCATTTGCTGGAGGGGTTGGGGGTGGCTCTTCTTCTGCCTGGAACGGCCAAGAAGCGCGCAAGAAGAAAGAGCCACCCCCAACCCCTCCAGCAAGTGCTGGAGGGGAGCCGCACGCTCCTTCGGAAGACTACGTCCCAATGAAACTCCTCGCCGGCAACTCCAACCCGCCACTGGCGGCCGCGATCAGCCATTATCTCGAAATTCCGCTTACCGACGCCAGCGTCCGCCGCTTCGCCGACGAGGAGATCTTCGTCGAGATCCAGGACAATGTCCGGGGCGAGGACGTGTTCGTGGTGCAGTCCACCAGCTACCCCGCCAACGACAATCTCATGGAGCTGCTGATCTGCATCGACGCGCTGAAGCGCTCGTCGGCCAGGCGGATCACGGCGGTGATGCCCTATTTCGGCTACGCGCGGCAGGACCGCAAACCGGGGCCGCGCACGCCGATCTCGGCCAAGCTGGTCGCCAATTTGATCACCGTCGCGGGCGCGGACCGCGTGCTGTCGATGGATCTGCACGCCGGGCAGATCCAGGGCTTCTTCGATATCCCGACGGACAATCTCTACGGCGCGCCGGTGATGAGCGCCGACATCCGGGCGCGCTTTCCGGTGGAAAACGTCACGGTGGTGTCGCCAGATGTCGGGGGCGTCGTGCGCGCCCGCTCGCTCGCCAAGCGGCTCAGCAACGCGCCGCTGGCGATCGTCGACAAGCGGCGCGAAAAAGCCGGCGAATCGGAAGTCATGAACATCATCGGCGACGTCGCGGGCCGCTTCTGCATCCTGATCGACGACATGGTCGATTCGGGCGGCACGCTCTGCAATGCGGCGGCCGCTTTGAAGGCGGCGGGCGCGCTGGAGGTCATCGCCTATGCCAGTCACGGCGTGCTGTCGGGCGGCGCCGTGGCACGAATCGAGGCCTCGCAGCTGCTGGAGGTGGTGGTGACCGATTCGATCGCTGTCCCCGAAGGCGCGAGTGTCGGCGGCAAACTGCGCTACCTCAGCATAGCGCCCTTGTTCGCCGAGGCCATTCGGCGCACCGCCGACGAATCCTCCGTTTCGAGTTTGTTCGACTGATGGCAACGGTTCTGATCACAGGCGCGGGCCGCGGCATCGGTCTCGAATTCGCTCGCCAGTACGCGGCCGACGGACACAGCGTGCTCGCCACCGTGCGCGATCCGGCCGCCGCCACGGAACTGGCCGCGTTGCCCGGCGACATCGAAGTCCACGCGCTCGACATGACCGATCGCGCGGCCTTGGCCGCCTTTCCCGCGACGCTGGGTGAAGCACCGATCGATATCGCCGTGCTCAACGCCGGAGTCGGCGGCACGCGCAGCATGAGCGCAGGCGGCGGCGACGACTGGCTGCGGGTGCTGGAGGTCAACACGGTGGCGCCGACGCTGCTGGCGATCGCGCTGCTGCCGCAGCTGCGCGCCGCCGGTGGGCGCGCGGTGGCGATCACCAGCCAGATGGGCAGCATCGCCGACAACGGATCGGGCGGATATCTCGACTATCGCTCGTCCAAGGCCGCGCTCAACGCCGCCTGGGTGTCGCTGGGTTTGGAATGGAAGGCTGAGCCCGTGGCGCTCGGGCTGCTGCATCCGGGATGGGTCAAGACCGACATGGGCGGGCCGGGCGCACCGACGACCCCGGCGGACAGCGTCGCGGGCATGCGGCGCGTCATCGACGACCTTAGCCCCGGCGCGGGCTGCCCGTTCATGGACTTCCGGGGCAAGACGCTTCCCTGGTAGTGGGCCGACCGGCTTAGTGGTTGCGCCCGCGCGGCCGGGCTCCTAAAGGCACACCTTTCCACCTTCGGAAAATACCGACCGCCCGGCCAGTGTGGGCTGCCGTGGCTGTTCGCGAAACGTCGCGCTTCCAAGCGCAACACAAGGAGACGAAAATGCCCAAGTTGAAGACCAAGAGCGGGGTCAAGAAGCGATTCAAGATCACCGCGTCCGGCCTCGTCAAGCATGGCGTCGTCGGCAAGCGCCACCGCCTGACGCATCACAGCGCCAAGTATATTCGCCAGAACCGCGGCACGTCCGTGATCTCCGCCCCCGACGCGCGGACGATCAAGCTGTGGGCGCCTTACGGATTGGGCAAGTAGGATGGCGCGCGTCAAACGCGGCGTCACCACGCACGCCAAGCACAAGCGCATCCTGGACCAGGCGAAGGGCTATTACGGCCGTCGCAAGAACACGATCCGCATCGCCCGCCAGGCCGTCGAAAAGGCCGGGCAGTACGCCTATCGCGACCGCAAAGTTAAGAAGCGCTCGTTCCGCGCCCTGTGGATCCAGCGCATCAACGCCGCCGTGCGTATGGAGGGTCTGACCTACGGCCAGTTCATGCACGGGCTGAAGCTGGCCGGGGTCGATCTGGACCGCAAGGTCCTGGCCGACATCGCCATGCACGAGGCCGACGCGTTCCGCGGCATCGTCGCGCAGGCCCGCCAGGCACTGCCCGCCGAACCCGAGGCGCTCGCCGCCTAACGGCTGGTTCCAGCGAAGCAACAAGAGCGCGGGCGGCCACAAGGCTCCCCGCGCTTTTCTGTGCCCCGGCGTAGGCCGGGGTCCAGTCGTACCATGGTACCACTAGGCTCCGGCCTACGCCGGAGCACACCTGCGCTTATAGTTTCAGGTATGTGCGCTGATGCAGTTCTGAATTTCATGTACCCCGGCGTAGGCCGGGGTCCAGCGACACCGCCGGCACGACCAGGCTCCGGCCTACACCAAAGCCGTAAACCCTTCGCATTGACGGGTGCGCACCTGCGAAAGTCGCCTTATGGAACTTCGCATGAAACTTCTCGAAACTTCATACGAAGAGCTTGTCGGCGCGGCGCACGCGGCGCCCGATCTCGCGGCTTTGGAAGCGATACGGATCGACGCGCTGGGCAAGAGCGGCAAGGTAACCGCCCTGCTCAAGACCCTCGGCGCCATGACGCCGGAAGAGCGGCAACAGCAGGGTCCCCGTATCCAGGCGCTGAGAACCGCCGTCGCCGACGCCATCGCCAGCCGCAAGGCCGCGCTTGAAGCGGAGGACCTGAACCGCCGCCTCGCGACCGAGCGGCTCGACATGACGTTGCCCGTCGATCCCGCTCCACGTGGAACGGTGCACCCGGTCAGCCAGGTCATGGACGAGCTCGCGGAAATCTTCGCCGATCTCGGTTTCGCGGTCGCGGAAGGGCCGGAGATCGAGGACGACTGGCACAACTTCACCGCGCTCAACATCCCCGAACATCACCCCGCGCGGGCGATGCACGACACCTTCTACTTCGACCGCAACGATTCAGAGAAACGGCGCATGCTGCTGCGCACCCACACCTCGCCCGTGCAGATCCGCACGATGATGACCCAGAAGCCGCCCATCCGCATCATCGCGCCGGGGCGCACCTATCGCTCGGACAGCGACGCCACGCACACACCGATGTTCCATCAGCTGGAAGGGCTGGTAATCGACCGCGGCATCCACCTCGGCCACCTCAAATGGACGCTGGAGACCTTCCTCAAGGCGTTCTTCGAGACCGACGACATCCACCTGCGGCTGCGGCCGAGCTATTTCCCCTTCACCGAACCGTCGGCGGAGGTCGACGTCGGCTACACGCTGATCAAGGGTCAGCGCGTGATCGGCGGCGCCGAAGGTTTCCTCGAGGTGCTGGGCTCCGGCATGGTGCACCCCAAGGTGATCGCCGCCTGCGGACTCGATCCCGACGAGTATCAGGGCTTCGCCTTCGGCTGCGGGATCGACCGGCTGGCGATGCTCAAATACGGCATGGACGACCTGCGCGCCTTCTTCGACGGCGACCTGCGCTGGCTGCGCCACTACGGCTTCCCCGCGCTTGCGGTGCCCACCCTGAGCGGCGGAGTCGGCGCATGAAGGAGACGATCACCATGTCCTCCCCAGCATTGGCTGGGGAGGGGGACCATTCCGGCAAAGCCGGAATGGTGGAGGGGTTTTGCAGTGAGAAGGCTTCGCGCTGCAAAACCCCTCCACCAGCTTCGCTGGTCCCCCTCCCCGAGAAAACTCGGGGAGGACGAATTCGATGAAGTTCACTCTTTCCTGGCTGAAGGAGCATCTGGAGACGGATGCGTCGCCTTCAACCATCGCCGAAACCCTCACCCGCATCGGACTGGAGGTCGAAAGCGTCCACAACGGCGCGGAGGCGCTGGCGCCGTTCGTGATCGCGCGCGTGCTCACCGCCGCCCCGCATCCGCAGGCGGACAAATTGCGCCTGCTCAGCGTCGATGCGGGCACGGGCGCGCCGATCCCCGTGGTCTGCGGAGCGCCCAATGCGCGCGAAGGGCTGGTCGGCGTGTTCGGCGGACCTGGTGCCTACGTTCCCGGCACCGGTATTACGCTGGGCGCAGCGACGATCCGCGGCGTCGAGAGCCGCGGCATGATGTGCTCGTCGCGCGAGTTGCAGCTCGGCGACGACCATGCCGGCATTATCGAACTCCCCGCCGACGCGCCCGTGGGCACGCCTTACGCCGCCTGGGCGGGGCTGGACGACCCGGTGTTCGACATCGCCGTGACCCCCAATCGCGGCGACGCGCTGGGCGTGCACGGCATCGCCCGCGACCTCGCGGCGGCGGGGCTGGGAACGCTGAAGGCCGACACCAGCGAGCACGAAGCGATGAGCTTCGGCCCACCGCCGCAGGTCCGCACGGACGACCCCGTCGGCTGCCCCGCCTTCTACGCGCAGGTCGTGCGCGGCGTCCGTAACGGCCCCTCCCCCGACTGGCTGCAGCGCCAGTTGCTCAGCGTCGGCCTGCGCCCGATCTCGCTGCTGGTCGACATCACCAACTACATCACGATCGGCTGGGGCCGACCGCTTCATGTGTACGATCTTGCAGAAATTTCAGGCCCCCTCGTTGCCCGCAAAGCCCGCGCCGGCGAAACGCTGGAGGCGCTCAACGGCAAGACCTACGCGTTGAACGAGACCATGACCGTCATCGCCGACGACGTGGCGGTGCACGACATCGGCGGCATCATGGGCGGACTGCATTCGGGCGTCAGCGACACCACCACCGACGTACTGATCGAATGCGCCTACTTCGACCCGGAAACCATCGCGCGCACCGGCCAGGCGCTCGGCCTGACGTCCGACGCGCGCGCGCGGTTCGAACGCGGCGTCGATTCCGGGTTTCTGGAAGACGGACTGGCGCTGGCGTCGGGGATGATCCTGGGGCTGGCGGGCGGCTCCGCGTCCGAGCCGTGCCGCGCCGGCGCGCCGCCCTCAGGCCGCGCGACGATCGCCTACGATCCCACGCGCGTTGAAAGCCTCGCCGGGATGAGCGTGGATGCCGACGAGCAGCGGCGCATATTGGCGCGGCTGGGCTTCGAAGTCGATGCGAACTGGCACGTGCGGCCGCCCAGCTGGCGCCGCGATGTCGACGGTCCCGCCGACATCGTCGAGGAAATCGTCCGCATCGTCGGCATCGACAGGGTGCCGTCCGTGCCCCTGCCCCGCGCGCCGGGTGTCGCCACGCCCACCGCGACGCCGATGCAGCGGCTCGAACGCCGCGTCCGCCGGACGGCGGCGGCGCGGGGGATGTACGAGGCGGTGACCTGGAGCTTCATCTCCCCGGCGGGGGCGGACGCGTTCGGCGGCGGCGCCTGGACGCTGGCCAACCCGATCAGCGCCGAGATGAAGGTCATGCGCCCGTCTCTGCTGCCGGGGCTGATGGCGGCGGCGCGGCGCAACCGCGCGCGGGGCGAGACCTCCGTGCGCTTGTTCGAGGTCGGGCGCCGCTACGAAGGCGACCGCGAGCGATTGACGCTTGGGCTGGTGCTCGCGGGTGATCGCAGCCCGCGCGGGTGGCGGAACGGCCGGGCCGTCCCGTTCGACACCTTCGATGCCAAGGCGGAAGCGCTGGCGCTGCTCGAGGCCGCCGGAGCGCCCGCGAGCGCGCAAGCGACGGCGGGCGCGCCGGGCTGGTTCCACCCCGCGCGGAGCGGGCAGATCAGCCTCGGCCGCAAAGTGCTGGCGGCCTTCGGCGAGCTGCACCCGGCGACCGCGCGCGCGCTGGACATCGACGGTCCGGTCGTCGCCGCGGAGATCTTCCTCGATGCGGTTCCCATGCCCCGCTCGGCCAGCCGACGCCGCGCGCCTTTCGCGCCGCCCGTGCAACAGGCGGTTTCACGCGACTTCGCGTTCCTGATAGCGGCCGATGTCGAGGCGGAGACGTTGGTGCGTGCCGTTCGCGGCGCCGACAAGGCGCGGATCGCCGATGTCCGTCTGTTCGATCGCTTTACCGGCTCGGGCGTCGCCGAAGGCATGCAGTCGCTGGCGGTGGAAGTGACGCTGCAGCCTGACGCGAGGAGCTTCACGGAGGCCGACATCAGCGAGATCTCGGCGCAGATCGTCGCGGCAGCAGCGAAGGTGGGCGCGCAATTGCGGAGCTAAGGTTGCCGGAGTGATGCGGACTTAGCTCTCTTTGTCATCGCGAGCGTAGCGCGGCGATCCAGCTTCGTGGCCACCGCAGGATGCCGGCGTGGATTGCCGCGTCGCCTTCGGCTCCTCGCAATGACCCATAAATGGCAAAACCTTAGCTTGGCGACGTCTCCAGCACGTTGATCGCGGCATGGACTCGCGCTTCGATCTCGTCGCGCTTCAACCCTGGCGGGATCGGCGCCCCGAAGCGGAAGCGGATCATGCCCGGGCGCTTAACGAAGCCGCGCGGCCAGGCGCGACCGCTGTCCGTCGCGAGCGGAACCACTGGCAACCCTAGC
>DASQNO010000056.1:0-60493 GCA_035644935.1 Sphingomonadaceae bacterium
GGCGTACGCGGCGGACTGGAAGCGCTGATCTCGCGTCCCGTCTTCTACGAACTCGCGGACTGGGCGCTGGACGAGGCCGCCGATCCCGCCGGCTTGTGGAGCGACGGCGTCTTCTTCCCCCTCGACGCCGCCTGACATGGACCTGCG
This sequence comes from Sphingomonadaceae bacterium, assembly GCA_035644935.1. Lineage (GTDB taxonomy): Bacteria > Pseudomonadota > Alphaproteobacteria > Sphingomonadales > Sphingomonadaceae > CADCVW01. Next base: position 148 of record DASQNO010000056.1, read on the forward strand.
GGCGCGGCTGGCGCGCAGCGTGGCGCTCCCCGCCCCGCCCGGCCTGTTGACCGGCGATGACGGCGATCTCGGCAGTTCGCCGGTTTCGGCCGCCGTGCTCGTTCCCGTTGTCGCGCGCGCGGAGCCGGGCCTGCTGCTGACGCAGCGCACCGCCAACTTGCGCACGCATGCGGGCCAGATCGCCTTTCCCGGCGGCCGCATGGACCCGGGCGAGGACGCGGTCGCCGCCGCGCTGCGCGAAGCGCGGGAGGAGATCGGGCTCGCGCCCGCGACCGTGGACGTGCTCGGCGCGCTGGACCCCTACCGCACCGTCACCGATTTCATCGTCACGCCCGTGCTGGCGCTGGTGCCGCCGGGATTGGAACTGACGGCGCACGACCGCGAGGTGGCGGACATCTTCGAGGTCCCGCTGGAGTTCGTCACCGACCTAGGCAATCACATACTGCGCGACATGGAATGGCAGGGCCGCACCCGCCGCTACTGGGAGATTCCGTGGGGCGGCCGGCGGATCTGGGGCGCCACAGCGGCGATGATCGTCAACCTGTCGCGCCGCCTGGCGCACGCGCCCGTGGCGGCGTCGTGAGGCTGGACGCCATTCCGGGAGCCGCGTGGCCGGACATGGGCCGCCTGCTTGACACGCTAGGCGCGGCTCAGGGCGACACGCGGCTGGTCGGCGGCGCGGTGCGCGACACGCTGCTGGCGCTGCCCGTATCCGACATCGACCTGGCGACGCGGCTGCAGCCCGCCGAAGTGATGGCGCGGCTGAAGGCGGCGGGGCTGAAGGCGGTACCGACGGGGCTGGCGCACGGCACCGTCACCGCCGTCGTTGGCGGGCGTCCCGTCGAGGTCACGACGCTGCGCCGCGACGTCGAAACGGATGGCCGGCATGCGGTGGTCGCGTTCACCGACGACTGGCGCGCCGACGCCGCGCGGCGCGACTTCACGATTAACGCGCTTTTCGCGGACCCGCTGTCGGGCGAGGTGTTCGACTATTTCGGCGGCGAGGCGGACATCGCCGCGCGCCGCATCCGCTTCATCGGCGACCCCCAAGCGCGGATCGCGGAGGATCACCTGCGCATCCTGCGCTTCTTCCGCTTCCACGCGCGCTTTTCAGACGGCGCCCCCGACGCGCAAGGGCTCGCCGCCTGCAGCGCCCGCGCCAACGATCTGATGGCCTTGTCGCGCGAGCGCATCGCCGACGAACTGCTCAAGCTGCTCGGCCTTCCGCACCCGCAGGCGACCGTCGCGGTGATGTTCGCGGCCGGCATCTTCGCGCCCGTCGTTCCGGAGATCGACGCCGCGGGCGTCGCGGCTTTGGTCCGGCTGGTCGGCGAAGAGACGCGGCTCGGCGTAGCTCCCGACGGCCTGCGCCGGCTCGCCGCGCTGCTGCCCGCCCATCCGCCACGCGCAGGCGACGTCGCGCTGCGCCTGCGGTTGAGCAAGGCGGCGCGCGCGCGGCTATCCTGCGCCGCCGCGCGGGCCGCCGTCGATGCGCAAAGCGATCCGGCCGCGCTCGCTTACCGCCACGGTCTTCCCTGCGCGCGCGACCGCCTGTTGCTTGGCGAGGCGCCAGACGCCGCCCGCCTCCGGGCGCTGGACAGCTGGGAAAAGCCCAAGCTGCCGATAGCTGGCGGCGCGCTGATCGCCCGCGGCCTGCCCGCGGGGCCAATCGTCGCGACAACGCTGCGCGAGATCGAGGCGGCCTGGGTCGACGCCGGATTTCCCGACGGGGCCGCGCTGGAGGCTATCGTGCGGCGGCATGTCGCGGCAGCGGCTTAGTAACCGGCTCATATCCGGATACCCCGGCGTAGGCCGGGGTCCAACGACACCGGCGGTACCACTAGGCTCCGGCCTACGCCGGAGCACTTCAGAACCTGTTATCCCGGGGGAACCCGTTCGGCGGCATCCGCCCCGCCGCCCCCCGCGCCGCGCGCCACGGCGTCAGGTCGGTTTCCGTGCGCGTCCGGCCGCCCTCGCCGCCCATCGCCCAGCTGAGACCCGCCTCGAATCGGAAGGCGACCGCGTCCGACAAGCCGCCGTCGCCGTAGCGCTGCAGCGCCACGCCGGCGCCGCGGCCGAGTTCGGGCAACTCGCTCAACGGAAACACGACAAGCTTGCGGTTCTCCCCCACCGCCGCGACGTAATCGGCATCGGGCGCGATCGGATGCACGACGCGGAGCCGCGCGCCCGGCCGCAGATTGACAATCTGCCGCCCTTTGCGCGTTTCCGCGACCGCGCTGGCGTGCGTCGCCACGAAGCCGCGGCCGTCGGACGCGGCGAGAAGCAGCCGCGCATCGGCGCGGGCCGCCATCATCGCGACGATCGGCGTCTCGCCGCCCAGATCGATCATCAACCGCACCGGCTCCCCGAAGCCCCGTCCGCCGGGCAGGCGGTCGCCGGGCAGCGTGAACGCGCGGCCGTCGGCGGCGAACAGCAGGATCCTGTCCGTGGTCTGCGCGTGCACCGGCCCGAAGGCCGGACCATCCCCTTCCTTGTACTTGAGGCTCGCCAACTCCGACGCCTCGACATGCCCGCGCAGCGCCCGGATCCAGCCGCGCTGCGATAGCACGACGGTGATCGGCTCACGCTCGATCATCGCCTCCAGCGGAATCTCCCGCGTCGGACCCGCTTCCCGGATCGTCGTACGGCGCGCGCCCAGCGGCGTCTCGGGCCCATAGCGCGTCCGCAGCGCCGCCAGATCCTTCTTCAACCGGCTGCGCTGCTTCCCGGGGCTCTCCAGCAAGGCGGCAAGCCCGTCGCGCTCCTTCTGCAGCGCCGCCTGTTCCTTGGTCAGCTGCATCTCCTCGAGCCTGCGTAGCGAGCGGAGGCGCAGGTTGAGGATCGCTTCGGCCTGCCGGTCGGTAAGCGCGAACTCGGCCACCATGACGGGCTTGGGCTCGTCCTCCTCGCGGATGATCTGGATGACCCGGTCGAGGTTGAGGAACGCGACCAGATAGCCGGCGACGATCTCCAGCCGGTCGTCGATCTTGGCGACCCGCGTGCGCGAACGGCGGACGAGCACCTCGATCTGGTGATGGAGGTAGGCGGTCAGCGCTTCCTTGAGCCCCATCACCTTGGGCGTGCGGTCCGCGTCCAGCACATTGAGGTTCAAGGGGAAACGCGTTTCCAGGTCGGTCAGCCGGAACAGGCTTTCCTTCAGGTCCTCAGGGTTCACCGTGCGCGAGCGCGGCTCGATCACGATACGGATCGCCTCGTCGCTTTCGTCGCGGACGTCGGCGAGGATCGGCAGCTTCTTGTCGGCGATCAGCGCGGCGATCTGTTCGATCAGCTTGGACTTGGCGACGCCGAACGGGATTTCGGTGATCACCAGCGCCCAGCCGCCCTGCGCACGCTTCTCGGCTTCCGCGAAGCGCGCGCGGACGCGGAACGAGCCGCGGCCGCTGACATAGGCGGCGGCGATCGCCGCAGGGCTGTCGACGATCTCGCCGCCGGTCGGCAGGTCCGGCCCCTGCACGAACTGCATCAGCGCCGCAGGGTCGGCGTCAGGCTCGTCCAGCAAGTGCGTCGCCGCGTCGATGACCTCCGCGACATTGTGCGGTGGGATCGACGTCGCCATGCCGACCGCGATGCCCGACGCGCCGTTGGCGAGCAGGTTAGGGAACAGGCCCGGGAAGACCTCCGGCTCCTCTTCCTCGCCATTATACGTCGGCTTGTAGTCGACCGTACCTTCGTCGAGCCCCGCCATCAGCTCGATCGCCGCGGGCGTCAGCCGCGCCTCGGTATAGCGGTAGGCGGCGGCGTTATCGCCGTCGACATTGCCGAAATTGCCTTGCCCGTCGACCAGCGGATAGCGCAGCGAGAAGCTCTGCGCGAGGCGAACCATCGCGTCGTACACCGACTGGTCGCCATGCGGGTGGTACTTGCCGATCGTATCGCCAACGACCCGCGCGCACTTTTTGTAGCCGCTTGCCGGATCCAGCTTGAGCAGCCGCATCGCCCACAGGAGCCGGCGGTGGACAGGCTTCAAACCATCGCGGACATCCGGCAGCGAACGCGCGGTGATCGTCGACAGCGCGTATACGAGGTAGCGCGAGGACAGCGCATCGTCGAACGGCGTGTCGACGATCTCGTGGGCGGGCGCGGCGGGCATGAGGTGCGGATAGCAAGGGCATCGGCGCTTGACCAACCCCGTCCCCCTGTGCGCCCTGCCCGCTCACGAGAAACCGTTCGCCCTGAGCCTGTCGAAGGGCTTTCTTTTTTAGGGAAAGCGCGGAAAGGAAGGGGCTTCGACAATGACGAGGTGCAGATGTTCCCCGGACGTCTGCAGCCATGCCGGGGGCATGGCGACCTCGTCATCAGCCCGAACGGTGTTGGTGGTGGTCAAGATTGCTAAGTCACTGGCAGCGGCGGCAATGATTGCCACGATGTCCGCCTGCACCACTCCGCCGCCTGCCCCGCTGCCTGCCCCGCCCCCCGGCGCGGCGCCCGGCACGTCCGGCACGCCCGCCAAGCTCCTGACCTGGCCCGACCTGCTCGCCCGACCCAAGCCCGCGCCTGACAAGACCTTCCGCTACGGTGCCGACCCATACCAGGTCGCCGACCTCTGGCTGCCGGCCGCCAAGGGCCCGCACCCCGTCGTGCTGATGGTTCACGGCGGCTGCTGGACGACGAGCATCGCCGATCGGACGCTGATGAACTATCTCGCCGGCGACCTGCGCGGGCGCGGCTATGCGGTGTGGAACATCGACTATCGCGGCGTCGACCGGCCCGGCGGCGGGTATCCGGGAACGTTCCTCGACGCGGCCGCCGCCGCGGACTTGCTGCGCTCGGCCGCGCGCGAGCACCCGCTCGACCTCGGCCGCGTCGTTGCGGTGGGACACTCGGCGGGCGGGCACCTGGCGCTGTGGCTGGCGGCCCGGCCGCGTCTCCCGGCCGCCAGTCCGCTCCGCACCAGCGTCCCGCTCCGGGTCCGCAATGTGATCAGCCTCGGCGGCTTGCCCGATCTCGAACTGGCCGCGGCGCCTCCCGGCAGCGGCTGCGGCATCGAGGTTATCGACAAGCTCGTCGGTCCGCCGACTTTCTCCAGCCGTGACGTCTACGCCGACACGTCGATCCCCCGCCTCGCCCCGCTCGGCGTCCGTCAATGGCTGGTTAATGGCGATACGGACCGCATCATCCCCAATGACTTCGCCACCGGCTACGCGGCGAAGATGCGAACGGCCGGCGACGAAGTTTCGGTCGATTTCATCTCCGCCACGGGCCACGTCGAGCTCGTCGCGCCGGGCAGCAAGGCCTGGTCGCACACGCTCGGGTTGATCGCCGAAGCGACGACGCGCAGACCGCGCCGGTGACCCGCCCGATGACCATTGACGACGCCCGCGCGCTCGACGCCGCCGATCCCCTGCGGCCTTACCGCGACCGCTTCCGGCTGCCGGAAGGCCTGATCTACCTCGACGGCAATTCGCTGGGGTGCCTGCCCCACGCCACCGTCGCCGCGCAGCGCGACGCTGTGGAGCGGCAATGGGGCGAACAGCTGATCGGCAGCTGGAACAAGGAAGGCTGGATCGACGCGCCCGCGCGGATCGCGGGCAAGATCGCGCCGCTGATCGGCGCCGATGCGCACGAAGTGCTGGTCGCCGACTCCACATCGGTCAACCTCTACAAGGCGCTGGCCGCCGCCGTCGCGCTTCGCCCCGGCCGGCGCGAGATCGTCACCGAACTGGGCAATTTCCCGTCCGACCTCTACGTCGCGGGGGCGGTGCCCGGCGCGGACGTTCGCGCGGTGCCGCCGGGCGAAGTCGAGGCCGCGCTTGGCCCGAACAGCGCCGTGCTGCTGCTGACGCAGGTACACTACAAGACCGGCGAGCGGCGCGACATTACGGCGCTGACCGCGCGCGCGCACGACGCCGGCGCGCTTGCCGTTTGGGACCTCAGCCACAGCGTCGGCGCGGTGCCGCTGGCGCTTTCGGCGGACGGCGCCGACTTCGCCGTCGGCTGCGGTTACAAGTTCCTGAACGGCGGCCCCGGCGCGCCCGCCTTCATCTTCGCCGCGGCGCGTCATCACGATGCGATGCGCTCGCCGCTGCAGGGCTGGTTCGGCCACGCCGCGCCGTTCGCGTTCCCGGACGACTACGCGCCCGCTCCCGGCGTCGCGCGTTTCGCGTGCGGCACCCCGCCGATGCTGAGCCTCCTGGCGCTCGAAAGCGGGGTGGAAAATTTCGCCGGCGCAGACATGGCCGCGCTGTTCGCCAAATCGGCTGCGCTGTTCGACCTGTTCGCTGGCGAAGTGGACGCCCGCTGCCCCGCGCTCCGCCTAGCCAGCCCGCGGGATCGGGCACGGCGCGGCAGCCAGATCAGCTTTGCCCACCCGCACGCGTACGAGATTTGCCAGGCGCTGATCGCCGCCGGCGTCGTTGGCGACTTCCGCGCGCCCGACATCCTGCGCTTCGGCCTCACCCCGCTCTACACTGGGTTTGAGGATGTCTGGAGCGCCGTCGACCGCCTAGCCTCCATTCTTGACAATGAGACCTGGCGCGACCCGCACTTCGCGAAGCGAGCCAAGGTCACCTGACTTGCCAAGCTCACGTTACAATGTAACCTGGCTGATAGGAGGGGGCTTCATGCGCGGATCGGCTTGGTTGGTTTCGGCTCTGCTACTCACCGCATGCGGCCAGCAGACGGAGCGCAAGGAGTCGAGCCGCGACTTCACCACCTTCGACGTCACCGAGGAATCCGCGGTCGACTCGACGATGAACGCGCCGCCCCCGCCGCCGCCGCCGGTCTCGTCCCGCGCACCGGGCATCAGCGTCACCGCCGCGCCGGGCGTCGCCTTCAACTACGCCTACGCCTTCCGTCTCCCCAGCCCGCGCATCTCGCCGATGCAGGAAGCCCACGCGCAGATGTGCGAGAAGCTGGGCCTCGCGCGGTGCCGCATCACCGGCATGCGCTACCGGCTGGCCAACGAACGCGACATCTCCGCGATGCTCGCGCTCAAGCTGGACCCCGCGATCGCACGCGAATTCGGCAAGCAGGCAACGGCGCTGGTCACGCGCTCGGAAGGCATGCTGGTCGATCAGGAGATTTCCGGCATCGACGCCGGTTCGTCGATCGCGAACGCCAATCGCGGCGAAGCGCAGATCGGGGACGACATCGCCAAGCTCGACGCCGAGCTGCGCCGGCGCGGCCTTTCCAACGTCGTGCGCGACCGCCTCTTGGCGGAAGCCGCAGACCTTCGCGCGCAGCTCCGGCAACTGGATACGGGGCGCGAGGCCGACCGCGAATCGCTCGCCCGCACTCCCATGGTCTTCAACTACGGATCGGGCAGCCTCATACCCGGCTTCGACACCAGATCGCCGCTGCGCGACGCGTGGGAGGAGGCCGCGGCGATGTTTATCGGCGCGCTGGGCCTGATCATCCGGCTGCTCGCGGCCTTGATCCCCTTCACGCTGCTCGCCGCCCTGGCGTGGGCGGTTTACCGCCGCTTTGGGCCTGCACGTCTAGGGGCAAGCGGCCGCGCGGGCCGACGGCACCACCGCGAAGACGAGGCCGCCGAGGCGACGGCGCCAGATGCTTGATGCCGGCGAAAATGCGTCGCTTGTCCGCGGACCGTGCTCTGCCGATCCTCTCTCGCGTCGCGCCGCGATCATGATAACAAGATGTTAGGAATCATTCGAAGCGCCGCGGGGGCGCTTCGAAACGATAGGGGATGACACACGATGAAAGCTTCGATCCGTACGGCCTTGACCGCCGCCACGCTTGCCGCCGTTGCGCTGCCTGCTTCGGCGCAGGTCGACGTGCCGCTGATCCCGCGCGACGCGCTGTTCGGCAACCCGTCGCGCACCGGCGGGCAGATCTCGCCCGACGGCAAGTGGCTGTCGTGGATCGCGCCGCGTGACGGCGTGCTCAACGTCTGGGTAGCGCCCGCCGCCAATCCCAAGGCGGCAAAGGCGCTGACCAACGAACGCCAGCGCCCGATCCGGGGGCACTTCTGGTCGCCCGACGCAAAATCGGTGATGTTCATCAACGACAAGGGCGGCGACGAGAACTTCCTGCTCTACGCCGTCGATCCCGTCACGGGCATGCAGCGCAACCTGACGCCGTTCGAAAAGACGCAAGCGCGTATCGTCGGCAGCTCCAACAAGCAGAAAGACCGCGTCCTCGTCGGCCTGAACAACCGCGACGCGCGCTTTCACGACGTCCACAGCCTGGACCTGAAGTCGGGCAAGCTGACGCTGGTGCAGCAGAATGACGGCTATGCCGGCTTCCTCGCCGACAACGACCTGAACCTGCGCATGGCCATCCGCCCGCGGCAGGACGGCGGGCAGGACTTCTTCCGGATGACGAACGGCAAGATCGGCGCCCAGCCCTTCGCCAGCGTCGGCCTGGATGACGCGCTCACCACCTCGCCCGCCGGCTTCACCGCCGACGGCCGCACGCTGTACTGGATCGACAGCCGCGGCCGGAACACCGCCGCGCTCGTCGCGCAGGACGTCGCGAGCGGCACCACCCGCATGATCGCGCAAAGCCCCCGCGCCGACATCAGCGGCGCGCTCGTCAACCCGCGCACCTACGAGATCGAGGCCTGGCGCGCCGACTACACCAAGCCCGAATGGAACCCGATCGACCGCAAGGTCGCGGGCGACCTCGCTTTCCTTGAAAAGCGGCTCGGCGGCTTCCCCATCGTCGGTTCGCGCACCGAGGACGACAGCAAGTGGATCGTCGCCGTCGACCCGGTGGTCCGCCCCGCGACCACGTACCTGTACGACCGCAACAAGAAGACGGTCACCGAACTCTATGTCGGCCGCCCCGAACTCGCCGGCGCGCCGCTGCAGCCGATGCACGCGGTGGAGATCCGCACCCGTGACGGGCTGACCATGCCGAGCTACCTGACGCTCCCCGCCGGCTCCGACCGCAACCGCGACGGCAAGGCCGAACGGCCCGCGCCGCTGGTGCTCGTCGTCCACGGCGGGCCGCAGGCGCGCGACAGCTACGGCTACAACAGCACGCACCAATGGCTCGCCAACCGCGGCTACGCCGTGCTCTCCGTCAACTACCGCGGCTCCACCGGCTTCGGCAAAAGCTTCATCAACGCCGGGAACATGGAATGGGCCGGCAAGATGCACGACGACCTCATCGACTCGGTCGACTGGGCGGTGAAGCAGGGCGTCACCACGCCCGACAAGGTCGCCATCATGGGCGGCAGCTACGGCGGCTACGCGACGCTGGTCGGGCTCACGTTCACCCCCGACAAGTTCACCTGCGGCGTCAGCATCGTCGGCCCATCGAACCTGTTCACGCTGGCCCAGTCCATCCCGGCCTATTGGGAAGCCGGCAAGCGGCAGCTGTTCGCCCGCATCGGCGACCCGGAAACGGAGGCCGGCAAGAAGCTGCTGACCGAACGCTCGCCGCTGACCTATGTCGACCGCATCAAGAAGCCGCTGCTGATCGGGCAAGGCGCCAACGACCCCCGCGTCAAGCAGGCCGAATCCGATCAGATCGTCGCGGCGATGAAGGCGCGCAACATCCCCGTCACCTACGTCCTGTTCCCCGACGAGGGCCACGGCTTCGCGCGGCCCGTCAACAACATCGCGTTCAACGCGGTGGCGGAGAACTTCTTGGGCACCTGCCTTGGCGGCCGGTCCGAGCCGATCGGCGCGGCGCTCAAGCCGTCCACGGCGCAGGTCCCGCACGGCGCCGAATATGCGACGGGCCTCAAGGACGCGCTGGCGCAGAAGTAGGCGTCGGCCGCATACCCGGAGCGGGGGCGCGCGTTGCGCCCCCCTCCCCCTCCCGCTATAGCCCGCGCACCCGAGCCCCGGCCCGTGTCGCCCGTCTTCGATCGAAGGCGCGACCGCCGCCGGGGCGCTCGCATTTGAGGACTGCCCGCCCATGGCCCGTCGCCGCCAGATCTACGAAGGCAAGGCCAAGATCCTCTACGAAGGCCCCGAACCCGGCACGCTGATCCAGTATTTCAAGGATGACGCCACCGCGTTCAACGCGCAGAAAAAGGGCACGATCAACGGCAAGGGCGTGCTCAACAACCGCATCTCCGAACATATCTTCACGCTGCTCAATTCGATCGGCGTCCCCAACCATTTCATCCGCCGCCTCAACATGCGCGAACAGCTGATCCGCCAGGTCGAGATCATCCCGATCGAGGTCGTCGTGCGCAACGTCGCCGCCGGCTCGCTGTCCAAGCGCCTCGGCATCGAGGAAGGCACGCAGCTCCCCCGCACAATCATCGAATATTACTACAAGGACGATGCGCTGAACGACCCGATGGTCGCCGACGAGCACATCGCCTGCTTCGGCTGGGCGAGCCAGGAGGAGATGAACGACATCGCCGACATGGCGATCCGCGTGAACGACTTCCTGTGCGGCATGTTCGCGGGCGCGGGCATCCGCCTCGTCGACTTCAAGATCGAATTCGGCCGCCTTTGGGAAAACGACTACGCCCGCACCATCCTGGCCGACGAGATCAGCCCCGACGGCTGCAGCCTGTGGGACATGAAGTCGAACGAGAAGCTCGACAAGGACCGTTTCCGCCTCGACCTCGGCGGCGAGAGCGAGGCGTATCAGGAGATCGCCCGCCGCCTCCGGCTGATGCCCGAGGACGAGGCCGAGCGGCAGGTGCTCGACATGGCGACGCACCGCAAGCGGCGGGGCAAGTAGCGGCGGGGCAAGTAGCGGCGGGGCAAGTAGCGACCGGGCAAGTAGCGCCGGCGCAAGTAAGGCTCAGCCCGGGCTCGCCGCCGACCCGGCGAGCAGCCCGCCGTCGATGTTGAATTCCGATCCGGTGACATAGGTCGCCTCGTCGGACGCGAGCAGCACCGCGATCGCCGCGACTTCCTCGACCCGGCCAAACCGGCGCAGCGGCGTGTCGCGGACGAACGCCGCCATCTTCTCGTCCCGCGCCGCGCCGGCGCTGTCGCCCAGCATCGCTTCCCAGATCGGCGTCAGGATCGCGGCCGGGTGCACCGAGTTGCAGCGGATCGCGAGCCCTTGCGCCGCGCACCACAAGGCGACGCTCTTGCTGTGGTTGCGCACCGCCGCCTTGGACGAGGCATAGGCCGCCGCCCCCGGAATGCCGACCAGCCCCGACCTGGACGAGATGTTGATGATCGCCCCGGTCCCCGCCGGCCGCATCGCGCGGATCGCGTGCTTGCAGCCCAGGAAGGTCCCGTCCAGATTGACCGCATGCACCGCGCGCCAGTCGGCCAGCGTCGCATGCTCCGGATCGTGCGCGGCGGCGTGGTCCGGCCCGAACCCCGTGATGCCCGCATTGTTGACGCCGATGTCGATCCGGCCGTGCGCCGCCAGCACGCCGTCGATCACCGACGCCCATTCGTCCTCGTGCCGGACGTCGAGCGCTGCGAAGCACGCCTGCGACCCCATCGCCGCGACCGCGGCCTCGCCCGCCTCCACGTCGACGTCGTTCACCCACACGAACGCGCCTTCGTCGGCGAACGCCTGCGCGATCCCCCGCCCGATCCCGCCCGCCGCGCCCGTGACGAGCGCGACCTTGTCCTGAAGTCTGTCCATGCGGAAACCTACGCGGTCGCGCGCCGGGAGGCTAGCGGTTCGGGGCAGAGACGGCCTCGACCTCCCTGAACACCTCAGCACGTTCGACAAGGCGCGGCTGGTCAATAATCTGGGGCGGTCGGAGGCGGAGACGCTGCCGGCAGTGCTCCAAATTCGCAGCGACATGTTCAAACCGAAATAGACGTAGATATAGAACTCGAACCGCAAGGTAGGAGCCGCTTAGCAATGGCCTGAGCAGATAAGGCCAGATTGCCCGACGGCTCGGCCCGACATGGTGGACAGCTCGAGTGCGAAGCGGCTGGGGCCGCCATGTGACTCTGGACACAGTAAACTTATTCAATGAAGGTGTCCTTTCGCTTGTTGCCCCGTCTCGCGGCAGCGGAAAGGATCGTCTTGCAGGTCATTAAGTCTTCGAGAGCTACGGTTCCTGGTAAAACAGTCGTACTCCTCGGAGCCGGCTCGTCAGTTGAAGCGGGACTCAGCACGAGTGCCCGCCTTACCCAAGATATTTATGAAGATCTTAGCTCATCTCGTTCGACAAGCGATTATGCCCGTCTACTTGCCTATCTAATAAGTAGGTTGCAAGCACGGAATGCCGCTCAAGGTTTATCTCCTTATAAACAGATCGAAGTCGAGGAGTTGTTCGATGCCCTCAACTTAGTCATAAAGCGAGATACCCTCCTGGTGTCGCAATTCGTCGAACGTTGGGACCGGGGATTCGAATCGTTTGACCAAGGTCTTGATGAAAGCGCCTTCAAACGTTCTTTAGCAGAGATCATAAACAAACATATATCATCGGCAATCAATAATCGCCGAGCTGCATTCTTGGACTCGGATTACCGAAAACTGATAGCTGCGCTAAAGCCTCGTTCTGTTCTAAGCGCCGGAGAAAGGGACCTTTCTCGAACTCAGCAGCCATTTTTCTCATCGTTGGTGAGCCATCTTAGCGTTGCGCCAGGAGCGTCTTCTTATCTAGGGCCACTTTGCACATCTGAGATGGTTACGACCATCGCAACTTTGAATTACGACCTAGCACTTGAGACTTGCTGCGATGCGCTGGGAGTGGATTATGACTATGGGTTGTCGCGTTGGGAATCTCAGAAACGTGTCGAATGGCCAGACAACAAGAAATTAAGGATCATGAAGCTGCATGGTTCGTTGAATTGGACTGGAGAGCCGGAGAGCTTCCGTATTCGAAAGGACGAGATACAAGATTTTGAGCGGCGAGTCTTGGTTTTTGGTGGAATAGAGAACAAATTATCAGCGAACGGACCGTTTTTGCAGTTCTTATACAAACTGGAGCGCTCTCTTCTTACCACCGGATCACTCCTAGTTGTGGGGTACTCATTTCGCGATCCTCATATCAATGCACTGATCAATCGTTGGATTTTGACACGTCGCTCGACAAGGCTTGTCGTCGTCGATCCCAACCCACCGCCTCTGGCGTTTGTATCTGGGAAGCAGACTAGAAAGGTTGGTGAAAAGGCGGTCTCGTATCACTTGCAGTACAAACATCTTGCCTTGCCAGCCTCAGTAGGCATTCAACGCTTCTTCGCAGAGCCTGATCTCTTCGACGCAGGCATTTAACCGGTATAAATTAATAGCCCGCATCCAACCAGGTCGGTTGGCACACCCACATAACCGGCTTGCCAACCACTGAGGCCGGCGCCCCTTTCGGCCCTGCCTTCCTATCCCAGATAGCCGCGTCCGACCGGGCTAAGGCGCCCGATCGCTCCATGCCGCCCAGTCTCTTTGCCGCTACCTCTCTATTTGCTGCTAACATCAACGGCGCGCATCCGAAACAAGGCACGGGTGAACGACGGCCGGCGCTGAAGTGCAAGCGGCTGTTCGACGAAATGCTAGCGGGGAAAGGCGGTTGAGTGCTGGAGGCGAGGCACACGGCGCGGATGAGCGCGCCCCGATCTCGGCCAAGTCGACATAGTTGACGTAACCGTTGCACTTAATTTCGGCCCACAAGCACGAAAGAGGCCTTCCAAGGCGTTCCATATATGTTCTACTCCGCCACCATGGCGAAGCGACCGTTCGATCAGCATCTCCCGACCTGGGTGTGGACCGTGGCGGGGCTCGCCGCCGAGGGCGCGGAGGTGCGGTTCTTTTGTCCGCGGTGCTGCCTGCTGTTCGACGTCGACCTCCGGCTGATCGAACGCGTGCGCGGGCGCGGGTTCAGCCTCGTCCACCACACGCCTCGCTGCAAGGTGTCGTGCTGCCGCTCGCTGGGCTTCTTCCTCGCCGCCAACGGCATGCACCGGCGGGCGGTCGTGCTGCTGCGCAACGATCCCAAGGACAGCCCCTGGCGCCCGCACTGGTCCTTTCACGCGTTCGAGGCGGACATGAAGGCGCGCATCGGCGTCGATCCGGCGGGCGAGATGCCCAGCACCGTCGCGCGGCAAACGGCGGCGATCCCCTACCGATCTGGTTAGCTGGAGGAAACCAGGGTTACTCTACGTAACTGCAGACCTGCGCCTCCTCATGGATGTCGCCGATGTCCGTCTGGTGTTCCCAACACCACCGATGCCAATCCAAGGTGCTCCACGAATGGTACAAAATCCCGATCGCCGTGGAGCAGGCTCGCACCATTCATGATGCACCATGTCGCGATCAGCGTGTCGATCGTCTTGCGTGTCGTAACGCCGCGGGCGCGCAGGCGGCGGTGGTTTCGGGCGGCCTCGATCGCCACGTCACGGCCGCCGATCTCGACCAGCGGCACGGTGGCGAACAGATCCAGCGCGGTGTCGAAGGTGGCGTCGGTCGTGAAACCCTGCAGCACTTCGAGGAGGACGATGTCGCCGACGACCAGCTCTTCGCGGCCGAGCAGCGCATCGAGCCGGTCGGCCTGCGGCGTCGCGATTCCTCGGAAGTAGTCGATCCAGACGCTGCTATCGACGAAGATCAAATTTCAGGTCCGCTCTCTCCGCATCGCGTCGATGTCGCCCTGCCAATCGAGCCGTCCGCGAAACTGCTTGATCCCAGCCTGGGCGTTCAGGCGCACCAGCGTGCGCAAGCCCAGCTCAACCGCCTCGCGCTTGGTCTTCAACCCCGTCGCCCGCAGCACGTCGTCCATCAGCGCGTCATCAATCACGATATTGGTTCGCATGTGTAAGCTCCTACTCTTTCGCACACATAAGGTCGGCGCTTATATGGGGCAAGGCTGCATCCCCGACCGATCGCGTGCTCCAAAATTTTAGGAACAAACCCGCAACAAATTGCTGTCCTACAGCTTACCAGATCGGTTAGCGGGCCTGCATGACCGATTCGCAAACCGCTGAGGCCGGCGCCTCCTTCGCCCCTTTCCTCCCCTCCAACACGGAAGCGACCGACCCGCCCAACGCGCCCGATCCCGCGACGCCGCGCAGCCTCGTGCTCGAAAACGCGATGGTCGCCCCCGACCTCGACAACGCCTTTTCCTGCACGAACCACTTCGATGACGAGGCGGGCGGCGACTGGCTGACTCCCGCCAACGAAGGCCAAAGGAAATCACATCGCGGCGAGGTGGGCCTAGAGGCTCCGTCGACCGCAGGTCGACGGAATGCCCACCGAGGTTGGACGCCGGAGCGCAAGCGGCTGTTTCACCAGACGCTGGCGGAAAGCGGCGTCGTGCTGGAGGCGGCGCGCGCCGCGGGGATGAGCGCGCATGCCGCCTATGCGCTGCGCAACCGCGACCCGCTGTTCGACGCCGGATGGGAAGCGGCGCTGACGCTGGCCCGCCGCCGCCTGGTCGACGATCTCTACGCCCGCGCCGTCAACGGCGTCGTCGAACAGGTCTACCGCGGCGGCGTCAAGGTCGGCGAGCGCCACCGCTACGACAACCGCCTGTCCATGGCCGTGCTCACCCGCCTCGACGCGCGGCTCGACCGGGCCGAGGCGCGTGGCGATGCGCACCTGCGCGTCGCGCGCCGCTGGGACGATTATCTGGACGCGCTCGGCGCCGACCGCGCCGACGAAGCCCAGGCGCTGCTCGCCGCCCCCGAACCGGAGCCGGAGGAGATCGCGGAAACCGCGCAGCACTGTGATCTTCATGATGTTGAGGAGGTCGAAATGGACGAAGACGACGAGGAAACCAGGGCGCTGCACTTCTACAACGGCATGTCCGCGTGGCAGGAACACGGCGTCTGGTGGACCGACTTCCCGCCGCCGGACGATTTCGACGGCGAAGAGGACGGCGAATGGGGCGTGGACGACGATTATCGCCGCGAGCTGACCCCCGACGAACAGGCCGTCTACGACGCCCAGGCCGCCGCCGACATCGCCGAAGCCCGCCGCCTGCGCGACCTCTACTTCGAGCTCACTGTCGAGGAGGAGAAGACGCAGGACGCGGACGCCGGAGCGTCGGGAGGTGACGTACCCGACCCGCCCGCGCCGCAGTAAAGCCTGAAGGCTCGCGCCGACCCACCCGCCGTCATCGCGAGCGAAGCGCGGCGATCCAGCGTCGTGGCCACCGCAGGCTCCGAACCGGATTGCCGCGTCCCCCGGAACAAGTCCGGGGTCCTCGCAATGACGGCGCGGGATAAATTCTAGCGCTTGCCCGCGAACCAGATGACGTGCCGCGCGCCCTTGCCGTTAGACCGCGCCCGCACCGCGACTTCCTCCACGTCGAAGCCCGCGCGCGTCAGCCGCCTTGCGAACGCCTCGTCCGGACCCGCCGACCAGACCGCCAGCACGCCCCCCGCCCGCAACGCCTCCCGCGCTGCCGCCAGCCCGCTGGCCGTATAAAGCCGGTCGTTGCTGTCCATCGTCAGCCCGTCCGGCCCGTTGTCGACATCGAGCAGGATCGCATCGTACGCGCCGCGCGGCCCCCGGATGAGATCCGCGACGTCGCCGTCCACCAACGCGACCCGCGGATCGTCCAAGGCCCCCGCGGTCAACCCCGCCATCGGCCCCCGCGCCCACGCCACGATCTCCGGCACCACCTCCGCAACCGTCACCCGCGCACCCGCAGGCAGCACGCCCAACGCCGCCCGCAACGTGAACCCCATGCCGTAGCCGCCGATCAGGACGTGCGGCGTCCGCGCGCCGGCAATCCGCGCGCAACTCATCGTCGCCAGCGCCTCTTCCGACCCGCTCATCCGGCTGTTCATCAATTCGTTGCGGCCGAGCAGGATCGCGAAATCCGCGCCGCGCCGCATCAAGCGCAGTTCCTGCCCGCCCTCAACGAAGGCGGAGCCGATCAACTCCAGCGGCTTCACCTTTAGGCCCGTGCTTCCCGAAACGAGATCAACCGCCGCGCCTGCTCGTCCCACAGCACCAGCCGCACCGCCTTGAAGCTCTGCCACAAGGTCAGCCGCCCGACCTCGCGCAGTTCGGGACGGTCGCGCAGCACCTCGGGCAGGCGGTAGAACGGAATGCGGCTCGACAGATGGTGGACATGGTGGACGCCGATATTGGCGGAAAACCAGCGCAGCACGCTGGGCAGGTCGTAGTGCGAACTGCCGTGCAGCGCGGCGTGATGGAACCCCCAATCCTCCTGCCGGTCCCACACCGCGCCTTCGAACTGATGCTGCACGTAGAACAGCCACACACCCATTGAAGCGGCCAGGATGGTGATCGGCAGCTGGATCAGCAGGAACATGCCCAGCCCGATCTGCCAGATCAGAAGCCCCGCCAGCGCCGCGATGCCCGCGTTGGTCGCCATGGCGCTGATCCACGGCCGCCAGCCGTTGCGCATCAACCCGAACGGCAGCCGGTGCCGCAGCAGGAACTGGTACGCCGGCCCGATCCCGAACATCACCACCGGGTGCCGATAGGCCCGGTACGACAGCCGACCCCACGGGCTCAGCGCCCGGAACTCCTCCAGCGTCAGCGTGTCGATGTCGCCCACGCCGCGATTGTCGAGATTGCCCGAACTGGCATGATGCAGCGAATGCGACCGCCGCCAGTAGTCGTAGGGCGTCACCGTCAGCACGCCGATCACTCGCCCCACCCAGTCATTGGCCGCACGCCCGCGAAAGAATGCGCCATGCCCGCAGTCGTGCTGGATCAGGAACAGGCGAACCAGCAGGCCCGCCGCGGGCAGCGTCAGCACCAGCCCGATCCAGTACCCCGCATCAAGCGCCGCCCAGGTCAGGACCCAGAGCAGCACGAAGGGTACAACGGTTATTGCGATCTCGAGCACGCTGCGGCTCAGGCGCGGCTCGCGATAGGGCGCAATGTCCTTGAGCAGCGATCGCGGATCGAGGGGGGCAGTCAACGCGGTCGAACGATCATGCACGCAAGGAAACTCCGAGCATGATGGGGACGCGGCACGGACCACGTGATCGGCTCGGGCCGGATAACGGGGCTGGAGCTCACCTGTTCCCCCGCAGCGTCGCTATGTTCGTGGTCCCAAAAAGCGCAAGCGGAGCGAACGGTTGCGCCTGCGGGGTCGGCGGCTGGTCGAACGAGAACTGGCGCGATTGTCAAAACGAATACTCCGAATAGGCTTTGGTCGTAGCGGCCCGGCTATGAACGACGCCGACATGCTGTGTTCGAGAGGCAGAGAAGCGGACACCTTGACCGGATACGATCTAAGCTTCGGCCGCGGTCCCGCGAACTGCGCTGCCTCTCCCAGCTCCCGAGCTACGCCGCCGGACGCGCCAATAATGTTTGATCCATATCAAAGACATGGACGGCGGCCATGCAATATCTGGGCCTTGTTCCTGATGTCTTCTTTGGGCAGCATGCGTGGCTGGCGTGCGGAAGATCTGCTTCGAGGGGATCTTCGATGTACGTTCATGTATCGAAGCCGTCGAAGGCGACGCGACCTTTGCCGCGACGGTCGTGGCGTTCCCTGAGGCTGCTGGACTTCCCGCGTGACGTCGGAGTTCGGGGCGAGCTTCAGTAGCAGCACGGCATACAACGGAAGCGTATGCGGCTCGCGGTGCGCCGGGTCGCGCGGCGTCGCCGTTCTCAAGGATGATTAGACCCGAACACGGAAAGTCGATGAACTTCAACGATAACAATGCTTTCGACCTTGTGGTGGCCAGGTTGAACAAACTGAACCGGCTGTCTTCGGCATGCACGGCCGCGATTGCTGCACTGCCGTTCGTACGCGAGTCCGTTCCCGCCGATGCGCACATCGTGCGCGAAGGGCAAATGGCGACGCACTGCTGCTTCCTGATCGACGGCTTCGCCTGCCGCTACAAAGTCGCACATGACGGCGGTCGGCAGATCGCGTCGTTCAACATGGCGGGCGACATTCTGGACCTGCAGCATCTGCTCCTTTCGGTCGCGGATCATTCGGTTCAAACGATCACGGCGGCGACCTATCTGCGGGTGCCCTCCGCAGCGCTAAGGTTGCTGACGCAGGAACATGCCGATCTCGCCGAGGCTCTGTGGCGCGATACGCTGATCGACGCGTCGATCTTTCGCGAATGGGTGCTCAACGTCGGTCGCCGCGACGCCAAGACGCGCATCGCCCACATGTTGTGCGAATTCGCCGTGAGGTACCAGGCCGCAGGATTCGGAACGCCCGAACGCTTCACGCTCCCCATGACGCAGGAACATATCGCCGACGCAACAGGGCTGACGCCCGTACACGTCAATCGCACGCTGCGGGTCCTGAGTGAATCGGGGCTTATCGCGCGCGACGGGCGGAAGATCGTTATCGCGGACTGGAAGCGCATGCAGCAAGCGGCCGATTTCGATCCGCTGTACCTCCACGGCGCGGTGGCGGTGGGCTGACCGTGCCCATCTCGTTTCGGCCCGTGACGCTGGACGCGAACCATGGCGACGAGGCGGCGATGCTCGTCTTTCGCGACGAGCGCTTGTCCGCCATCGTGACGCGGCTGGGCGCCGAACATGGCGGCCTGGCGGGCCGTTGGTTCGTGGAAACGCTTTTCACCGAAAGCGCCGATATGCTGCACGTCACGTTGAGCAGCCTGACCGACCTGGAATCGCTGCTCGTGCGGTCTTAGCGACGTCCTCCGTTCGCGCCGTCGGAGCTTCATCTCCTGCCATGTGAGTCCCCGGCGCAACGCCCCGTGCGCAAACCGAATTAAGACCGGCTTTACCGCCCATTAACCTTTTGCCTTCACACACGGCATAGTTAATGGATGTGAAGCGACCGGCACGGCCGGCTCGGGCGAGGAAAAAGCAATGCGCGTGCTGCTGATCGAAGACGAGCCGACCACTGCCAAGGCGATCGAGTTGATGCTGGTGACCGAAGGCTTCAACTGCTACACCACCGATCTCGGCGAAGAAGGCCTCGATTTGGGCAAGCTCTACGATTACGACATCATCCTGCTCGATCTCAACCTGCCGGACATGCACGGCTACGATGTCCTGAAGAAACTCCGCGTCGCCAAAGTCGGGACCCCGGTTCTCATCCTGTCGGGCGTCGGCGAGCTGGACTCCAAGGTCCGCGCGCTGGGCTTCGGCGCCGACGACTACATGACCAAGCCGTTCCATCGTGACGAACTGGTGGCGCGCATCCATGCCATCGTCCGCCGCTCCAAGGGCCATTCGCAGTCGGTGATCCGCACCGGCAAGCTTGCGGTTAACCTGGATGCAAAGACGGTCGAGGTCGACGGCAGCCGCGTACATCTGACCGGCAAGGAGTATGCGATGCTGGAGCTGCTGTCGCTCCGCAAAGGTACCACGCTGACGAAGGAGATGTTCCTCAACCACCTCTACGGTGGCATGGACGAGCCAGAATTGAAGATCATCGACGTCTTCATCTGCAAGCTGCGCAAGAAGCTCAGCCTGGCCTGCGGCGGCGACAACTATATCGAGACGGTCTGGGGCCGCGGCTACGTCCTGCGCGACGCCGAAGAGGAACAGGCCACCCGCGTCGCCTGAGCCTTCGTTGTCGAAGCGCAGGCCGCGACGATCAAGGCAGGCTTCAGGCGAACACCCGTGGCAGCACTCGCCGCTCCGGTGCGCTCCTCACGTTGGGATCGAACGCCTGCCACCCGTCCCGCGTCAGCCGCTCCAGCGGTTTGAACCGGGCCTTGTACGCCATGCGTTCGGACCCTTCGACCCAGTAGCCCAGGTACACGTAGGGCAGGCCGGCCTTTCCCGCGCGCGTGATGTGGTCCAGGATGATCGTCGTCCCTAACCCCTGCCGCGCGTCCGGCCCCACGTCGAAGAAGCTGTAGATCATCGACAGGCCGTCGCCCTGCTGGTCCGTCAGGCACGCGCCGACCAGCTTGCCGGGTCGACCGCCTACCGACGGTTCGCGATACTCGACCACGAACGTCTTGACCGGGCTCTGCTCCACCATGTCGGCGAAGTCGTCCTCGTCCATCCCCGCCATGCCGCCGCCCGGGTGCCGGTGCGCCAGGTAGCGGCGAAGCAGCGCATATTGCTCCTCGGTGGTCCACGGCTTGCAGGCGGACACCTCCAGGTCGGCGTTGCGGCGCATCAGCCGCTTCTGCGTCGTGGACGGTACGAAATGATCGGCGAGCACGCGCACCGACACGCAGGCGGAGCAGCTCGCGCAGCTCGGGCGGTAGGCAACGCCCTGGCTGCGGCGGAAACCGATGCGTCCAAGGGCGTCGTTGAGTTCGGACGCGTGGGCGCCGTTCAGCTCGGTGAACACCTTTCGCTCCGTCTTGCCGGGCAGATAGGGGCACGCCGTGGGCGAGGTCACGAAGAACTTGGGAAATCGAAAAGGGGCGCTCAACGGGACGTCCTGCTACGGGTGGCTCCACCCTTTATGATATCGGCAACCACGCTTGGAAAGCGATTAGGAAGGTTAACGCCTACGGCTCGCCGCACCCGTCCCGCCCTGGGCCCGCCCGCGTACACAAGTTAACGCGCGCGCTTAATCCAGGTCGACGCGCGCGACGTCGAACTCGGCCGTGTGCAGCGCCCCGATTAGCGTTCCGATCTGCCCGGCGTCGCGCGCCTCGCATTCGATTTCGACGAACAACCCCTTGGCGGGAAGCTTGGTGAAGATGCGCTGGTGGTGGATCTCGATGATGTTGACGCCCGCTTCGTGGAACAGCCGCATGATCGCATACAGTGCGCCCGGCCGATCCTGCAGCCGGATGCGCAAGCGGGCCAGCCGCCCGATCCGCGCCAGGTCGCGCACCAGCACGTTGGCGAGCAGCCGCGGGTCGATATTGCCCCCGCACAGCACCAGGCCGACATGGCGACCGCGGAACCGATCCGGGTGCGTCAACATTGCCGCCAACCCCGCCGCGCCCGCGCCCTCGACCACCGACTTCTCGACCTGCACCAGCAGGCTGACGGCTCGCTCGATATCGCGTTCCGGGGTCAGCACGATCTCGTCTGCGAGTTGGGCGATGATCGCCGAGGTGATCTTGCCCGGCTCCTTGACCGCAATGCCTTCGGCGATCGTGTCGCCGCTGGACGGCAGGTCCTCCCCCGTGACGTGGCAGTACATGGAGGGGTAGAGATCGGCCTGCGCCCCGACCACATCCATGCCCGGACGAAGCGCCCGCGCGGCGATGGCCATGCCCGACAGCAGCCCGCCGCCGCCGATCGGCACCACTATGGTATCGATGGCCGGCTGGTCCGCAAGCATCTCCAGCGCCACCGTGCCCGCGCCGGCGATAACGTGGACATTGTCGAACGGGTGGACCAGCGTCTGCCCCTCCGCCGCGATGATCTCGCAGACATGCGCGTAGGCGTCGTCGAACCGTTCGCCGTGCAGCACGACACGCGCGCCGTGGCCTTCGGTCTGCGTCACCTTCACCGCCGGTGTCGGCGCGGGCATGACGATGGTCACGGGGACGCCGAGCCTTCGCCCGTGATAGGCGAGCGCCTGAGCATGATTGCCGGCCGAGGCCGCGATCACCCCCTTCGCGCGCTGCTCGGGCGGCATCAGCAGCAGCGTGTTGAGCGCCCCCCGCTCCTTGTACGCGGCGGTGAACTGCAGGTTCTCGAACTTGAGGTAGACCTCCGCTCCCGTGATCTCGCTTAAGGTTCGGCTGTGCAGCGTCGGGGTGCGCACAACCGCGCCGGCGATGCGGGCGTGCGCCGCGCGGATGTCCTGGATCGTGACGGGAACGGTCATGGTGCAAAGGCTTAACGCCATCTGGCGGTCCGCACAAAGGCTGCTATGCCCGCTCTTATGGCTTGCATCGGTTTTATCGGACTGGGCGTCATGGGCGGTCCCATGGCGCGGCACTTGACGGCGGCGGGGCACGACCTGGCCGTGTACAACCGCACGCGTGCGAAGGCCGAGGCATGGGTCGCGGCGCACGGCGGGAAGCTGGCGGACACGCCCGCCGACGTGGCGCGGGGCGCGGACGCGGTGTTCGCCTGCGTCGGCAACGACGACGATCTTCAGGCGATCACGCTGGGCCGCGACGGCGTCTTCGACGCTCTCGCTCCCGGCGCGCTGTTCGCAGATCATACGACCGTGTCCGCCGACATCGCTCGCCGCCTCTCCGACGAGGGCTCCGCGCGCGACATCCATGTGGTCGACGCTCCGGTCTCGGGAGGTCAGGCGGGTGCGGAGAACGGCACGGTGGTCGCGATGTGCGGCGGCACCGCCGAAGCGATGGCGATCGCGACCCCGTTGATGACCGCTTACGCCGCGCGCATCGTCCACATCGGCCCCGCGGGCGCTGGCCAATCGGCCAAGATGGCCAACCAGCTCGCCATCGCGGGCGTGCTCGGCGGCCTGGCGGAGGCGGTCGCCTTCACCAAGGCGGCCGGGCTCGATCCCGACAAGGTGCTGGAGGCGGTGTCCGGCGGCTCCGCCCAGAGCTGGCAGATGGTCAATCGCTGGCCGACCATGGTCCGGGGCGAGTTCGATTTCGGTTTCGCCGTGGACTGGATGCGCAAGGACCTGGGGTTGGCGATCGACGAAGCGCGCCGCAACGGCGCGCCGCTGCCGCTCGCCGCGTTGCTCGACCAGTTCTACGCGGAGGTCCAGAAGAAGGGCGGCGGACGTCAGGATACGTCGTCGCTGGTACGGAGATTGACCGAATGAAGCCCGTTTTTGCCGCGTTTCTGGCCTGTTTTTGCGCGCAAGCCGCGTCCGCCGACATCCTTATCGACAACGTGAACGGCTATTCGCTCGACGCGCAGAACCGGACGCTGCGCTTCACCGGGCTGCTGATCGGCGACGGCGGCCGCGTCAAGCAACTGGTCGCTGCCGGCGAAAGGCGCCCGCGCGGCGTTCCGCGCGCCGACGGGCTCGGCCGCACGCTGATCCCCGGCCTCATCGACGCGCACGGCCATGTCATGGGCCTGGGCTTCCAGGCGATCCAGCTCGACCTCACGGGCACCACCTCGCTCGCCGACCTTCAGACCAAGCTCGCGGCCTATGCCGCCGCCAATCCCAATCCGCTGTGGATCGTCGGACGCGGCTGGAACCAGGAACTTTGGGCGGACAAGCGCTTCCCCACGGCCGCCGACCTCGATCGCGCGGTGCCGAACCGTCCGGTATTCCTGACGCGCATCGACGGGCACGCCGCCGTGGCCAACACGGCGGCGCTGACCCGCGCCGGCGTCACCAGCAAGACCGCCACGCCCACCGGCGGCAAGATCGAGAAGACCGCCGCCGGCGTGCCGACCGGCCTGCTGATCGACGCCGCCGCCTCGCTGGTCGAGAGCAAGATCCCCGCCCCGCAGCCGCGCGAGCGCGACCGTGCGTTCCTCGCCGCGCAGGAGATCATGCTGTCCAACGGACTGACCGCGGTGGCGGATATGGGTACGTCGGTCGACGACTGGCTGGTCATGCGCCGCAACGGCGACGCCAACCAGCTTCGCGTCCGGATCCTGAGCTACTCGGCGAGCGTCGAGCCGATGATCACCATCGCGTCGGGGCAGCCGACACCTTGGCTGTACCGCGATCGGCTGCGCATGGCGGGGGCCAAGCTGTACGCCGACGGCGCGTTGGGCTCCCGCGGCGCATGGCTCAAGACGTCCTATACCGATGCCGCCGGAACGCGCGGCTTGCAGTTCCTGGACGACGCGAAGCTTCGCAATTTGATGAGCCGCGCCGCAATGGACGGGTTCCAGGTCGCGGTGCACGCCATCGGCGACGCCGCAAACGCCCAGGTTCTGGCCGGTATCGAAGAGCTCAGCGCAACCTACACGGGCGACCGCCGCTGGCGGATCGAACATGCGCAGATCGTCGACGTGAAGGACATTCCGCGCTTCGGCCGCAGCGGCATCATCGCCTCGATGCAGCCGGTCCATCAAACGTCAGACCGCCTGATGGCGGAGGTGCGGCTCGGCCCGGCGCGGCTCGGCGGCGCCTATGCCTGGCGGTCGATGACCGCGGCGGGGGCGCGGCTGGCCTTCGGGTCGGACTTCCCGGTAGAGTCGCCGAACCCTTTCCACGGGCTGGCCGTCGCGGTCAGCCGCGAGGACGCGGCAGGTCAGCCCGCCGGCGGCTGGCGGCCGGAGGAGCGCGTGAGCTTCACGGCCGCGCTCGCCGGCTTCACCCGCGACGCTGCCTACGCGGGCTTTGCGGAGGATCGGCTGGGTACGCTCGAGGTCGGCAAGCACGCCGACTTCCTCCTCATCGACCGCGACATTTTCGCCTCCACGCCCGCGCAGATTCGCGAAACCAAGGTATTCGAGACCTGGGTCGGCGGGCAGCTCATGTGGCGCCGGAAATAGGCGGGGCTGAAGGACGAACCGCCGCTTAGTGCGGCGCCAGACCGATTTCGACGCCCGTCTTGTCATGCAGCGCGAACTTGTCGACGATGTCCGCGCTGGCGCGATTATATCCGTTCACCTCGACCTCCTTGCCATCCCGCCGCAGCCGCGCGACGATCTTGTCGAGCGCCGCAACGGCCGAGATGTTCCAAAAATGCGCGGCGGATACGTCGATCAGCACGTTGGGCGCCGCCTCTTCGACGGCCAGCGCTCGCGTGAACCGGTCGACGGAGGCGAAGAAGATCTGTCCCGTCACCCGGTAGGTCGCGGTGTCGCCCTCTAGCGTCCGCTCCACCGCGAACATCTGCCGAACCTTGCCCGCGAAGAAGATGCCCGACAGCAGTACGCCGGCCAACACGCCCTGTGCGAGGTCATGCGTCGCCACCACCACGACCACCGTCGTCACCATCACGACCGAAGACGGCCAGGGATGGCGACGCAGGTTGGAAATCGAGTTCCAGCTGAACGTCCCGATCGACACCATGATCATGACAGCGACAAGCGCGGGCATCGGAATCCGTCCGACGAACGGCCCAAGCACGGCCAGCAGGAACAGCAGGAACAGCAGGAACGCGCCGGCGGTGAAGGTCGACAGCCGCCCGCGTCCTCCCGACGTGACGTTGATCACCGATTGGCCGATCATCGCGCAGCCGCCCATGCCGCCGAACATCGCCGCAACGATGTTGGCGCTGCCCTGCCCCGCGCACTCGCGCTGCTTGTTACTGTCCGTGTCGGTCATGTCGTCGACGATCTGCGCGGTCAGCAGCGATTCCAGCAGCCCCACCGCCGCCATGGTGAGCGAATAGGGAAGAATGATCCTGAGCGTCTCCAGCGTCAGCGGAACTTCGGGCCAGACGAGACTGGGGAGGCCTTGCGGCAGTTCGCCCATGTCGCCGACCGTATTGACGGGCGCTCCGGTGGCGATGCTCACCGCGGTGAGCACGAGGATCGCGACCAGCGGCGACGGCACCGCCTTGGTGACGCGCGGCAGCAGGTAGATGATGGCAAGGCCCGCCGCGACCATCGCATAGGCCTGCCAGCTTACGTTCGTCAGTTGGGGCAGCTGCGCCATGAAGATGAGGATGGCGAGCGCGTTGACGAAGCCGGTGATCACCGAACGCGACACGAACTGCATCAAAAGGTCGAGCCGCAGCAGCCCGGCGACGATCTGGACCAGCCCCATCAGAATGGTGGCGGCGAACAGATATTCGACGCCGTGGTCGCGCACCAGGGGGATCACCAGAACCGCAACGGCCGCCGTGGCCGCGGAGATCATTCCCGGGCGGCCGCCGGTGAACGCGATAACGATCGCGATCGCCACCGACGCGTAGAGCCCGACGCGCGGATCGACGCCTGCGATGATGGAGAAGCCGATGGCTTCGGGAATAAGCGCAAGCGCGACAACCACGCCCGCGAGCACCTCCGCGCGCGGATTGGAAAGCCAGTCGCGGCGAAGCGTGGCGAGGTCGAACATGTGACATCCAGATCAACAGGCGGTCACCCGGGGTGCCGCATTGTCCGGGGGATAGGCGCCCGGCCGAGCCACCCGCAACGCGGGTCCGTCGAAGCGCTGCTTCATGCCCGCAAAGCGCCGCCCGATCAACTCCCGCGGGGCGTCCGTCGCTTCCCGCGCCCAATGCCCCCTCCCTTACGTCCTGTCGGCCTCAGAGCCGGTAGGCTGGTAGCCGCAAGCCCTTCGCGATGGCGAGCGCGCGCAGGCCGAAGCCGGCCGCCGCGGCGATCGCGCCGGCCACGGGCGCAGGCATGCCGATGGCCAGCAACCCGACGACCAGCGCTGCGGACAGCGCGGCGGCCGTTACGTACAGCTCAGGCCGCATCAGGATCGAGGGCTGGCCGGCGAGGACGTCGCGGATGATGCCGCCGAGGCAGCCGGTGAGCACGCCCATCGCGATCGCGGGCAGCGGCGCGACGCCGTAGGCCAGCGCCTTGGCCGCGCCGAACGTCGCATAGGCGGCGAGCCCCACCGCATCGAGCCAATCGATCGCGCGGCCCTGCCACCACGGTTTGGGCGCGACCCACACGGTCAGCGCGGCGGCGAGGCAAGCGGCCAGCGAGACATTGTGGTCGATCCAGAACACCCGCGCGCCGATCAGCAGATCGCGCACCGACCCGCCGCCGACGCCCGCCACGACCGCGAAGAAGGTGAACGTGACCAGCGTCTGCCGGTTCGCCGCGGCGACCAGCGCGCCGGTTAGCGCGAAGACGAAGATCGCAGCGGTGTCGAGCAGGCCGATCAAGGGCGTGGAGAAGGTGGACATGAGCCAACGGGGCTCTCTTACTCCGCCGGTGAAAAGGCAAGGCGAGCCGCAGGCCCGCATTCCGCCACAAAGGCGCGTCACGTTTGAGATATGAACAAGCGCCCTTCACGATCCCTGAGCGCTTGGCGCGTAATCTCCATGTTCGCTTTGGCGGGCCTTGCGGCGGCGCCTTCCGCGGCTCAGTCACCGCCGCTCCCCCCGCAAATCGGCGACGCGGCCGACGAGATCGTCATCACGGCGCAGCGCAGCGGCATTCCGGTGTGGCGGGTAACAGGGCCGCGCACCACCGTCGTTCTGGTTGGATCGATTGGCAGCGTCGCACCTGGAACGCGGTGGGACCCGGTGCCGCTGGATGCCGCGCTGGTCAAGGCGAACCGCGTCATGTTTCCGGAATCCTTGGCTTTTGGCGGCGGCGTCGGGACGATGTTCAGCGCGCTAGGTCAGTGGCGCAAGCAGGCGACACTGCCCAAAGGGCAAACGCTTCAGCAAATGACCACGCCAGCCCAGTGGGCGCGGCTCGTCGCGTTGCGCGACAAGGGAGTGCTGAAGCCGGGTTTTGAACGCAAGCATCCGTTCCACCTCGCCTTGTCCCTGCGCCATTCGGTGCGGGACAAACGCAAGCTCAGCCCAGGCGCGGATCAATACGTTCGACGATTCCTGGGCAAGAACAAGACCAAGCGAGTACCCATGACGCGAGGCGACACTAAAGCGTTGATGGCCGAACTCTTCAAGTCGGCGCCCCGCGCGCATGTCGCCTGCCTGATGGACTCCGTTGCTTTGGCGGAAGCTGGTGCCGGCGGCGTGCGGGCGCGGGTCGCGGCCTTGAAGACGCGGTCCGACGCATGGGCGACGCGCCGCGTGCCCGAAGCCGTGGCGGCCTTCCATGACGATCACTCGCCATTGTGCTGGCCCAAGGACGGCCGCCTGTTCCAGGCTCACGAGGCTCGGCTCAGCCCGGCCGTTCGTTCGCTGATGAACAAGCCTGAAGTCACGCTTGCGGTCGTCTCCCTGGATTCACTGGCGGAACGCGGCGGTGTCCTCGATGATCTCGTAGCGGCCGGGTTCGACGTGCGCGGGCCCCGCTGGAAGCGCTGACGGGGCGCAAAGCCCGGCTGGAGCGTGTTTTTAAAAGTCCCAGCGGGGGTGCGGTCAGCGGCGCCGAGACTCGACGTGACCCGGAAACGTCCGCTGCGCCACTTTCCATCAGTTTGCGATGGCAAAGGTCTGGCGGACGCTAGATGTGGATCGGTTTGCCCGTGACGGCCATCGCCGCTTCCTTGAGCGCCTCCGCATGCGTCGGGTGGGCGTGGCAGGTGTAGGCGATGTCCTCCGACGTGGCGCCGAACTCCATCGCCTGGCACGCCTGCGCGATCATCGTGCCGGCCAGCGACGAGATGATGTGGACGCCCAGCACGCGGTCGGTCTTGGCGTCGGCGATCACCTTGACGAAGCCGTCGGTGTCGC
This sequence comes from Sphingomonadaceae bacterium, assembly GCA_035644935.1. GTDB lineage: Bacteria > Pseudomonadota > Alphaproteobacteria > Sphingomonadales > Sphingomonadaceae > CADCVW01. The sequence goes on from DASQNO010000056.1 coordinate 28,974, forward strand.
GGTTGGTCTTGGCGCGGCTGTTGCCCGCGAACGGGAACTTGCCGACCTTGACCTCGCCACGCGCCTTGGCCTCCTCTTCGGTGAGCCCGACGCCGGCGATTTCCGGATGCGTGTAGACGACCGACGGGATCACCGCGTGATTGACGATCCCGGTCTGCCCGGCGATGTTCTCGGCCACCGCGATGCCCTCGTCCTCCGCCTTGTGCGCGAGCATCAGGCCGGGAACAACATCGCCGATCGCCCAGATGCCGGGAACGGCGGTGGCGAAGTCGTGGTCGACCTCGATCTGCCCGCGCTTGTTGAGCGCGAGCCCGGCCGCCTCCAGCGCCAGGCCGTCGACATTGGGTCGGCGGCCGATCGCCACCAGCACCGCGTCGGCCTCGATCGTCTCGGCCTGTCCTGAGCCTGTCGAAGGGCCGGCTGCGGGTTCCACGGTCAAGGTCGCGCGGTCGCCATCGCGCGTTACGCCCGTAACCTTGGTGCCGAGCCGGAATTCGAAGCCCTGCTTAGCGAAAATCTTGCGGCTTTCCTTGCGGACCTCGCCGTCCAGGCCGGGGAGGATCTCGTCGAGATATTCGACGACGGTAACCTTGGCGCCCAGCCGCTTCCACACGGAGCCGAGCTCCAGCCCGATGACGCCCGCGCCGATAACGACCAGATGTTCGGGCACCTTCGGCAGCGCCAGCGCGCCCGTGGAGTCGAACACGACCTCGCCGTCCATCTCGACGCCCGGGAGTGGCGTGACGTTCGATCCCGTGGCGATGACGATGTTCTTGGCGCGCACCGGCTTGCCCGCGACCTCGACGCTGTCCTTGCTCGTGAACGTGGCGCGGCCCTTGAGCCATTCGACCTTGTTCTTCTTGAACAAGAACGCGATGCCGCCGGTCAGCTCGGTAACGGCCTTGGCCTTCTCCGCGTGCATCTGGTCGAGGTTCAGCGACGCGCCCTGGAGGTCGACCCCGAATTTGGCGAGCGCGCCGGACTTGGCCTGCTCGAACAGCTCGGACGCGTGGAGCAGCGCCTTGGACGGAATGCAGCCGACGTTGAGGCAGGTACCGCCCAGCGTTTCGCGGCTTTCGGCGCAGGCGGTCTTGAGTCCCAGCTGCGCCGCGCGGATCGCGGCGACGTAGCCCCCGGGACCGGCGCCGATGACCAGGACGTCGTAGTCGTATTCAGCCACAATAACTCCGTTCGCCCTGAGCCTGTCGAAGGGCTTATCTTTTCTTCCTCCCTATGTGGATAAGGAGAGGGCTTCGACAAGCTCAGCCCGAACGGATGGACTGCTTACAGGTCGATCAGCAACCGCGTCGGATCCTCGATCGCTTCCTTCATGCGAACGAGAAATGTTACCGCCTCGCGCCCGTCGATCAGGCGGTGGTCGTAGGACAGCGCCAGGTACATCATCGGCCGGGCGACGACCTGACCGTCGCGAACCACGGGCCGTTCCTCGATGCGGTGCATGCCCAGCACCGCCGATTGCGGCGGGTTGATGATGGGGGTGGACATCAGCGAGCCGAACACGCCGCCGTTCGTGATCGTGAAGGTGCCGCCCTTCATCTCGTCCATCGTCAACGTGCCGGCCTTGGCCTTCTTACCGAAACCCGCGATCGTCTTCTCGATATCCGCGAAGCTCAGCTTGTCGGCGTCGCGGATGACGGGCACGACGAGCCCGCCCGGGGCGGACACGGCGACGGAGATGTCGGCATAGTCGCGGTAGACGATCTCGTCGCCTTCGATGCTGGCGTTGGCCGACGGGATGTCCTTCAGGGCCAGCACCGCGGCCTTGGTGAAGAAGCCCATGAAGCCAAGGCGGATGCCATGCTTCTTTTCAAACAGATCCTTGTACCGGGCACGCGCGTCGATCACCGCGGTCATGTCGACGTCGTTGAACGTCGTCAGCATCGCGGCAGTGTTCTGCGCTTCCTTGAGGCGCTTGGCGATCGTCTGGCGCAACCGCGTCATCTTGACGCGCTCCTCATTTCGCCCGCCGGCAGGCGCAGCAGCCGAAGCCGGTGCGGCCTGCGTCGGGGCGCGAGGCGCCTCCGCGACGATCCCTGCAGCGGCGTTGAGGACGTCGCCCTTGGTCAGCTCGCCATTTTCCCCGCTGCCCCGGATCTTGGAGGGGTCGAGCCCGCGCTCCAGCGCCATGCGGCGGACGGACGGCGGGATACCCAGTTGGCTGAGATCGTCTTCGGAGATGACGTTGCCGGCCGGGGCGGAGCCGCCGGCGCTCGCCTCCCCGGCTTGATGCTCTTCGCTGCCCTTGAGCGCGACACCGCCGTGACCCGTCGTGTTCGTATCCTCATGCGGAGCGGCGGGCGAAGGTGGAGCTTCCGCGCCCGGTGTCGCCGAAACGGTTGCTGAGGCGCCCGATCCGCTTTCGATGCTGGCGATCAGCGCGCCAACCGCGACCGTGTCGCCTGCGTTGACGACGTGCGCGCCCATCGTGCCAGCGGCGGGGGCGGGAACCTCTACCGCTACCTTGTCAGTCTCCAGGCTGGCGATCGGCTCGTCGGCGGCGACCGCGTCGCCCGGCTGCTTGAGCCAGGCGCCCAATGTCGCCTCGGTGATGGATTCGCCCAGCGTGGGGACTTTGACTTCGATGCCCATGCACGGTCCTTTAGAAGCTTAGAGCGGGCACGTCATCCCGAACCCGGATGTTGTCAGCTTCCCGCCTTGCCGGCTGCCTGCACCGTCCTCACAGAGGGCGCCGCGGCTTGGGCGATCGTCTCATGCCCGAGCGCCGCTGCGATCAGCTGCGCCTGTTCCTGCGCATGACGCTTCGCCAGCCCCGTGGCCGGGGACGCCGCCGCCGGACGCCCGGTATAGCTCGCGCGCTGCGGCCGGACCCCCGCCGCTTTCAGCGCTTCTTCGATGAACGGATCGACGAAGAACCAAGCGCCGTTATTGCGCGGCTCCTCCTGCGCCCAAACGACCTGCTCCAGGTTGGTCATGGCCGACAGCCGCTTGACCAGCGGCTCCGTGGGGAAGGGATAGAGCTGTTCCAGGCGCAGGATGCACACGGATCGATCGTCGCCCTTATCGCGCGCCTCGAGGAGGTCGTAGGCGAGCTTGCCCGAACACAGGACCAGCCGCCTGATGTCCCTATCCGCGGGCGCGGAAGGGTCGGACAGGATGCGGCGGAAGTGGCTGTCGCCGACGAAGTCGGCCAGCGGCGACACCGCCGCCTTGTGCCGAAGCAGCGACTTGGGCGTCATCAGCACCAGCGGCTTGCGGAACGGGCGCATCATCTGCCGCCGCAGAATGTGGAAATAATTGGCGGGCGTGGTGCAGTTGGCGACCTGAAGATTGTCCTCGGCGCAAAGCTGCAGATAACGCTCCAACCGCGCCGACGAATGTTCGGGGCCCTGCCCCTCGTAGCCGTGCGGCAGGAGCATGACCAAGCCGTTGGCGCGCAGCCACTTGGCCTCGCCCGCGGCGATGAACTGGTCGATCATCACCTGCGCGCCGTTGGCGAAGTCGCCGAACTGCGCTTCCCACAGCACCAGCGTCTTAGGGTCGGCGATCGCATATCCGTATTCGAAACCCAGGACGCCGAACTCGGATAGCGTGCTGTCCAGCACCTCGAAGCTTCCTCCCTCGACCTGCTGCAACGGCACGAACCGGCTGCCGCTCAGCTGATCGAGCCAGACGGAGTGGCGCTGGCTGAACGTCCCGCGGCCTGAATCCTGGCCCGACAGGCGGACGTTGAAGCCTTTGCGCATGATTGTTCCGAACGCGAGCGCCTCGGCGGTCGCCCAGTCGAAGCCTTCGCCGGTCTCGAACATCTGGCGCTTGGCGTCGATGATCCGCGCCAGCGTCTTGTGGATACCCAATCCCGCGGGGACGGTGGTGAGCGTCGTGCCGATCGCGCGGATTTCCTCCTCCGGCACGCCCGTTTCGATGTTGCGGCGCGCAGTGTCGGGCTCCAGCGGCCGATTGAGGCCCGACCAGCGGCCTTCGAACCAGTCCGCCTTGTTCGGAACGTAGGTCGCGCCCGCGGCGAACTCCTCCTCAAGCAGCGCGGTGAAACTTGCGACCTTGGCCTCGATCCAGGCCTGGTCGATGACACCCTCGGCAATAAGGCGGTCGCCGTACTTCTTCGACACCGGCGGGTGCTCGCGGATCTCGGCGTACATAACGGGCTGCGTGAAGCTCGGCTCGTCGCCTTCGTTGTGACCGAAGCGGCGATAGCACCACATGTCGATGACGATGTCGCGCCCGAAACGCTGGCGGTAATCGATCGCCAGCTTGCAGGCGAAGGTCACGGCCTCGGGATGATCGCCGTTGACGTGGAGGATAGGCGCCTGAACGCCCTTGGCGACGTCAGACGGATAGGGCGAGGAGCGCGCGAACTGGGGCGAGGTGGTGAAGCCCACCTGATTGTTGATCACGAAGTGGATCGCCCCCCCCGTGTTGTAGCCGCGAACGCCGGAAAAGCCGAAACATTCCCATACGACCCCCTGCCCCGCCATTGCAGCGTCGCCGTGCAGGATGACGGGCAACACCTGCTTGCGCGTTTCGTCGGCTTTGGCGGTCTGAACCGCGCGAACCTTGCCGAGCACGACGGGATCCGCCGCCTCCAGGTGGCTGGGATTTGGTACCAGCGACATGTGGACCCGCTTGCCCTCGAACTCACGGTCCGTGGACGTGCCAAGATGATATTTGACGTCGCCGGACCCGCCGACGTCGGCGGGATTGGTCGCGCCGCCGGCGAATTCGTTGAAGATCGCGCGGTACGGCTTGCCCATCACGTTGGCGAGCACGTTAAGCCGGCCGCGGTGGGCCATGCCGAAGACGATCTCGTTGACGCCGTACTGGCCACCATATTTGATCACGGCCTCCAGCGCCGGGATCATCGACTCTCCGCCGTCGAGGCCGAAGCGCTTCGTGCCGACGTATTTGCGCGCGAGGAACTTCTCCCACTGCTCCCCCTCGATCACCTTGGCGAGGATCGCCTGCTTGCCTTCGGGAGTGAACTGGATCTCCTTGTCGGGACCCTCCATGCGGTCCTGGAGGAAGCGACGCTCCTCCAGATCGTTGATGTGCATGTATTCGAGGCCGACCGGCCCACAGTAGTTGGCGCGCAGCGTCGCGACGAGCTGGTTGACGGTCGCGCGCTCGAAACCGAGCGCGCCACCCAGATAGACCTGACGGTCGCAGGCCGCGCCCTCGAAACCGTGGTAATCGGAGGTCAGGTCAGCCGGGAGCTGGCGCTGCATAAGTCCCAGCGGGTCAAGGTTGGCGGCGAGGTGCCCCCGAACCCGATAGGTCCGGATCAGCATCATCGCGCGGATCGAGTCCGAAGCGGCTTGCTCCACCTCCGCCTGGGACGCGCCGGCGGCGGTCGCGGCGGCCTTCTCCTTGGCTGGAACGGCGGCGAGTTCCTGCTGCGTCGGATCGAGGCCCGCGTTAACCGCGTCAAGTTCGCTAAGCGGCCAATTGTCGCGAGCCCAGCTCGGCCCGGTTTCGCGTTCGGTTTCGAAGATGTCCATGCTGCTGGCTACTCTACGCTGGTCGGGTGCATCCGACCGATACATAGGCGATCAACCCTTAGACGTCATCCCGGCGAAGGCCGGGATCTCAGCGGGTAAAGCGCGTACTGGCCCCCTCACCGAGATCCCGACCTACGCCGGGATGACGTGAAGTTTCACCCCTTCAAAAGCGTGGCCAGTGTGGTCCCGAGTTCCGCCGGGCTCGGCGAGACCGTGACGCCAGCGGCCTGCATCGCCGCGATCTTGTCCTCGGCGCCGCCCTTGCCGCCCGACACGATCGCGCCGGCATGGCCCATGCGCCGCCCCGGAGGCGCGGTCAGCCCGGCGATGAAGCCGACAGTCGGCTTGGACCGGCCGCGCTTGGCCTCGTCCGCCAGAAATTGCGCCGCGTCTTCCTCGGCCGAGCCGCCGATCTCGCCGATCATGATGATGCTCTGAGTCGCGTCGTCAGCCAGGAAGAGTTCGAGCACGTCGATGAAGTTGGTGCCGTTGACCGGATCGCCGCCGATGCCGACGGCCGTCGTCTGGCCGAGACCCGCGTTAGTCGTCTGGTGCACGGCCTCGTAGGTCAGCGTTCCCGAGCGCGAGACGACGCCGACGCTGCCTTTCGAGAAGATCGAGCCGGGCATGATGCCGATCTTGCATTCGTTCGGCGTCAGCACGCCGGGGCAGTTGGGTCCGATCAACCGCGACTTGGACCCGGACAGCGCGCGCTTGACCTTGACCATGTCGAGCACCGGAATGCCTTCGGTGATGCAGACGATCAGCGGCACCTCCGCGTCGATCGCCTCCAGGATCGAGTCGGCGGCGAAGGGCGGCGGCACGTAGACGACAGTGGCGTCGGCGCCGGTCTTGATGACGGCCTCGGCGACCGTGTCGAACACGGGCAGGTCGATATGCGTGGTCCCGCCTTTGCCGGGCGTGACGCCGCCGACCATCTTGGTACCGTAGGCCAGCGCCTGCTGCGTGTGGAAGGTGCCGGTCTCACCGGTCATGCCCTGGGTGATGACGCGCGTGTTCGCGTTGACGAGAATGCTCATGAGTTTCCAGTTCGGCTAGTGAACGACGCGGAGTTCGACGTGCGGCTCCTCGGCGTCTGACTTGATCTGCAACGTCAGTATGTCGAGGCGGGGTAGCGGGTAAAGGTACCGTCTCCCCGGCGCGTCGACTTTAGGCGACTTGCCGAATTCCAAGCTTAGCCCCGCCATCAGCTTGTCGACGGGGAAGTGCTTGCCCGTGGCGGCGCGAACAATGCATTGGGTCATCGGTTTGGACGTGAAGTAGTAGAGAGTCACTTCACCGCGGTGGTAGGCCTTCATCGTCATCGTGGGTCGAGGCTGGTGTATCGCTCCCGGCTTCCAGTCCGCCACCGCTAGGCGCTCCGCCATTCTTTCCTGCGTCAACTTGCCCGTTGCGCAAGCTCTGGCTCCCGAAAGCACGGATTCGATCGCGGGCGCGCTGCCCTCACCGGACGGCGCTTGGGCGGCAGTTCCGGCGAGGGCGAGCAATACCACCGGCAGCGTCACTGAATAAGGCTTTCGTCGATCTTTCTGCACGCCTCCAGCAGTTCCTTGACCGCCGCGACCGACGTATCGAAGTTCGCCCGCGCGCCTTCGTTGAGTTCGATCTCCACGATCCGCTCGACGCCGCCCGCGCCGATGACCACCGGCACGCCGACGTACAGGTCGTCCTGCCCGTATTGCCCGGTCAGGTGCGCCGCGGCGGGCAGCACGCGTTTCTTGTCCTTAAGGAAGCTCTCCGCCATTGCGATGGCACTGGTCGCAGGCGCGTAGAAGGCACTGCCTGTCTTCAACAACCCGACGATCTCACCACCGCCGTTGCGGGTGCGGGTGACGATAACGTCGATCGCTTCCTGCGTCGACCAACCCATCTTGATGAGGTCGGGGATCGGAATGCCCGCGACGGTGGAATATTCCACCACCGGCACCATCGTGTCGCCATGGCCGCCGAGCACGAAGGCGGTGACGTCCTCGACCGACACCTTGAACTCTTGCGCGAGGAAATGGCGAAAGCGCGCACTGTCGAGCACGCCCGCCATGCCGACGACCATGTGGTGCGGAAGCTGCGAGAACTCGCGCAGCGCCCACACCATCGCGTCCAGCGGGTTGGTGATGCAGATCACGAAGGCGTTCGGGGCATGCGTCTTGATGCCCTCGCCCACCGCGTTCATGACCTTGAGGTTGATGCCGATCAGGTCATCGCGGCTCATGCCCGGCTTGCGCGCGACGCCCGCGGTGACGATGCACACGTCGGCGCCGGCGATGTCGGCATAGTCCGTGGCGCCGCGCATATCGGCATCGAAACCGTCAACAGGACCCGACTGCGCGATGTCCAGCGCCTTGCCCTGCGGCACGCCTTCGGCGATGTCGAACAGCACGATGTCGCCAAGCTCGCGCATGGCGGCGAGGTGGGCGAGCGTGCCGCCGATCATTCCGGAACCGATAAGCGCGATCTTGGGGCGGGCCATGTGGGGCTGGATCCTTGGCAGAGAGGAAGTTGGCAAGCGCTTAGACGGGGGTGCGGCTCCGGGCAACCAGCCCGCTTCGCCTCAGGACGCGTCCGTGCCGTGGCCCGCGGCCAAATAGGCTTCGCTCCGCATTTCCATAAGCCGCGACGCCGTACGTTCAAACTCGAACGCGCCCGTACCGCTCGTGTACAGCAAGTCCGGCTGCGCATCGGCGGCGGCGAGCAGCTTGACTTTGTGCTCGTACAAGGCGTCGGTCAGCGTCACAAAGCGCGCGGCCTCGTTGCGCATTTCCGGGCCGAGGCGCGGGATGCCGACGAGTATCACGGTGTGAAAGCGCCTGGCGATGGCGAGATAGTCCGCAGCTCCCCGCGCCTCCCCACACAGCCGCTTGAACGAGAACACCGCGACACCCTTGAGGCTCTTTGGCACGCGCAGCGTCCGCCCGCCGCCGACCTCGAGGTTTTCGGAAGGCACGTTGGCGCGGTCCTCCACGGGAAAGTCGGTGAGGCGGAAGAAGGCGTCCGACAAGGCAGCGGTGGCGGCGGGGCCGTTGGGGACGTGCCAGGTGGCGAGGCCCGCCAGCCGCTGCAGCCGGTAGTCGCAAGGGCCGTTCAGGCCGACCACGCGCAGGCGGCTTTCCAGGAGTGCGATGAAGGGCAGGAAAAGCTCGCGATTGAGACCGTCCTTGTAGAGGTCGGCGGGTGGCCTGTTGGACGTGGTCACCACCGTGACGCCGGCGTCCAACAGCTGCGTGAACAGCCGCGACAGGATCATCGCATCCGCGCTGTTGTTGATCACCATCTCGTCGAACGCGAGCAGCCTGGCCTGCGCCGCGATCGCCTCCACAACGGTCGGGATGGGGTCACCGGGATTACCCTGGCGTGCTATGCGGAGCCGGGCGTGAACCTCCAGCATGAATTCGTGAAAGTGGACGCGGCGCTTGGGGCGCGCGTCGATCTGCTCGAAGGCCAAGTCCATCAGCATCGATTTGCCGCGTCCTACGCCGCCCCACAGGTAGACGCCGCACGGGCGCGGGCGCTTGCGGCCAGTCAGGCGCGCAAACAGCCCGGGCGCGGGCCGGGCGAGCGACGTCGCCAGCTCATTCAGCACAATGGCAGCCACCTGCTGATCAGGGTCGGGGCGAAGCTCGCCGCCCGCGACCAGCGCATGGTAACGGTCGAGAACGGCGGTCACGGCCCGCTCACCGGGGCCTGATCTTGCGCAACGTGCCGCCGAACGCGGCTACGGTCTCCTCGCCCTGAACCACGGTTCCGCGAAGGAAGATAAGGCGGCCCGTCTCGCACAGCAGTTCGACTTCCGCGTCCAGCGGGACGCCGAGCCGTCCGGCGGCGATGAAGTGCGTCTGGAGGTCAAGCGTCACCGCGTCCGTGTCGCTCATCCCCGCCATGTGCCCGCCCGCGAACAGCGCCACGTCGATCAGCGACAGGATCGCGCCGCCATGCACAGCATCGCCCAAATTGCTCTGTCCATGCTCCGGCAGGATGCGCACGCGGCCGCGGTTCGGGCCGGCGGGCTGAACGATCATGCGGCCCAGCGCGCCATTGAAGCGCGTCGGATCCCGAAGGTCCCATGTGAACCAGCCGGGGTTCGCCGGATCGGGCGCGTGAATGATGGCGGGGTGCATAGATCATCCCCCCTCCCGCTTTCGGGAGGGGACGGGGTTGGGGCCGGTCCGCGATGCGGAGCCGGGCTATGCCCACCCCTGGCTCCTCCCGCAAGCAGGAGGGGAACCGGTCAGACCGCGCGTTCGACCAGCATCTTCTTGGTCTCGGCGATCGCCTTGGCCGGGTTCAGCCCCTTGGGGCAGACGTTCGCGCAGTTCATGATCGTGTGGCAGCGATACAGGCGAAAGGGGTCCTCCAACTCGTCGAGCCGCTCGCCGGTCATCTCGTCGCGGCTGTCGGCTAGCCAGCGATAGGCCTGCAACAGGATCGCCGGCCCCAGGAAGCGATCGGAGTTCCACCAGTAGCTGGGGCACGACGACGAGCAGCAGGCACACAAGATGCATTCGTAAAGGCCGTCGAGCTTGTGACGATCTTCAGGGCTCTGCAGCCGCTCCTTGTCCGAAGGCGCGGGCGTCACCGTCTGCAGCCACGGCTTGATCGACGCGTACTGCGCGTAAAAGTGCGTGAAATCGGGCACCAGGTCCTTGACCACGTCCATGTGCGGCAGCGGCGTGATGCGCACCTCGCCCTTCACCTCCGCGCACGCCTTGGTGCAGGCCAGCGTGTTGGTGCCGTCGATGTTCATCGAGCAGGACCCGCAGATCCCCTCGCGGCAGGAGCGGCGGAAGGTCAGCGAGGCGTCCTGCGTCGCCTTGATCTTGATCAGCGCGTCCAGCACCATCGGCCCGCATTCGTCCATGTCGACGGCGAACGTGTCGTAGCGCGGATTGCCGCCGTTTTCGGGATCGTAGCGGTAGATCTTGAACATCTTGATGTTCGTGCCCGCGCCTTCGGGCGCCGCGTGCTTGCGCGGCTTGTTGTTGATCTTGCTGTTCTTGGGGAGAAAGAATTCGGCCATCGGTTCACCTGACGTGTCCTCCTTGATCTAGGAGAGGAGCCGCAGGGGAACAACCACGATCTGTCACATGCGTTAGCAAGCACGTGAAAAGGCGCTCGGCAGGCGGAGCGTCGTTCGTCGCTCCGATTCACCGGTTCGTAGATTAGGAGGCGCAACCCTCGCCAAGCCCAGGCTAACGCGCGCCCTTCCGAACGGCACGAGTCGACGGAACAGTGCTTTGGGGGCTTTGACGTTGAAACCGCGGTTCACCCATGGCGCGGTCGGGATCGGCCTGTACGCGGCACTCGCCAGCGCGACGGCCACGGCGCAGACGGCCCCGCCGTCCGACACCGACCCGACGCAAAGCGGCCCCCGGTCGGGCGAGCGCACCTTCTACGAAGCCGCCTATTTTCAGCGGTTCGCGCCCTCCACCGCGCTGGACATCGTCCGGCGCGTGCCCGGCTTCAGCATGGAAAGCGGCAACAGCGACGTGCGCGGGTTCGGCGGCGCGGCGGGCAATGTTGTGATCAACGGCGCGCGCCCCACCTCCAAGTCCGAATCGATCGACACGATCCTATCGCGAATCCCCGCGAGCCGGGTGACGCGGGTGGAGATCGGATCGGGCGACCTGTTCGGCAGCGAGTTCGCTGGGCGGGCGCAGGTCGTGAACGTTGTGCTGAACAGCGCCGGCGGATTGTCCGGCACCGCAAGCGCGGCGCTGCAACGCGCGTTCACGGGCCAGGTCAGCCCGTCCGGCAGCCTGTCCGTTTTGACGAAGCGCGGCGAGTCCACGTTCAACCTTGCCGGAGCCTTCGACCGCTTCCGCTTTCCGGAGCGCGGCACCGACGTGGTTACGCGGATTGCGACGGGCGAGCGGCTGGAGCTGCGCGAGAAGTTCAACGACGGTCGCGAACAGGGCGGCAGCCTGTCGGGATCATGGGCGCACGAAGCTGGTGAGAACCGTACCGCCCATCTGAACTTCCGCGTCGCGGACAATCACTTCAAGCTGAACCAGGACAACGACGTTTTTCCCCTGAGCGGACCGGTGCGCGACGACCGCCTGTCGCAGGACAGCAAGGCGCGCGACTACGAAGTCGGCGGCGACGTTACGCGCCCCTTGTGGGGCGGCGGGGTCAAGCTGATCGGGCTGGCGACGCGCCGCCACCGCGACAGCAGCGACGTGTCGCTTAACCGCGTCGGGGGCGGGGTGATCGGCGGTTTCGCGCAAAGCTCCGACAATCAGCGCAACGAGACGGTGGCGCGGCTGCTCTGGTCGCGCGGCAACCTGCGGGGCTGGAGCGTCGAGGTCGGGGCGGAAGGCGCGCTCAACAGCCTGGACAGCGACGTCCAGCTGTTCGGGATCGGCGAAGGCGGCGCGCGGACGCGGATCGACCTGCCCGTCGATCAGGCGAAGGTCGAGGAGTATCGCGGCGAGGCGTTCGTCAATGCCGGCCGCAAGCTGGCGCCCAACCTGCGCGTCGATGCCGGGCTGACGTTCGAGGCGTCGCGCCTGACCGTCACGGGCGACACGGAAGCGGAGCGCAGCTTGCGTTTCCTCAAGCCGTCGCTGACGCTGGACTGGCGGCCGGGCAGGTCGTGGCATGCGCAGCTCAGCGTCAAGCGCACGGTCGCGCAGCTCGACTTCAACGACTTCATTTCCGCCGCCGAGCTCACCAACGACCGCATCGACGCGGGCAACGCCGAGCTGCTGCCCCAGCGGGCGTGGGTGACGCTGCTGACGATCGACCGCCCGATCTTGAAGGACGGCACGGCCAAGCTGGAACTCGGCTACGATCATATCTCGCTGCTCCAGGATCGCGTTCCGACGCCCGAAGGCTTCGACGCGCCGGGCAATCTCGGCATGGGCCGCAAGGCGTTCGCCAACCTGACGATCGATGCGCCGCTGGGCGGGTTCGGGATCAAGGGAGGTCGCCTCAACTTCAACGTGCTTGGCCAGCGTACGGCCGTGCGCGATCCGTATACCGGCGAAGACCGACGGTTCAGCGGCGCGCTGCACTGGGACTTCAACCTCAACTATCGCCAGGATCTCGGCCGCTACGCCTATGGCCTGGGCTATTACGCGCAGCCCCGCCGCCCCTTCTTTCGCCGCAACGAGATCGACGAGCCGAACTCGGGCGAGCGGCGGGTCAACGTCTTCGCCGAATATCGTCCCACCGCGAGCAGCACGCTGACGCTGTCCGTGGACAACGTCCTCAACAACCCGTTCCGCCGTTTCCGGACGTTCTTCGACCCGGACCGCAGCAATCCGGTGCCGGTGATCTTCGAGGCGCGCGAGCGGTTCCAGCCGCGCTCGATGCTGCTGCGGTACAAGCACAACTTCGGGTAACGGCAGGCCTCACGCGGCCTCCGCTTCGGAAGCCTCGCCCCGGCCGCGGGCCCAGTCGAGGTTGCGGGTGAGATACATGACCCCGGCGAGCGCGGCGAAGAGCATCAGGGAGCCGATCAGCAGCGAGTAGGCCTCAAGGCTGAGCAGGATGTAGAGCACCACGTACAGCGCGCCGAGCAGCCCTGCGATGAACCCCGCGCGCCGCCAGCTCTTGAGCACCGCGGCGCTGTAGGCGGTGAGCAGGCCGACGATCGCGGCGGACGCGACGAGGTAGGCGGCGGTGAAGCCGATCACTTCGCTGAACGCCAGCAGCAGCACGAAGAACAGGATCAGACCGGCGCCGACCATCAGATATTCGACGGAGGACACGCGCACGCCGCCGATGATGTCGAACAGCAGGAAGGCGAGGAAGGTGAAGCCGATGAACAGGAAGCCGTATTTGGTCGCGCGGTTGACCTGCGCGTAGATATCGACCGGCTGCGTCAGGTCGATGCGCGCCTCCTGCGGGCCGGGCGCGGCTTGCCCGGCGCCCGCGGGTCGTGCGCGGGGGTCGCCGGCATCCTGCGTCGTCACGAGCGAGCGGCCCAGCGCGAGGTTGCCGACGCGCCACGCCGCGTCGAAGCCGCGCGGGCCCACCTGCCGCGTGACGGGAAGGAAGCCGCCGCCGAAGCTCGGGTGCGCCCAGCTCGACCGCACGCGCCAGCGCGTGTCGCCGGCGTTGGGCTGCATGGCGAGCCAGCCGTTGCCGCGGAAGGTGAACACGAACTGCGCGTTCATTGGCCCTGCGCGCAACGCGTTCGCATCCGCGAAGGAGAAGAACCCCGACCCGCCCGTCTCCGACGTGCCGCCGCCCGGGTGCAGGGCCAGCGCGCGGCCGTCGACCACGACCGCCGGCGGAGCGCCGACCAACCCGCGCGCGTCGGACAGGCCGAAGCGCAATTCGGCGCGGTCGAGCGCGAGTTCGTCGACCGTGACGCCGAAGCGGGCGAGGTCGCGCGGCAGCGCGAAGCGCGCACCGCCCCTGACGCTCGCCTGATAGACGACCGCCTCGTAGATCGACCGCTGCCGCCGCTCGGGCGCGACCAGCGTTTCGAGGTTGACGCTTTCCGGCGCCAGCTTGAGCTCGCGCCACACCTGCCGCGCACGGGTTACCTGCTGACCGGTCTCGACCACGGTCTCGCTGACCGTTTCCAGATAGGGCACAACGAGCAGCGGCCCGGCGATCAATTGCGGCCCGCCCCATCCTTCCGCAATCGACGCCCGCGCCGTCTCCGATTGCGCCTGCCGGTCGGAGAGGAGGCCCCAGACGACGGCCAGCGGCACCGCGAGAATGACGCTGATGAGAATGGCCAAGGCCAGCTTAAAGCCCGGCGTGCGGTCGGTCGATAACAGGGCCATGGGTTATCCTTGGATGGGGGTCGATCTGATGTCTGCCCTAGCGCCGGAAGAGGTGAGCGGCATGAGCAAAGCGTGAGCTTTTGCCAAGGAACGCGCTCCGCCGGCGCGGTTTGCGCGCTTCAGCCGCGGTCCCGACCGACGTCGCCGGTCAGCGTCGGCCGGGCGAAGTTCGCGAAGTTCCTAGTGTGGAAGCCTTTTGTCCGACTGGATGGTCGGGGCGGACTGCCGCCGAAGCGAGAATCAACGAAAGCAAAGAGCCCGGCGGGTGGGGTTCGACTCAGCCGCCGGGAGAGCATGGCAGACAGGAGGCGTGTAGGACAGCGAGTCTTTCGGGGGCGTAAGATGTCCCTGAGTGGCCCGTTCGGCGGAGGTCGAGAATCTTGCAATACGCGTATAGCGAGGGTAGAAACGAGCCATGTTAGCGATCCGCCTCGACCCTGCTCTTGAGGAGCGCCTGGCCGCGCTGGCCGCCAAGACCGGTCGGACGAAGACGTTCTACGCGCGCGCGGCGATCGAAGAGTATATCGAGGACATGGAGGACTATTTCCTGGCCGAAGAGCGCATGCGCGACTTCAAGCCGGGGGACGGCACCCCGCTCGAGCAGGTGAAGGCCGAACTTGGCCTGGGCGATTGAGTTCGAGCGGCACGCGCAAAAGGAACTGGAAGGTCTGGGGCGCGAGACGGCGGCGCGCATCGTCCGCACGCTCGAAACCCGGATCGCAAGCCTCGCCGACGCGCGCGCGATCGGCAACCCGCTGTCTGGCGAATGGTCGGGCTACTGGCGCTATCGCTTCGGCGACTACCGCGTCATCGCACGGATCGAGGACGAGCGGGTGACCATCATCGTCGTCAGGGTTGCGCATCGGCGAGAGGCGTACCGGCGGCGTTGATCGTCTTTGGCTTGCCAGAACTTGGGCTTCCTACGCCGCTGAACAACTCAAGTCAGGATGATCGCGCCCGACAGCAACACGGTGGATAGCAGCAATCCCCCCACGATCGTCCGAACGCACCGACGCTCCGCCTGGGCGATCCGCACCTCCAGCTGCGCCAGCGCCAGCGCCAGGTCCGCGCGCGTCGGCACGTCGGCGAGCAATGCGGCCGCGTCGACGGCAGGCGCATGCTCGGTTACGCCGCCGCTGCGCTGCTGCTTGAGCCAGCCGAACACCGTCCGCGCCGTGTCGCGCACCAGCGGGTCACGCATTGCCTGCGCCGCCGTGGCGATCACGCCGGCCGGGATGGCCATCAGTACACCCGCGCCTTGGGCTTGATGTACTGGACCTCGTCGGTGAGCGTGTATTCGTGCACCGGGCGGTAGTCGATCGCGACCTTGCCGCGCTTGCCGGCCCAGCCGTCGAACCAGCTGACCGTGTGCTTCATCCAGTTGGCGTCGTCGCGCGTCGGGTAGTCCTCGTGCATGTGCGCGCCGCGGGATTCCTTGCGGTTGGCGGCGGAGTGCATGGTGACCACAGCCTGGCTCAGCATGTTGTCGAGCTCGAGCGTCTCGACCAGATCGGTGTTCCAGATCAGCGAGCGGTCGGTGATGCCGACGTCGGCCAGCTGGCCGTAGATCTCGTCGATCGCGACCACGCCTTCCCCCAGCGTCTTGTCCGTGCGGAACACGGCGCAGTCGCGCTGCATAATGCGTTGCATGCGGCCGCGAATGATCGCGCTCGGCGTGCTGCCCTTGGCCTGGCGGAAGTGGTCCAGGCGCGTGAGCGCAGGAATTTCGCTCCCCGGCGGCAGCGGCTTGTGCGCGGTGCCGGGCTTGATGATCTCGGCCAAGCGGTGGCCGGTGGCGCGGCCGAACACGACGAGGTCGATCAGGCTGTTGGAGCCCAGGCGGTTGGCGCCGTGAACCGAAACGCACGCCGCCTCGCCGAGCGCGAACAGGCCGGGGACGACCGAGTCCGGGTCGCCGTTCTTCAGCGTCACGACCTCGCCGTGATAATTACAGGGGATGCCGCCCATGTTGTAGTGGACGGTGGGCGACACCGGGATGGGCGCGCGCGTAAGATCGACGTTGGCGAAGACCTTGGCGGTTTCCGAAATGCCGGGCAGCCGCTCCGCCAGGATCGCGCCGTCGATATGGTCGAGGTGAAGGTAGATATGGTCCTTCTCCTTGCCGACGCCGCGGCCTTCGCGGATTTCCATCGCCATCGAGCGCGAGACGACGTCGCGCGAGGCGAGGTCCTTGGCGGACGGGGCGTAGCGTTCCATGAACCGCTCGCCTTCGGAATTGGTGAGGTAGCCCCCCTCCCCGCGCGCGCCTTCGGTGATGAGCACGCCAGCGCCATAGATGCCGGTCGGGTGGAACTGGACGAACTCCATGTCCTGCAGCGGCAGACCAGCGCGCAGCACCATCGCGTTGCCGTCCCCAGTGCAGCTGTGCGCGGAGGTCGCCGAGAAGTAGCAACGGCCGTAGCCGCCAGTGGCGAGCACCACCGAATGCGCACGGAAACGGTGGATGGAACCGTCGTCCATGCACAAGGCAATCAAGCCGCGGCAGACGGGCCCGTCGGGCGTTTCCTCCATGATGAGGTCGAGCGCGAAATATTCAATGTAGAAGTCGGCGTCGTACTTCAGGCTCTGCTGATAGAGCGAATGCAGCATCGCGTGCCCGGTGCGGTCGGCGGCGGCGCAGGTGCGCTGCGCCGGCGGGCCTTCGCCCATTGCCTGCGTCATGCCGCCGAAGGCGCGCTGGTAGATCTTGCCTTCCTTGGTGCGGCTGAACGGCACGCCGGCATGCTCCAGCTCGTACACGGCGGCCGGCGCCTCACGGCACAGATATTCGATTGCGTCCTGGTCGCCGAGCCAGTCGGACCCCTTGACGGTGTCGTACATGTGCCAGGTCCAGTGGTCCGGACCCATGTTGCCCAGCGCAGCGGCGATGCCGCCCTGCGCCGCGACCGTGTGGCTGCGCGTCGGGAACAGCTTGGTGACGCAGGCGGTCTTCAGCCCGGCGCCGGCCGCGCCCATGGTGGCGCGCAGGCCCGATCCGCCCGCGCCGACGACGACGACGTCGTAGCTGTGGTCGATGATCTTGTAGGCGGCTTTTTCGGACGACGTGTTTTGCGAGGTTTGGGACATCTAGTTGGCGGTTCCGCGAAAGGCGATCTGAAGGACGGCGAAGATGGCGGCGGCGCCACCGGCGACGGACAGGAAAACCAGCGCGACGTTGGACAGAACCCGCGTCCCTTCGTCGTGGACGTAATCGTCAAGTACGACCTGCATGCCCTGTTTCAAGTGCACGAAGGTGGTGGCGATCAGCAGCACCATCAGCACTGCGTTGAACGGGGAGCTCAGCCAGTTGACCACCGTGGTGTGGCTCATGTCGGGCAGGCGGAGCAGCGAGACCACGAACCAGACGAACAGCGGCAGGGTCGCCAGGCTGATCATGCGCTCGGTCGCCCAGTGCGCGCCACCGACGCCGGAGGACCCCAGCCCCCGGACGCGGCCGATCCCCGTGCCAGTGCCCATTATTTCACTCCCAAGATGTAGGCCCAGATCGCGGCGGTGACCACGAAGGAACCGATGATCGTGATCCACGACCAGCGCCGGTTCGTCCGCAGTTCGTACCCCGCGCCGATGTCCAACACGTAGTGCCGAATGCCGCCACCGGTGTGGAACACCAGCGCCCAGGTCAGCCCGACGCCGACCAGGATGCCGAGCCAGCTCGTGGCGACGTCCAGGAAGCTGTTATAAGCCTCCGCGCCGGTGGCGGCGGCGACAAGCCACCACACGAACCCGGCGGCGCCGACGATGCTGAGACCGACGCCGGTCACGCGGTTGAGGATGGACACCGCCATGTGCGGCCCCCAGCGCCAGATCGTGAGGTGCGGGGAGAGCGGGCGGGCGGTGTTGCGGTGCATGGAGATAATCCTGGCAGTTTGGCATCCTCTTAGGACCCCCGCCACCCGTTGCAAGCAACCGGGGTTACTCAGGGCCCCTCTCCCCATCCGCGGATGTCCCTGCTAGGCGCGGGCCATGTCCCTCAACATCCTCGTCACCGGCAGCAGCCGCGGCATCGGCGCCGCCATCGTGGATGCGCTGCCCGGCCACAACGTCGTCGGCCACGCCACCAGCACGGGCGACGGGCGCATCGCCGCCGACCTGTCGCAAGCCGGCGCCGCTCCCGCCCTGTGGAACGAGGCGCTGGAGCGGCTGGGCGGCCGCATCGACGTCCTGATCAACAATGCAGGCGTGTTCGAAGCCGCGCCGATCGACGACGGGCACGACGCGTGGCTGGCCTCGTGGGAACGCACGATGACGGTGAACCTCACCGCGTCGGCGGAATTGTGCCGGCTCGCCGTGCTGCACTTTGGGGAGCGCGGCGTCGGGCGCATCGTCAACGTCGCCAGCCGGGCCGCCTATCGCGGCGATTCGCCCGCGCACTGGCATTATGCCGCGTCCAAGGCGGGCATGGTGGCGATGACCAAGACGATCGCCCGCGCCTACGCCCCCGGCGGCGTGCTCGCCTTCGCCGTTTGCCCGGGGTTCACGATGACGGGAATGGCGGAGGACTATCTTGCCAGCCGCGGCGGCGACAAATTGCTGGCCGACATCCCGCTGGGCCGCGTCGCCGACCCGGAGGAGGTCGGCCGCACCGTCGCGTGGCTGGCGACGGACGCGCCGGCTTCGATGACGGGCGCGGTGCTCGACATCAACGGGGCGAGCTATGTCCGCTAGCTGGCGAACGCAGTCCGCGGCGAGTTGGAAGCTGACGCTGCCCTGCACCCGGGCGGAGGCGGAGGCGATCGCGCTGGCCGACGATCCCCTGCCCGGCGTCGAACCCGCGCCCGTGCTGATGACCAACGAGCCGGACCCGGACCGGCCGGACGCATGGACGCTGTCCGCTTATTTCGAGGGCGAGCCCGACGCCGAGGTGCTGGACCGCGTTCGCGCGCTGGTGGCGGGTGACGCGCCCGGTACGCTGGAGGCGCTGGGCGACGAGGATTGGGTCACCGCGAGCCAGCGCGGCATGGCGCCGGTGCGCGCCGGGCGCTTTTACGTCCACACGCCGGCGCACCGCGACGACGTGCCGCCCGGCGCGGTGGCGTTCGAGATCGACGCGGGCCGCGCGTTCGGGACGGGACATCACGAGACCACGGCGGGCTGCCTCCATGCACTGGACGAGCTCGCCGCCGCGCATCGCTTCGCCAACATCGCGGACATCGGCACGGGTACCGGCCTGCTCGCCTTCGCCGCGCACCGCCTGTGGCCGGACGCGCGCGTCATCGGGTCCGACATCGACCCGATCTCCGTCGACGTCAGCGCGGTCAACGCGCACGTCAACGGCGTGCCGCTGGGAACGGGCGCCGGCGAGATCCTGCTGGTCGTCGCGGACGGTACGGACGCGCCCGAGCTGCGGGACCGCGCGCCCTTCGACCTGCTGATCGCCAACATCCTGGCGGGGCCGCTGATCGAGATGGCGGAGGACTTCGGCGCCGCGCTGGCGCCGGGCGGAACGCTGATGCTGGCGGGCCTGCTGGGCCGTCAGGCGGACGCGGTCGAGGCGGCGTACCGCGCGGTCGGCGTCACGCCCGAACGCCGCCATGTGCGCGGCGACTGGCCGACGCTGGTGCTGCGCAAGCTCTAGACTCGCCTGCTTAGCGCACGAGCAGCCGCACCGCGCCGCGATCGGGCGTCACGTTGCGTGCCCGGGTTTCGTCGACGTCCCGGCGCAGGATCGCGGGCACGGGGCATCCGTCCACCGACCGCGCCACCGCCTGATGCAGGTCGAACTGGACGGGCTGGCTGGGATCGCGCAGGAACGCGCCGTCGGCCCCGCGCGCCCATTGCGGCGACAGCGGCTTGCAGGTCTTTCCGGGGATGGCGGCGACAGACGTTCTTGAGATTGATTGTGCCGGTGCCGCCAACACCACGGCCATCGGCGTCGCCGCGACGAGCAGGAACATGGAAATGCGCATGGCAGACCTCCTTGTGCCTCATACTTTAGCTCAAAATCGCGTGCCGGTCACGCCTCGGCGACGATCCGCGCCCACGCGGCCTCGTCGATGACTTCGATGCCGAGTTCCGCCGCCTTGTTGAGCTTGGAGCCCGCGCCGGGGCCTGCGATCACAAGGTCGGTCTTCGCCGACACGGACGCCGCAACCTTCGCGCCGAGCGCCTCCGCCTGCGCCTTGGCCTCGTCGCGCGACAGCGTTTCGAGCGAGCCGGTGAAGACGAGGGTCTTGCCGGTCACCGGCGATTCGCGCGTGCGGTGGATCACGGGCTGGACCTCGACGTGGCTCAGCAGGTCCCGCACTGCGTCGGCGTTGTGCGCCTCGGCGAAGAAATCGACCAGCGCGTCCGCGACCTCGGGTCCGACGCCCGGCGTTTCGACGATCGCGGCCAGTTCGCCGGCCAGCCGGCGGCGGAATTTGTCGTCGGTCTCGCCGATGGCAGGCGTCGCCGCGCCCCGGTGCGCCACCGCGCGCGCCAGCATGTCGGCGAAAGCCTCCCACGTCGCATAGCGCCGCGCCAGATCCCGCGCGGTGATCTCGCCGACGTGCCGGATGCCGAGGGCGAACAGGAAGCGGTCGAGCGGGGGCGTGCGCTTGTCGGCGATGGCGCGCACGAGGTTGGCGGCCCAGACGCTGCCGTCCTTCTTGCGCGAGCGGAGCTGGTCCTCGGTCAGGCGGAAGATGTCGGCGGGGGCGTGGACGAGCCCGTCGCGGAAGAAGGCGTTGATCAGCGTTTCGCCGAGGCCCTCAATGTCCAGCGCGTGGCGCGACACGAAGTGACGCAGCCGTTCGACGCGCTGCGCGGGACAAATCAGCCCGCCGGTGCAGCGGCGCACCACCGCACCGGCCTCGCGTTCAGCCGCCGAGCCGCAGTCGGGGCAGGTTTGCGGGAAGACGTAAGGCGGGCGATCCTCGTCGCGAGTCAGGCATTCGACGATCTGGGGGATGACGTCGCCCGCGCGCTGCAGCACGACGCGGTCGCCGGGGCGGACGCCCAGCCGTCCGATCTCGTCCTCATTGTGCAGCGTCGCGTTGGTAACGGTGACGCCGCCCACGGTCACGGGAACGAGCCGCGCGACGGGGGTCAGCGAGCCCGTGCGCCCGACTTGGATGTCGATCGCCGCCAGCGTCGTCTGCGCGCGTTCGGCCGGGAACTTGTGCGCCAGCGCCCAGCGCGGCGCCTTGCCGACGTGCCCCAGTCGCGCCTGCCAATCGAGCCGGTCAAGCTTGTACACGACGCCGTCGATGTCGAACGGCAGGTCGGCCCGGCCCCTCTCGATCGCGGCGTAGTGGGCGAGGAGCGCGTCGATGCCCGCGAAGACGCCGAGCTGGTCCGACACGGGCAGGCCCCAGGCGGCAATCCGCGCCATCACCGCGATCTGCGTGTCGCCCGGCAGCGCCGATGCCTCGCCCCAGCCGTGCGCCAGGAAGCGCAAGGGGCGTTCGGCGGTCACCGCCGCGTCCTTCTGCCGGAGCGACCCGGCGGCGGCGTTGCGGGGGTTGGCGAACTGGCGCGCCTTGGCGGGGTCGTCCTCCATTTCCGCCAGCATGCGGGCGTTGAGCGCGACGAAGTCGGCCTTGCTCATGTACACCTCGCCCCGCACCTCGAACACGGGCGGGGCGTCGCCGGCCAGCGTTTGCGGGATGTCTTGGATGTGCCGGACGTTCTCCGTGACGTTCTCGCCGGTCCGCCCGTCGCCGCGCGTCAGCGCCTGCACCAGCATACCGCTCTCATAGCGCAGCGAGCAGGACAGGCCGTCGATCTTGGGCTCGGCGGTCAGCGCCACCGGCTCGTCCTCGCCGAGCTTCAGGAAGCGCCGCACGCGCGCGACGAACTCGGCCACGTCCTCGGCCGCGAACGCATTGTCGAGGCTGAGCATCGGCAGCGCGTGCGCGACCTTGGCGAGGTGATCGGCGGGGGCCGCGCCGACCTGCCGCGACGGGCTGTCCGCGCGCACCAGATGCGGAAAGCGCGCCTCCAACTCCGCATTTTCCCGCACCAGCGCGTCGTAATCCGCGTCCGAGATCTCCGGCGCGTCGCGGCCGTGGTAGAGTTCGTTATGCCGGGCGATCTCGGCCGCGAGCCGCTCCAGTTCCGCCGTCGCTTCCGCGTCCGTCACGCCGCCTCCAGCAGCTTCACCGCCTGCGCCCGCGCTTCGTCCGTGACGCGCGCGCCGGACAGCATGCGGGCGATCTCTTCCTGCCGCTCGGCCTCGTCCAGTGCGTGCACGCCCGTGCGGGTGACGGTGCCCGTGTGGCTTTTGGCGATCAGAAAGTGGCGCGCGGCGCGGGCGGCGACCTGGGGTGAGTGCGTGACGACCAGCACTTGGCTGCCTTCGGCCAGCCGGTGCAGCCGGTCGCCGATCGCGCTCGCCACCGCGCCGCCGACGCCGCGGTCGATCTCATCGAAGATCATCGTTCCGGCGCCGCCCGCCTCCGCCAGCGCGACCTTCAGGGCCAGGATGAAGCGCGACAGTTCGCCGCCCGAGGCGATCTTGGTCAGGGGGCCCCAGGGTGCGCCGGGGTTGGTCGACACCTCGAACGCGACACGGTCGCGGCCCGCCGGGCCCGGCTCGCCGTCGTCCACCACGGTGCGGAAACGCGCGGCGTCGAGCTTGAGCGGGGCGAGTTCGCCCGCGACCGCCGCATCGAGCCGCAGCGCCGCCGCGCGCCGGACGGCGGACACGGCGTCCGCCTCGCGCGCGTAGTCGGCTTGCGCAGCCGCGAGCGCCGCGTCCAAGGCGGCGAGCCCGCCCTCGCCCGCGTCCAGCGCCTCCAGCCGGGCGGCGAGCTCGTCAGCAAGGTCGGCCAGATCGTCGGGCTGCACGCGGTGCTTGCGCGCCATGGCGCGCAGTTCGAACAGGCGGGTTTCCGTCTCCTCCAACCGCTCCGGGCTGAACGACAGCGCTTCGGCAGCTTGCGCGATCTTGTCCTCGGCTTCGGCGGACTCGATCACGGCGCGGTCCATCGCCGCCAGCGCTTCGGCGAGCAGCGGGTGGTCGCCCGCCATGCGATCCAGCCTACGGCTCGCCTGCCGCAGCTGCGTCAGCGCGCCGTTCGACCCTTCAAGCAGCGCCTCGACGGCCGCAAGGTCGTCCGTCAGCCTGGCGCCCTGCTGCATGGCGGTGCGCGCGGCGCTGAGCCGGTCCTCCTCGCCCGCCTCGGGGGCCAGCGCAGTCAGCTCGGCCACCGCATGTTCGAGCCAGTCGCGATCTCTCTGCGCTTCGTCGAGCGAGGCGCGCGCCTCGTGCAGCGCCGCGCGCGCCGCACTCAACTTCTCCCACGCCGCCGCCACGGGGCCGATGTCGACAACGCCGAACTGATCCAGCAGCGCCCGGTGACCGCGGGGGTTGAGCAGCCCACGATCGTCATGCTGGCCGTGAATCTCGACCAGCGCCGCGCCAAGCTCGCGCAGCAGCCCCGCCGACGCCGCGCCGCCACCCACGAAGGCGCGGCTGCCGCCGTCCGCCTTGACGATGCGGCGCACGACCAGCGGCTCGCCCGCGTCGGGGGCGAGGCCCTGCTCGTCGAGAAGCCGCAGCGCGCGGTGCCCGGCGGGAAGATCGAACGCGACGCTGACCACCGCCTGCGCCTGGCCTGCGCGAACCAATCCGCTGTCCGCGCGCGTACCCAGAGCCAGGCCAAGCGCGTCGAGCAGAATCGACTTGCCCGCCCCCGTTTCGCCGGTGAGCACGCCAAGGCCCGTCGTGAAGTCCAGATCGAGCGCCTCGATCAGCACGACATCGCGGATGGAAAGGCGGGTCAGCACGCCCCGTCCTTAAACCACGCGGGCCTGCGCGTCATCGTATCGCCAACCTTTCGAATGCGATCCGACGGGAAAGCTGGTAAGCGATCGGCATGGCGTTCCGCTTTCGCGCCACCCTTCGCAAGGATCTCACAGGGCTTCCGCATTATCGCGTGAAAGCCTGGCACCATCTTCTGGCAAGCAGGGCCGCCGGCAAGCGCCGTCCCAAGAAGCCGGGAAGTGACGGCGCCGGTGAACCGGTCACTCCTCGCCTGCCTACCTTTCTGTCGTGCGGCGCGGGCGCGGAACTGATCTTCGACGACTGACTCAGCTGGTCGCCGCCGCTGTCCTCGGTGTCTTCTCCTGCACCAGGCGGTAGGCACGGTCGTACCACTTGGAGCCCGGGTAATTCGCGCCCAGCACCGCCGCGGCCTTGCGCGCCTCCTCCGGAACGCCGAGCGCCAGATACGATTCAGTCAGACGCATCAGCGCCTCGGGCGCGTGGGTGGTGGTCTGGTACTGATCGACGACCGTACGGAAACGGAGCACCGACGCGAGCCAGTTGGATGAACGCTGGTAGAAGCGGCCGATCTCCATCTCCTTGCCCGCGAGATGGTCCTGGACGAGATCGATTTTCAGCCGGGCGTCCGCGGCGTAGCGGCTGTCGGGATAGCGGCGGATCAGTTCGCCCAGCGAGGTCAGCGCCTGCTGCGTGATCCCCTGGTCGCGCGTGACGTCGGTAATCTGGTCGTAATAGTTCATGCCGACGAGGTAGAGCGCGTAGGGGGCGTCCTTGTTGCCGGGATGGATCGACAGGAAACGCGTCGCCGACTGCACCGACTCCGTGTGCTTCTTGGCGAGGTAGTAGGAGAAGGCGCTCATCAACTGCGCGCGTCGGGCCCAGTCGGAGTAAGGATGCTGGCGCTCGACCTCGTCGAACACCAACGCGGCTTCCTCGTAACGACCGCTGTCGAGGCGGCGCTTGCCCAACGTGTAGAGCGTGCCGACGTCACGGGCAATGTAGGCGGTGTCGGCGCGCGTCTTCGCTCCGCCCGCGCAGCCGGCGAGGAGCGGAACGGCGGCAAGCGCGGCGAGAGCGGTCAAGCGATACAGGCGATTTTGCATTCGCGTGTTTTAGCCGAGGCGGAAGGGACTGGCAAACCCCTCCCGTTGCGCGCCAAGGGCGGCTAAGCCGCGCCGATGACCCTTCGCGTGCTGACGCTCTCCACATTGTTCCCGGACGCCAGCCGGCCCAATTTCGGCATCTTCGTGGAACAGCAGACATTGGGTCTGGCCGCCCGCGCGGGTGTGGAGGTGGAAGTCGTCGCGCCGGTCGGCCTGCCGCCCTTTCCGCTGTCGCTGGGCAGCCGTCACAAGGCGCTGCGCGGCCTGCCCGTACGCGAGGCGTGGAAGGGCTTGACGCTGCACCGGCCGCGCTTCCGCTCGCTCCCCGGGCGGCCCGCGGGCGCCGCCGCGGCGATCGAACGCGCCTTGCTATCCCAGCTGCGCGAGTTGCGGTTGCTGTTCCGCTTCGACGTCATCGATGCGCAGTTCTTCTGGCCCGACGGGCCGGCGGCGATGCGATTGTCCGCAGCGCTCGGAGTGCCGTTTTCCGTCAAGGCGCGGGGATCGGACATCCAGTATTGGGGCAAGGTCGGGGGCGTGGCGCCGCAGGTCCTGGCGGCCGGGCGAGCGGCGGGGGGCCTGCTCGCCGTCAGCGCCGCGTTGAAGGAGGTGATGGCGGGCCTGGGCATGCCGGCCGAGCGGATCGCCGTCCACTACACAGGCATCGACCGGGACCGCTTCGCGCCGATCGACCGCGAGGCTGCCAAGGCCGCGCTCGGCATCGCCGGACCGCTGATCGTCACCGTCGGCGCGCTGGTCCCGCGCAAGGGACAGGCATTGGCGGTGGAAGCGGCGGCCCGGCTGCCGGGCGCGACGTTGTTGATCGTCGGCGCCGGGCCGGACCGGGCCCGTCTTCAAGCCCTGATCGACGCCAAGGGTCTGGCCGATCGCGTGCGCCTCACCGGGCTGCTGCCGCATGCAGAGGTTCCGGCGCTGCTCGGCGCGGCGGACGTCATGCTGCTGATGTCGAGCTCGGAGGGGCTGGCCAATGTCTGGGTGGAGGCGATGGCGTGCGGAACGCCGGTCGTGATCGGCGACATCGGCGGCGCGCGGGAGGCGCTGCGATCGCACACGGCCGGGCGGCTCGCGGCGTTCGAACCGCAGGCCGTGGCGGATGCGGTGAAGGACGTGCTGCACGAAGCCCCCGATCCGCACGCCGTGCGGCGCGAGGTCGACGGCTTCAGCTGGGAGAGGAACGCCGAGGCGCTGGAAGCGCATCTGCGGCGGATCGTGGCCGGGACCTAGAGCGGCATCAGCGCGGCGACGATCCAGCGGTCCTCGGCGCGCAGCACGGCCCAAGCGCGGGCGGCGGCGCGGCTGTCCATCGCCTCCACGCCGATGCCGCGCGCGTCCAGCGCCGCGGTGAACGCGGCCCGGGGACGCGCCATCGCGGCGCCCGTCCCGAGCAGCAGGAATTCAGGGGCGGGCTGCAACGTCAGCAGCACGTCGATGTCATCGAGGGTCAGATCGGCCAGCGGCGGGGGACTCCAGCTTTCCGCGGCAAGCGGCGTCAGCCTGACCCCGCCCACATAGACCTCCCCGTCGACCTTGAACCCGCGGCCGACGAAACCGGTGACCGCCGGTCCCGATGCAGGAGCGGTGCGGTCGAAGCGGGTCGCCACCTAGGACGCGCGTTCGGTGACGCGCTCCGCGCCCGCCGTGCCCGCATTGGTCGGCAGAAAGCTGTCGGGGCCGACGCCCAGCCACACCAGCATCGGCGCCGAAATGTAGATGGAGGAATAGGTGCCGATAAACGTGCCGAGCAGAATGGAGACGGCCAGGCCGAAGATGACGTCCGGCCCCAGGAAGACCAGCACCGCCAGCGCCAGCATGATCGACAGGGAGGTCACAATCGTGCGGCTCAATGTTTCGTTGAGCGACAGGTTGAGCAGCGGCACGATCTCCATCTTGCGGTATTTGCGCAGGTTTTCGCGAATGCGGTCGTAGATGACCACCGTGTCGTTGAGGCTGTAGCCGACGATGGCGAGCAGCGCGGCGACGACGTTGAGATTGAATTCGAGCTGCGTCAGCGCGAAGAAGCCAAGCGTCATGGCGACGTCGTGGATCAATGTGGTGATCGCGCCGACGCCGAACTGCCATTCGAAGCGGAACCAGATGTAGATGGCGATGCCCAGGATCGCGAGCGCGATGGCGAGCGAGCCCGAGCGGTAGAGTTCGTCGGAAACCTTGCCCGACACGGTTTCCACCGCATCGAAGCGCGCGTCGGGATGCACGGCGCGCACCGCGCCCTTGACGCGTTCGGCGGCGCGGTTGGCGGCCGCCTCGTCACCCGGCGGCAGCGGCATGCGGATCGCCACGGTGCGGTCGTTGCCGAATTCCTGGATCGTCGCCTCGCCCAGGCCGAGGTTGCTGACGCTGCCCCGGATCGCCCCGATGTTCGCCGGCTGCGCCGTGGTGACGCGCACCAGCTGACCGCCGATGAAGTCGACGCCCAGGTTGAGCCCGCGCGTGGCGACCAGCGCGATCGATGCGACCGTCAACAGGACCGACAGCACCAGCGCGAGAGTGCGCCACCGCATGAAGTCTATGTTGGTGTTGTCGGGGACGAGTTTCAGAAGGCGCATGCTAAACCGTCATCCCGGCGGAAGCCGGGACCCAAGAGCGGGATGTTGGGAGATCGCGCGACCAGGCCGGCGCCATGTGGACAGGGTTCGGCGACCTTGGGTCCCGCCCTTCGCGGGGATGACGCGCAGCGCTCATATCCGAAGCTCGCGCGGGCGCGTCCGGCGCATCCACAGCGCGACCATCATCCGCGTCACGTTGACGGCGGTGAACACCGACGTGACGATGCCGATCATCAGCACCACCGCGAAACCGCGGATCGGGCCCGACCCGAAGTAGAACATGATGGAGGCGGCGATGACGTTGGTGATGTTGGCGTCGAAAATCGCGGTGGACGCTTCCTTGTAGCCCGTTTCCACCGCGTCGAGGATCTTGCGCCCGCGCCGCAGTTCTTCGCGGATGCGCTCGTTGATCAGCACGTTGGCGTCGACCGCAGCGCCGATGGTCAGCACGAAGCCGGCGATGCCGGGCAGCGTCAGCGTCGCGTTGAAGATCGCCATGATGCCCAGGATCATCAATGCGTTGAGGATCAGCGCGATGTTCGCGTACGCGCCGAAGCGGCCGTAGGTGATCAGCATGAAGGCCATCACGGCGAGGATCGCGACGATCGAGGCGATCGTGCCCAGGCGGATCGAATCGGCCCCGAGGTCGGGACCGACGGTGCGCTCCTCGATCACCTTGAGCTCGACAGGCAACTTGCCCGAGCGCAGCGCCACGGCAAGCTGGTTGGCGCTTTCCACGGTGAAATTGCCCGAGATTTGTGCGCTGCCGCCGAGGATCGGCTCGTTGATGTTGGGAGCGGAAATGACGCGATCGTCGAGGATGATCGCGAAGGGCTTGCCGACATTGTCACGCGTCGTGGTCGCGAAACGGCGTCCACCCGCGGTGTTGAAGGTGATGGTGACCACGGGCACGCCGTCTTGGTCGTAGGCCTGCTGGGCGTTGACGAGCTGATCGCCGGTGACCATCGCCCGCCGCTTGACGGCGATCCCGCCGCCGCCTTCGGTATAGGGCAGGACCTGGCTGCCGACAGGCGCGCGGCCGGCGGCGATCTGTTCGGGGGTGGCGGTCAGGTCGACGAGCTTGAAGTCGAGCTTGGCGGTCTGCCCGAGCAGCGCTTTCAAGCCGGCGGGGTCCTGCAGGCCGGGAACCTGCACCAAGATGCGGTTGGCGCCTTGGCGAATGACGGTGACTTCCTTGGTGCCTTCCGGATCGATGCGGCGGCGCACGACGTCGGTGGCAGTCTCCAGCGCCTGGTCGATCGCGGTCTGGATGCCGGCCTCGGTGGGGGTCAGGACGATGAGGTTCTGGTCGCGGACCTCGATGTTCCAGTCGCGCTGCCCCGACATTCCCGCGCCGGTGGTGAGCGGCAGAAGCGCTTCCCGAGCAGCATCCGCCTGCGCCGGATTGCGCAGCAGAAAGCTCAGGCGTCCGTTGCTGGTGGAGATGTCCCCGATCTCCACGCGCGGCTTGGCGCGGCCGAGTTCGGCGCGCACTTCCTCTTCCTTGACCTGCAGCCGCTGGCGCGTGACGTCGGCGAGATCGGCGTCCAGTAGCAGGTGGCTGCCACCCTTGAGGTCGAGGCCGAGATTGATGCGCGCGGTGGGAACGCCGCCGGGCCATTTGGCAGTTTGCGCTTCGGGAAAGAAGCTGGGAACCGCGAAGGCGATGCCGAGCAGGCAGAGGAGGACAATCCCCCAAACCTTCCATCGCGGAAAATCGAGCACGGCGGCGTCCGTCCTAGTCGTTCGCGGGCTTGGCGCCGTGCGGACGGACCTCGGTCAGCGTCCCCTTGAGCGCCTTGACGCGGACGTTGGGGGCGATCTCGACCTCAACCTCCGCCTCGTCGACGCGCGTGACCTTGCCGATGAGACCGCCGCCGGTGACCACCGTGTCGTTCTTCTTCACCGCGCCGATCATCGCCTGATGCGCTTTCAAGCGGCGCTGCTGCGGACGGATCAGCAGGAAGTAGAAGATAACGAAGATCAGCAGCAGCGGCGCCATCTGGACGATGAAGCCGGCGGGGCTCGCGGACGCCGCGGGCGCGGCGGTCTGGGCGAAGGCGGGGGTGGCGAACATGCGTCTGGGTGGACCCGATTGGATGTGGAGCGGGGCGTCGTTGCGCCCGCGATATCCGGCCGCGCCTATACACAGGTGAACGGCGGCGCAACCTTAACGGCCCACGAGAAGGCTCAGCGCGCGGGGAGCACCATCAGGGTCGAGGTGCCGTGCGCGACCAGCCGACCGCCCGCATCGACGATGCGCGCCTCCGCAGTGATGATCGTGCGCCCCCGCCCCACCACCCGCCCCTCCGTCCGCAGCACGCCGGCGTCAGGCCGGATGGCGCGCGTGAAGTTCACCTTGGTCTCCACCGTCGTGTAGCCGACGCCCGCGTCCAGCGTGCTGTGCGCCGCGCAGCCGCAGGCGCTGTCTATCAAGGTCAGCGCCCAGCCGCCATGAACCGAGCCCAGGGGGTTGAGGTGCGCCGCGCCCGGTTCGCCTTCAAACACCGCCGTGCCGTCGCCGATCTCGACCAGGCGGAAGTTCAGCGTCGCCGCGATGGAGGCGGGCGGCAGATGACCGTCCATGCCTGCTTGAAGGAGTTCGCGGCCGGACAAAGCGAGCGGGTCGATCATGCGGGCGCTCTCCGTTTCATTCCGCAACTCGTGTAGCGCCGGGCTTCGGCCGCCGCCAGAGGCCGCTTGCCCTGCCCCCGCCCCATGCTTAAAGCTTCGCGTTCGGTCGGGGCGTAGCGCAGCCCGGTAGCGCATCACACTGGGGGTGTGAGGGTCGCAGGTTCGAATCCTGTCGCTCCGACCAAGATCTTCGCGGCCAGAGCCGTTTTTCCGCCACGAGCCGGAATGCGTTCGCAGCCGCCAGGCGGAGCGTGTTGGCGGGTTTCCGTCAGGCTGGCTAGGTACCAGGAGGATCGGTGACCGAAATCGTCGCAGTGGACATCGGCGGAACCCATGCGCGCTTCGCGATCGCGGAGGCGGGCGGCGGCCAGGTCACATCTCTTGGCGAGGCGTGCACGTTGCGGACGGCCGAGCATGCCAGCCTGCAGACCGCGTGGGAGGAGTTCGGCAGCCGCACCGGCCGCCCGCTGCCGGCGGCCGCCGCGATCGCGATCGCCGGGCCCGTTCAGGGCGACGTGCTCAAGCTGACCAACAACCCTTGGGTGATTCGCCCCGCGCTGATTCCCAGAACACTGGGGGCCACCCGGTACACGCTGGTCAACGATTTCGGCGCCGTCGCCCACGCCGTGGCGCAGCTGGGCCCCGATGCGTACCAGCATGTCTGCGGACCGGAGGGGCCGCTGCCGGCCAAGGGCGTGATCAGCATTCTCGGGCCGGGCACGGGCCTTGGCGTCGCGCAGTTGCTTCGCACCGGCGACGGCTACCACGTCATCGAAACGGAGGGCGGCCATGTCGACTTCGCGCCGCTCGATGCGCTTGAGGACAAGATGCTCGCCGAACTGCGCAAGCGGTACCGCCGCGTGTCCGTGGAGCGCGTCGTGTCCGGCATGGGACTGACCAACATCTACGAGGCGCTGACCCGGATCGAGGACCGGCGGACCCAGTTCCACGACGAAAAGGCGCTCTGGACCGCCGCGCTGAACGGCGAGGACAGCCTGGCGGCCGCGGCGCTGGACCGGTTCTGCCTTTCGGTGGGCGCGGTGGCGGGCGACATCGCATTGGCGCAGGGCGCATCCGGGGTTGTGATCGCCGGCGGGCTGGGGCTGCGGCTCGCCGAGCACCTGCCTCGCTCCGGTTTCGGCGGGCGCTTCATCGCCAAGGGACGTTTCGAACGTCGGATGGACGAGATCCCGGTCAAGCTGATCACGCACCCGCAA